>JAFUTN010000031.1 GCA_017484225.1 Alphaproteobacteria bacterium
AAGTTTAGATGAAAGAAAACTCGGAAAATTACTCAAAAAAATCAAACAAGATGATATTATCATCGCAACGGAACTGTCACGGTTAGGTCGCAACCTTTTACAAGTGATGTCCATTCTTCATCACTGTATGAATATCGGTTATCAGGTCTGGACGATTAAAGATAATTACAAATTGGGTGCTGATATTCAATCTAAAGTTCTCGCTTTTGCCTTCGGACTGTCGGCAGAAATTGAACGCACAATGATTTTTCAACGCACAAAACGTTGTTTAGACAGATTGCGTGCTGAAGGCAAGCACATCGGCAGAAAAAAGGGGAGCAAAAATAAAAACACAAAACTCTCCGGCAAAGCAGATTTAATCAAAACGCTTTTATCTCAAAACATCACCAAAACACAAATCGCAAAAATGCTTAAAGTTGATTATTCCACCCTTTACAAATTTCTCAAACAACAGGCAGTTTAATATCCGAAACTTTCTTTATAGCGATAATATGTCGGTTTGGTGATGCCGTATTTTTTCAAAATCACACAGACACGGACCTTGTTTTCAATATCTTGCTTTAACTCCTTTTGTTGCGAAAGAGACAATTTTTTGCTCCGCTCTTTGGAATAAACGCCTTTTGCTCTGGCAATCGCTATGCCTTCCTTTTGTCGCATTTTAATCATATTGCGTTCAAATTCGGCAATACTTCCGATAATCTGAAGAGTTAATTTGTTGAACGGATTTTCCGTATCGTCAGTAAAACGCAGATTTTCTTTGATGAAATAAATTTCAGCGTGTCTTTCTTCTGTAATAGTTTTAACGATTTGTAATAGGTCGTTAATGTTTCTTGCTAAACGGTCAATGGAATGAACCTCAACAACATCGCCTTTTCGTATCCATTTCAGCATTTCCTGTAATTTAGGGCGATTGGTAGAACCACCGGAGGCATAATCTTCAAATACTTCATCATATTTGCCTGCCTCAATCACTTGGCGGTCAATTTTCTGCGAACCATCGGCACTGGAAACACGAGCGTATAAGAACTTCATTTTAATCTCCTTAAAAGGTAATATTATAGTTAAAGAATACACATTACTTTTCAAAAGTCAAACAAAATATTACCTTAATATTACTATTTTTGAATCATATTAGACGGTAACGCTGGAGTATGCCTCAATATTACTAAACAATATGCATGAGTAATAAATTGCTTCGTAAAACCATTGACATTTTGATAAAACTAACCTATATTTAACAAAAAAATGTTAAAAATGAGGTGTTTTATGTTTTTAAATTTTAAAATTAAGAACTTTCTATCTATCAAAGACGAGAACATAATTGATTTTTCTATAAATGAAAGTCAAAAGATAGATAATACATCAGAAAAGGTTTTAAAATCATTTGTTAATAAGATTGGATGCATTGTCGGTCCTAATGCGTCAGGAAAGACTAACATTCTTAGGGCATTTGTAACTTTTGCGACATTTATAGAAAATTCGTACGATATGAAGAAAATACAAATTGCCCCTCATTTCTTTCATAGAGATGAAAATACCTCCTTTTCTTGCGAGTTCATAGAAAAAGATATTCAATATCAATATAGTATTGTTTTGAATAATATGAAAATTATACAAGAAAAATTACGAAAATTGAATTCACAGACAAATAGATATAATGATGTTTACTCAAGAGACAATTTGAGCGTTAAGACATCAAATGATATTGAAATTAATTCTGCGGATTTGGTCCGTCTATCTGATAATATTACGTGTTTTTCGTTTCTTAAGAAGTTAAATTATTTTAAGCAGAAAAATATAGAAATAAACTCATTTGCGGAAATATTATCAAATGTTGAACTATTCCATTTTTTTGGGACAGCAAAACCTGTTATTTTATCAATGCTTGAAATTGCAGAACAATTGGACAAAGATAAGGATTTAATTGCAAAATTGAGTAAGGAATTAAATAATATTGATACAGGCATAGATAATATCTTTGTTGTAGAAACTAAACAAAAAATTGAAGATGATAATAACGGATTGGTATCTGAAAAAATGGCAAAAGTATTAGGAACAGTGCATAAAGATAATGAGAAAGAGGCAAAGATACCTATTATTGATGCGTCAGATGGTACGCAGCATTATATAGATTTGTTTATTAAAGTGAATAATATATTAAATAGAGGAGGAATTCTTATAGCAGATGAAATTGAAAATAGTCTGCATGTAGATTTGGTAGAGAGAATTTTGAATTTGTTTATGAAAAAGGAAACTAATCCCAATAATGCACAAATTTTATTTACAACGCATAATCCTTGGTTCTTACAATATTTAACGAAGACTCAAATATTTATTGTGGAGAAAGAACACCAAAATACAGAAGTATTCCGTTTAGATGATATCAAGAGCGTTAGAAATGATGAAAATTATTTTATGAAATATATTACAGGTGAATATGATGGTAAACCTAAAATAAGAGGATAATAGTAATGGGAAAGAAAAGAGAAAAAAGAAAGGTTGTCCGTTATATTTATGAAGGTAAACTTACAGAGAGAGTATTTTTTGACCACATAAGGAGGTTCTATCCAGAGTCAAATGCTGAACCTTATCTGGTGTTTTGTGGAAGAGGGGGAACAGCAAATTCTCAAGTCTCCAATGTTTTGAAAGTATTGTATTTTGATAGGATATATTTAATTCTGGATGAAGACTTCCAAACAAAAGGTCCTATAGAAGATGACGTTTTAAGAAAACTTGAAGCGGAGTGGATACTAGAGAATGGAGCATTAAATGGGGTAAGATATCGTGATTATATTAATTACAATAAAGGAAGACGTCCAATTATTATTTTTTCAAATCCGTCTTCAATAGAGGGAGTAATCTTACAGATATTAGGAAAATCTAAAAAAAGTCTTGAAGGGATAGATACAGATAATCTTAAAAGTCAACTAAGTTCTTATGTTTCACAATACTTTCTTGAAAAGAACATAACTTTGCCTCACAGTAATGAGGAAAAATTGAGAGAATTCTTCGCTGCAAAATTTTCAAATGAATTGTTGCAAAGCAAAAGAAAGACTATTAAAGAGTTAGATTGTATTCTAAGTATATTTGAGTAATATTGCATGATTTAGATATAGGAAGATATAAATATGGGTATTGATTTTAATACAATCGCAGATGTTTTTAAAAAGTGTAAAGAATACACAAAAATTATTGAACGCCTAGATAAACTTGAGGAAGATGTTAGAATTCTTCAAACACAAATTAAGAATAATGATAAGACACGAACATGTCCGCGTTGTCATAATCCGACATTAAATATTGACTATGTTGAAAGAGAATGTATAACAAGTATGAATACTTTAACAGGTGAGAAACGATATGGAACAAAAAAAATGTTTATTGCAAAGTGCTCCTCTTGTGATTGGGAGTGTGACGATCAAAATTTTATAAATCATCGCTTAAATGTCTGATTTTCGTTTTAAGAGTAGTATATTTTTAGTACGTTTAATCTTTGACTTGTGATATTCTCGTTTCTTTGGCATATCGGTTGGGCGATTTTTCAATTTTTCCCAATCAATCATCGGAAACTCCAGTTTATCCAGTGCTTCTTTAAGATTTGCCAGTGGTATTGAACCATTGTTGTATGATGAATAGGCACGCCTGTCATTTTTGCTCCAACCACCAATCTCTATGGCATAGGAATCAACAAAACCAAGCATTTTCATATTCTGTGCTAAATTATGGCGAAACGAGTGAAACACTTTTGTAGCACCGATAATACCTAATTTTTCCAAATAATCGGCAAACCATTTGCCAACAGCTTTGGTGTATTTGTTATCCTTATTGTATTTCAAATTAAACAACTTCTTATGATTATGTTTCTTTCTATCGGTAACATATTTTAGAAAACCCATATCCAAAATCTTTTGCGGAATAGGAATTATTCTTGTATTTTTCGTTTTGGTTTGTTTCACTTCTTTTTTCTTCAATACGGTTTCTCTGTCATCGGGAGATATACTGATACAACTGATTCCTCCGTGTTTTTGGATATCCTCACAATCAAGTTGGCAAAGTTCATTGAGGCGAGCACCTATAAATAATGCTATTAAAGGTATCCAAAAGTATTCAGGATGTAATAACGGAGTATCTTTAACCACACATTGAGGATATGTTTTGTAGTTAAAAATTTTTGCTAATTCATCATCGGTAAAATGCTCGTATGATTGCTTTTTCTCTTTGGCATACTTAATTTTGTATCTGCTGAAAGGATTTGAATAAATGATTTCCTCTTGTAATAAGAAGTTCGCAAAAGTGTTGAATAATTTGATGTGCCCTCTGATAGTGGGGTCGCTGATTTTTGGAACACTTATTTTATTTCCACATTCTTTTATAACTTCAAAAACATCCCTATCTTTAAATTTTTGTTGGAAGTTGGCAGGCAATAGTTTCAAATTCTTTTCCAGTTCCTCAATATCTTGCTTACAGATTTTATCCACCCCTTTATATTTCATCAACTCAAACATACGAAGCAGCATATTTTTATGAGAAGAAATTGTTTTTGCCGAAACGCCTTGTAGTTTCTGTTCTTTCTCCCACATCTGCAAATACTTCTTGTAGTCAAATACTGGTGATTTAACAGCAATTTGCTCCAAATAGTTCTTATTCAAACTCTTTGCTGTATCAAGTATTGTGGTAAAATACATAGAGATTGGATATTCTTTTCCTGTCTTAATATATTCTATATAGTTGAGCAATAGTTCTTCCGATTCACGCATTTTATCAGCAAGTTCTGCCAAAGAAAACATCATATCACCGATATCGTAGTCCTCATCACCTTTATGTCGTTCCAAAACATCTTGCAAATCTTCATCATTGTTGCCAACAATCTCATAATCATTCTTATCAAAGGCATAAATGATTGCATTGGGATTGTCCTGCAAAATATCCACCAACTCTCTATCAACATTACGATTCACAATATCCTTATTTAATACTTTGAGTATGTAATCGTATAGTTGGTTATACTTCACACTTTCTGACGGATTGGCGATTCGTTCTTCTTCAATGGTTCTTACCTTGTATCCGTCATAAACATCTTGCTTTATAAGCGTTTCAAAAATTGTTTCACCATCAGGTGTTTCGTATTCAACATCTGCGAGTCGCTCCATATCTGTCAAGCGAATTGGGCGATAGAAGCAGAAGTCCTTAAATGTTTTCTTGCCCGACTTAATGTCGCTCTCGTATCGTTCAACTTTCTTCAACACATCCAACCACCACTGCACGAAGATATGCTTAACCTCAGTATAGGTCAGACATAACCTTATTTCCTTGGTGTGTTTGTGTCGCAGTTTCAACATCTCTTGATACTTCCTCTCATAGGATTGTATGAGCAAATCTGTTTTGTAGGCATATTCCTTAACTTTATGCAGTGCCTCATAATAGTCCTTTGTGAATAAAGAATAGAAGAAGTTTTTGCGTTTGGCAATCTCCACCAGATGTTTAGGCACAACGAATCGTGCATAATAGGTGTGATTCCTTATTGTCAGATGTGGATATAAAGAAAGCATTTGTTGTATCACCCTTTTGTATCACCAATTTTGTGCTTAAAAATGAGATAAAAAAGAGTAGATATAACAAATGCTTATAAATAAAGTGGCGGTGAGATAGGGATTTGAACCCTAGGTACGCGGTAAAACGTACAATTGATTTCGAGTCAACCGCATTCGACCACTCTGCCATCTCACCATGTTTACGCAATACTTTTATACTGCTTTTCTTTATTTTACAATAATTTTTTTAGTCAAATTTCATTACAAGCGAACGCAAACACCGCCCCATGTAAAACCGGCCCCCATTGCCGTCAGCACCAAAAGCTGACCTTTTTTAATGCGGCCTGATGCATAATTTTCCGATAATGCCAAAGGTATTGATGCGGCAGACGTATTTCCGTGATGGTCCAAAGCCACAATAACCTTATCTTTATCAATTTCCAATCTTTCGGCAACACTGTCTATAATGCGTATATTTGCTTGATGCGGAATCAGCCAATCAACATCTTCCTTTACAACACCGGCATCATTCATAACGGTTTGAGCCGCTTCAGACAAGCACACAACCGCATGCTTAAACACTTCCTTACCGTTCATAACCACAAATCCGGAAGATTGGGTGCTTGAAACACCGCCGTTTGTTCCCAAACTCTCGTATTGCTCGCCATCAGCATATATGCGCGTACTTAAAACTCCGGTATCCTTATTAGTTCCCTCACCTTCAACTGCACGCAAAACTGCAGCTCCGGCACCGTCACCAAACAAAACGCAGGTATTCCGGTCAGTCCAATCAACAATTTTAGACAAGCACTCAGCGCCGGCAACTACTGCCGTTTTAGCCTGTCCGAGACGAATCATATTATCGGCCAATGTTAACGCATACACAAAACCTGAACATGCCGCAGAAATATCAAACGCCGGAACACCGTGACGAAATCCCAGATTACGTGCGATTTTTGCCGCGGTAGACGGAGTTGTATTATCCGGAGTAATGGTAGCCAAAATAAACACATCCACGTCTGAAGGAGTTAACCCCGCATTTTTGATGGCATTTTCTACTGCTTTTCCGGCAATTACCGAAGTAGTTTCCGTAGTGGCAATGTGGCGAGAACAGATTCCGGTGCGTGTCCGTATCCACTCATCACTGGTTTCTACCATTTGTGACAAATCATCATTTGTTAAAATTTTTTCCGGTAAGCAATGCCCTAACCCGATAATTTCACTTCTAATACACATCATACAAAATATCCTGAGACAACTCGTCTAAATCAACGTGTTCCACTTCATCACGAATCGTCTGAACAAAATCTTGACGAACCAATTTTGCTGCATTATCAATAGCATACGCAAAACCAACCTCATCTGTTCCTCCATGGCTTTTTACAGACAATCCGTTCAAACCGACAAACATTGCACCGTTATATTTGCGCGGATCCATTGTTTTTTTCATACTGATAAGAGCCGGCAGCAGAAAAGGTAATCCGATTTTTGCCAACAACGATTTCTTCACCGATTGTTTAAACATACCGGTAACCAAACGCGCCGTTCCTTCCATTGTCTTAAGGGCAATATTGCCGGTAAACCCGTCAGAAACAACAACATCAGCATATCCGTCACTGATTTGGTGCGGTTCTATATATCCGATAAAATTCAAGTCCAAATGTGTGCCTTTTATCATTTTGGCGGCCTGATGAATCTCTTCCCGCCCTTTCATTTCCTCTGCACCGATATTCAGCAAAGCAATGCGCGGACGAGCAATATTCAAGCTGTGTTTTGCCAAAATATTACCGATAATGGCAAATTCAGCCAAATTTATTGCACTGCACTCGGTATTTGCACCCAAGTCAAGCATAACACACTGACCGTTTTTATGCGGTATCATGGTGCAAATTGCCGGACGATGAATTTTTTGAATTGTTTTCAGTATCATTTTGGAAATAGCCATCAGCGCTCCGGTGTTGCCGGCAGAAATTACCGCCTTTGCTTCTCCTTTGCGAACGGCATCTATTGCCATATACATACTGGTATTTTTGTTACGAATAACTTGAGAAGGTTTGTCCTCGTTACGAACACGCTCACTCGTATGAACCAGCGAACAATATTCTTTCACTGACGGATTTTTTTTGATTTCTTCGTTAACTTTTGTTTCATCACCGAAGAGGATAAATTTTATATCGGGGTTGTCTTTGTGGGCTCTTGCGATTCCTTCTACAACAACACGAGGGGAATTATCTCCCCCCATTGCATCAACCGATATGACCAGATTATTATTCTCAGACACAACCTGCTCCATATTCCATTGGTTTATTTTCTATTATTTTGCTTCCTTATGAGCAACAACTTCTTTTCCATCATATTGACCGCATTTCGGGCAAACATTATGAGGACGTTTCAACTCACCGCAATTAGGGCATTCTTGATATGAACTGGCAGACAGCGCATCATGTGAACGACGCATATCACGACGAGATTTTGATACTTTTTTCTTTGGTGTAGCCATTTTTCTTCTCTTTAAATTAAATTACACAAACATTCGGCAGTATGTTTATCACAGCTTTTACAAAATAGCAAGTGAAAATATCACACCGACACGATTGGTTTGCTTTTATTCTTTTTTTTTGCATTTTGCAAGCACTTTTTTCACTTATTTTCACTAATGTCTATTTTATCCACATTAAAGAATACCGGCAATATTTGATACGAGCCGTTATGATAATACACATACAACGGAATTCCGTCACGCCCGTAACTGCTCAGCGCCTTATCATAATCATCATTATCTTCCGTCATATCTGCCTTAAACAAGACCACATTATTATCTTTTACAAACTTCTTAAATTTTGCACTGCTTAAGATAGTTTTTTCGTTAAACATACACGTTAGACACCATTGCGCCGTAAAGTCTACAAAAACATTTTCGCCGGCATCTGCCGCTTCTTTTACTTGAACAGCATCAAACTTTTGCCAATTCAAACCGTTTTTGTTCAAATCAATCGGGAGATAAATTTGCGAAACAAGCACTCCTGCCAACCACATACAAGTCAATAAAACGGGAATAGCTAAAATTTGTTTTATTTTTACCATCCATTTTCCCGGTTTTGGTAAAATACGGTGCAAAAATTTCGGAGAAACTTCTGCCAACGCAAACGGAAAGGCATACCCTAAAGATAAAGCGGTAAATACGGCAAAAACCTCTGCATCAGACTGCATAAAGGCATAGCCGATTGCAGCTCCCATAAAAGGACCGGTGCAAGGACTGGCAATTAACACGGCAAAAAATCCGGTAAGGAACTCATTTAATGCCGACAATTCATATATTTTCTTACTGCTTAAATCCGGAAATTTTATTACTTCCGTCATAAATAAAAACAACACAAAAAAGATTACCAACATTGCTCCGACAAAATAAGGAGATTGCAGCTGAAATCCCCACCCTACCGCCTCACCGCGGTTTTTCAAAAAAACAAGAATCAGGGCTAATCCCCAAAAAGCACTTAAAACTCCGAGACAATACAAAGCAGCTTCCTTATAATTTGATTTACCGGAATTTTTTTTCATCAAACCGAATACTTTTAAGCTGAGAATCGGAAACACACACGGCATGGCATTCAATATTAATCCGCCCAAAAACGCCAACAGCACTATGCGAATAAAATAAAGCAAATCAAAATAGTCATATTTCAGTTCAACATCAAAAGCCGTATCGGGAGTAACTATCAAAGCATGTTTCAGCCGTTTTTGTTCGCTGATATTTTGCCAACTTATTTCGGTTTTTTTACTGCTTTCGTTCACGGTCATATTTTCACCGCTCACAACTTCACGTTCTGCCGGTATAACCGTAATACTCTCATGCTTGGGAAGTTCCACACTGATAGCGGTTGTTCCCTTTTTAACTGTTGACACAATATTTTTCGGAAAAGTATCCTGAGCTTCCCTCTTAATATTTTTACATATTTTTTCAGATGTTTGCGGAAGTTCGTCTAATTTAAACATCAATTTTTCCGGTTTACAATAATCTTCACATTCAACAAAGGTAAAAGAAATTCCGACATCTTCCGGATTCTGCACTTCCAAACTGAAATATGCCGTATTTTTATAGATGTATTCATCCATAATTTCGTATGTTTTTTCAATTTGCGGAACAGACTGATTTATTACTTTTATCGGATTTTCGGAAGATACACTTTTTATTATTGTCGGCTTGCCGATTTCCCCCGGATTACTCCAATATATATGCCACCCTTCGTTTATGGCAAACTTGGCAATTATCTCTTTTTGCCCATCCGAAAAAAGTTCTATGCTTGTATTATCCGTGCTTTTGCTGACACTGTGCCTTACTTTAGGATAAATGTCTTCGGCATTTCCGATAATCGGTAACGACAATAAAAATATAAATATCAGCAATAAACGTTTCATCATTCTTTTCCGACCATAACTTTCAACCGAAGTATTATATCTTCAAACATTTTTTCCGTCAGCACTCCGGTGTTAATATTGTAACGTGATGTGTGAAAAGAATCAACCAGCCTGAAAGGATGATTTGTCAGTTCAAATTCTGCTCCGTGTGCAAATTTAAATTGTGATTTTTTGTAGCCGAGTGCCTGCAAAACAGCTCCATGTGCCACCGTTCCGAGTGCTAAAATAACTTTCAGATTCGGCATATCGGCAATTTCGCTTTGCAAGAATTTGCGGCAATTAGTAATTTCTTCGGTTGTTACTTTATTTTGCGGAGGAACGCACCGCACCGAGTTCGTTACGCGCACATTATTCAGCATATAGCCGTCATCTTTTGTTTTTCGGTAGTCTCCGGTCGCAAAACCAAACTTTTTTAAGACCGGATATAAAATATCGCCGGCATAATCATTGGTAAACGGGCGGTTTGTCTGATTCGCCCCATTCAACCCCGGAGCAAGCCCGACCACCAAAATTTCGGAATTTAAATCACCGAACGGTTCCACCGCACCATTATAATAATGCGGAAATTTTTGTTGATTTTGGTGTCTGAAATCCACCAAGCGCTGGCATAAATCACAATTTTTTTGCGGACATTGAAACATTTTTACCTCCGTTTTATTGCATATTAACGCACAAATTTTACTTGTCCACCATTTAAAAAACTTTTTTCACGGTTATATACACCGACGAAAGTATTATCTGAAATGCTTTTTATCAGTAAAACATTTATAAATGGAGATAAAAATGAAAAAAACATTATTGTTAACTACTGCTGCGGCTTGTTTAACCGCTTTTAACGCAAATGCTTACACCCACTCCATGATGGGCCAAATGCGTCCTTATGTCGGTGCGGAATACGTATTTTCTCATGCCAAAAACGGCGGAGAAGCTACAAATGCCAAAGATAATTTCCACAGCGGAAAAGCTGATATCGGTATGGAATGGGCAAATTTTTTGGATACGGAATTTTCATATCAACATTCCGGTGAATTGAAAAGTGCTAATCCGGAAGGAGGCAAAATAAAAAGTTCATTCCAAGCTTATGCTTTGGATTTATACGGAAAATATCCGATAATGTGTTCACCGCTCAGTGCTGTCGGAACAATCGGCGGAGCCATTTATCACGGTGATTACAAAGGCTTGCCGAAAGATGACTTCAATAAATTCGGCTACCGTGCCGGCGTAGGTATGCAATACGACTTTACGGACAATATATCGGCTCGTGTAATCGGCAGATATACATACATTGACTCTCGCTATTTAAACAACCTGATGGAAGTTAATGCGGGTATTCTCTACAAATTCTAAAAATAAAATTCGCCATTTTTGCGCCGGAGTCCCATACTTCGGCGTTTTTATTTTAATATACATTTTTTATCCTCTATGAGTTTCCGACACAACCCTTATAATTGATTCATATATTCTTGGAATGGAATGCTATAATCATCAGTATCCGGTGCATTTTGACTTGAATACACAAAATCAGCCATAAACATAATGTAAGACAATATAAAAGCATAAATTAAATTTCTATATGGTTTTAAAATATTCGGTTGCCATATAAAAATCATACTTGCATAAGTTACGGCACGCAACAATAACACCAGAAAGATACCGGCTATAATTTTTCCTAACAAAGAAGCTATAAAAACAAACGGAAAGAATATCATCATTTCAACTACAATCAAGTCAAATGCCAACAAAATTATAACCGGAAATTTCCAAATCAGGTTGATTTTCTTGATTTTCTGCTTATCTTCACCAAACCAAATTTTCCATATTAAATAAGGAACAACAATACCGATATATAAACTCGGAATACAATAAAAAACAATACCAAAAAGCTGTATTGGTAGCAGTAATGTTGAAATAAGCAATATAGTAGTTTTAATAAGTTTTGATTTTTTTGTTTTTTCCATATCAAATCCTTTGTTTGTTATCTTAAACAATAATTTTGCAAAAGTTCCAAAACTTTTGAACTATCTATGAAAGAATTTATACCCACCGCGAACAACTATAAATTGTATTTAATATAATAATAACCGACGAAGAAATTTATGTCAACTACTTTCTTGTCGGTTTAAGACATTTTTATTTCCTTTCTCTGTTATAAAATTTATCTCCGGCATTTTTTAGAATACCGGAGACTGTTTGTGAAAGACCACTTGCTAAAGCCGGTGGCTTGCGTCTTTCAAGGGTGTTATTGAGCTTACCGTCCTGACTGCCGTGCCGAGATTTTTCCATCCCGACTCTTCATCTTGTGTCCGACGTGCCTGTATTCCGTGTTGTGCATTATACAAATTCATTTGATTTTCATAACCGGAAACAGAATTTTGCAGTTGTGACAATATTTGACTGATATAATTCTGTCTGGCATTATTGCTGAAATTTGCCGCACTGATACTGTTGCTCAAGCTGTTATCATAAGCATTTTGACCGGCAATAACACTGTTATATGCTGCCTGATTCAGAGCTGCATTTTGGGTGCTTTGCAAGTCATTCATTGCTCGTTGATATGCTTCTGAGCCGACACTGATACCTTTGTTTGCCAAACTTGTTTCCAAATCTGCCTGCTGTTGTTGATATTGCGGTGTCAGCTTATCAACATACGCCTGATAAACAGCTTGTTCCGCCGCACGACGAGCATCATCCGAAGCATTCACCGAAAAGATGTAATTCGGCATTGCTCCGAGATTTTGACTCATAGATAATGCGTTTGCGGTCAAATTGTTCAGCGTATTGTCATAATTGCCGGTATTATAATTATTCAAATAATTTGTATAGTTGTTTTCAAATCCGTATGTTCCGGTTGAACCGGCACCGAAAATTGAACCCACTGCTTTACTCATGTTTTTTCTCCTGTTTTATCCATTTACATTCAGATTTAAGCATTCCGAAAATACAGCCGTCCGTTCCGTCATCACGGTAGTTTCGCAGCAATCCTTCTTGCTTAAATCCGAGTTTTTTCACCAGATTTATGCAGTTTTGATTCTCCTTACTTACTGAAAGACTGATACGTCTGCATTTCAGATAATTAAACGCCATGCTGAACAAAAATTTCAGCAAACGGCGATTACACCACCGCTTATCCGTGGTGTAAATTGTCCACCAAACTTCAATATATGGACGGTAATCGTGAAATATTATTCCGCCGATTAATTTTCCGCACAGCGAAAAACCGAATGTGACATGTTTGCCTAACCACCCCCGTCCCAGATGTAATTCGGCACAAACCCAATCTGTGATTGAGCCTGTTTTGTCTTCAATAATTTCATATTCCATCACATCACCCCGCTGCCGAGTTGAAAACGCAAAATCGTGTCATACCACTCAATGGCATTGCCTTTGGTCTTAGTTTTGAACACTATGCTTGCCTTGTATCCGGTTGAAGAATTTGCAATCCACTGACTTTGCACCATGGTTGAACCGAGAGAACTCCATTTTGTGCCGACGGACAGTGCGCTTGATGACCACTTTTTTTTGTTCCACTTTGTTATACCGACAAAACCGACATTTTCTTCATAATCTATGTTGCGTTTTTCCATATCCATATTGGTATATATCACCAATGAATATCCGCTGCTGAATTTTGTGCGCGGATTTATCAACTGTATTTGTTTCAAAGAATTACTGCCCAAATTGCTGTATGCCTGTTCAACCGTGCCGGAAATTCGCGTGCCGTTATCGGAATACCCTTCATCAAACAAAAAAATATCTCTGCCGTCGCAAAAATACATCCTCTTCTCAAATTCACTCCAGCAACAAGCATTAATGCCGGTAAAACGACACCATGCGCCGGTGTTTATATTGATTACGTGTTGTTCAAAACCGCTTGCCACCGGCACATTAAAAATCGCATATCCGCCGCGACCGTATATAATCCCCTGCCATCCGTCATAATCAGCATATTTTGCCGTGCGCGAAAGCACTAATCCTCTGATGGCATCACTGAATGAAACTTGTGATGAATTGGCTTGCTCTATAGGTAACGCCTTTGAAAGCGGAATATATCCGTCTTCCGAAATAATGACAACATCTCCCTGATAAGGCACCAAACAATTATATCCTATCGGTCGGCTGATTTTATATGAACCGCGAAGTTTCCAATCATCTGCATTATTTACATTTGAACCTGAATAAACCAAAGCCTCACCTTCGGATGTTATAAACACCGTCAAATCATCAATTCCCTGCCCGCCGTCCTGTGTCCAGTTTGCAACGGCGACCAAATAACCGCCGAAACGGGCAACCTGTGCCAAATCAAAACATTGTAAAGCGCCGGAAATATTGCCGGCTGTTTGCGGATACCACACTTTCATGCTGTTCTTTTCCACAAACCATAAACGCTGTTTTGATACGCTCACATTAGTGATATAATGACTTTGGTTATCGGAAAAAATAAAATTCCAATCCTCAAAATGATGTTCACCGTTTCCATCCAAATAAAACACTTTCGGTGTATCCAAACCATTCACAAAATAAAGATAATTTTTGTATTGCTGCGTGCGGCAAACATTGTTGCCGAAAGTAACATTGTCATAAGCATACACATTGTCCGTTGCCGATACATTATATGCTTTTGTTCCGGATACAGCCAAAAATACGGAAGTTGTTTCTCCGCGATATTCGGCCAAAGTTCCGATTTCGGATGCTAAACTGTTATGCAAAACATAGCCTTTACGCAAGGCTACTTTTGTATCCAGAGGAATATAATTATCCATAACCACAGCATATCCGGCATCCATATCCGCCGGATTGTCACGTGCGTTTAATCCTTTTATCGGTGCCGGCAATGTGTAACTTACCGATTTATTTGTTCTGTTGATTATGCGTTGCAACATTGATTATTACTCCTTTGGTAAATGAATTATCTGAATTAGCTAAACAAATATCGTTGGTTGCCAACTCAGAACCATAACGTTTTTTCACTTCTTTTTGATATTCGTCGTATTCTTCGGTATAATCCAAACCGTTACGTTTCAACCAACGCCACAAAATATTCATTTTGACCAAATACTCATCAAAAATCGGAACATCCGTGTTAGCGGTCAGGCTGTTTTTTTCTTCAAATGTTTGAAAATCCCATACCACATTGTTTGAGCGATATTGAAATACAATTTTTACTCCGCTCGGCGGTGGGGTTAAAAATTTGAACATTCCGCGTTGAATAACAAATTTTATCTCGGCAGAATCACAGGAAAAATATTTTTCCTTCATCCATTGTGACGGGGTAATGGCTCCGATAATTCTTTCATGCGTATCTTTAATGTATATGGTATTATTCACCAAACAATAAAAATCGGGAGCCACATCCGAAATCGGATAATTGCTGACACCTGAAACCGTGCGCAGACTTCCTTGTTTAATCAATTCCTGCCAATCTCCGTAACGCATCATACTGTCAAGTGCTGACTTTGCAACGCTGAGAAAAATTGTTTCTTGCTGACTGTTCGGATTAAACAAATTATTCGGTCGTTTTACTGCCGCTAAATCGGCAACCTCGCGACAAATTTCCAATATTGTTTTCATTACTCTGTCTCCTTTTTGCGTTTTGATGCCGTTTTTAAACGTTTTTCCAAAGATGCTATTTTTTCTTTTAAGCAAGCGATTTCATCTTTGTATTGTTGCTCCTTATCCGCATTTTTTTTCAAATCGGTATTTTTTTCTGCTTGTTCCATAAACATTTGTGCCAACACATGCTCATTCTGCAGGCTCAAATTTTGCACTTTTTCAAAATCAAGTTCGGCAAGTGATTCAACCGTAAAAATTCCGCGATTTTTACAAGTGGCGATTTCAGCTGCATCCAAAAAAGAAAATTGCTCCAGCGGTGTCCCTTTTTTCACCTGTTCCTTTGATAATTTATAGAGCGCATATTCTTTCGGAAAACGTTTTATTTTTTCTTCTGTTGCCGGTTGATTATATACTTCGGTGCTGTTGTCTTTAATGCGTATTTCAACATAAGTAACATTTTTGAAAATCGGCAATCCGTTTTCCGTCAATTTTTCGGTTTTTACGGCTTTATCATAAAATCTTGCCGCCACATTTTTTTCTTCATCACAATGTGCGGCAATTTGCTGAAACAAAGCAAATTCTGTATCCATATCCTATTCCTTTCAATATCAAATCAAAAAGGCGGCACTAAAGCACCGCCCTTTTAATGAATCACAATAACCTTATTCTTCTGAAGATGAATCAGATGTTCCGGTGGTATCAATCAAAACACCTTGTGTTGCGGCATTGCTCATGGTCATATTGCCTGCCCAACCGATAATTTTATACAAAGCATCCTGATTTACGGCCATTCTTTCACCGCCGATAACTTTCATATTGCGGTCTTTATGTGAGCGCAAATAAATGAAATCGGTGTTTAAGAAATACATGTGCTTAGCCGGACAATTACCACCCTGACCGCCGTCAAAAATAACGTCGGCACCTTTGTATTTGAGTGATACAAATCCGGCATCCGCCATGTTCGGATTTGTAAAACGTTGCAAATCGGAAACCGATTTTTCATACAACGAATACATTTCATCATCACACACAATTAAATCAGGTTTATCTGTTCCGCGTGAGCAGTTAAGATAAAGCTTATCCATATTGGTGCGAATATTATCGGCAGTCAAAGCCGCACTAAGCGACTTGTTGCGCCAAAATTCGTTACCGGTTGTGGCACGATTTATGCCGCCGACAGTTCCGCTGGTCGGATCATCTGCCACCAGCAACGCCAAACCGCCGATTGCTTTACCGGAAGAAGCCGTTCCGTCACCGAACAAAGCGGCAGACATTTTGTTGCACATGGTTTTTTCGGCATTGGCGATACGCTTTTCCAATAAATCCATTACTTGTTCGTCTCCGCTGTTAATCAGCAACTCTTCACCGGAAACAGCTACCGGAACGGCACAAAGTTTCAACGCATATTCTGCTGCACTGAATAATTGTTTCGGTGTGTATGAAATGGTATCATAACCTGAATACCAAACCATATCCCCCTCACCGTATTCAAGTTCTTCTAAAATTTTGGAACCGCCGCTGATCGGACGCAAATTTCCTTTGCTCTTCAAACGTGACAACAAAGCATTGTTTTTAGACACGTTGTCGGCCAAAGACTTGCTACGGTTTTCCAATGTTACGGTGAATACATCATTATAATCTTGATTTGCCATTATTTTTTTCCTTTTCTAAATAAATTAATGTTTAAATTTTGCCATATTTTTTTCTAATTCCTCACGCAAAGTGAGCTCTTTTTGCGGAGCCTCGGCTTTCCCTTTCGGGGCGAAGGCGGCATCCTGTGATTTTTGAGTATTTTGCGCAAGATTATCTATTTGTTTGCGAATAATCTTTTCTCTTACAAAAGGATTAAGCCAAACAGCCTGATTGTAGGCTTCATCACAACCACGGACATATCCGTTCAACAATAACGAAAGCATTTGTTCTTTCACTTCATTGAAATAGGGATGAATAAAACATCCGTTTTCGTCGCACTGTTGTCCGAAAAACTGTAAACTATCCAAAATTTGCTGTTGTTTTTCGGCATCAAAATATTTTTTCATATCTTGGAAATTCTGTTCCAACTGACTGATACGAAAAGTAATTTCATCCGAAGCTCTGACATTTTTTTCCTTCGGAAAAACAACATCAACTCCGTAATAGTTTGCTAAAGCTTTGATAGTCGGTGCCGGATGATTGAACATTGCCTCGTCAAGTTTAGCCAATCCGGCGAACCAGTCGCGCGCTTTGGCAAATTGCGGAGACAAACGCTCAAAATTTTGAGCAAAAATATCTTCCAACACTTTATATCCCGTGATTTTGTTATTAATTTCGCTGAAGCCTTTTTCTATTTGCTTTTCCCTTTCCAGCAAAAATTGTTGCCAATCGGGCGAAAGATTTTTAAAATCTTCAGCGAATTTTTTGCGATAACTTTTCGGAGCCACCACACTGATTTCAACCTGCGCGGTGTCAATGTCAGCCGGTTTATCCGAAAGTTGTGCTTCTTGATTTGCAATTTCCGGACTTTGTCGTTTGGCGACCGAAGCCTTTAAATTGCGTTCCAGTTCTTCTCTGAGTTCACTCATTTCCATATTATCCTCTTATAATTGCGCAAAAATTCGTTTTTAATTTCGTTTTTGCGCGCAATTTCTTGTTGAATGCGAATATTTTTCAGATATTCGGGTGAATAGTCGCTGGCCATGGCGTTTCCGCTACGGCGCAAATACTTGTCAACATCCGCAACCGAAGATGCGACAGATCCGTCCGGAAGAATCACTTCTTCCGTGAATTGTTTACTGAAATAGCTCATTGATATTTTGTCCTTTTACCACTCGTTATTACTGTTTCCGGTTTCTGTTCTGAAAATGCTTTCCCAACTGTTATCCGGAATTTCCGTTTGCATTCCGGTTTCATAAACCGGCGCCGCAAAAGTAAGAGCCAAAGCATCTGCTTTATCGGGAGAACGTCCCAAGCGCTTTTTAATCTCATCTTTTTCTTCCAATAGCAAACGTCCCCGTGAATCATACTTTTTCCCCACGGAACAAAGTTCGGAAAACAAAGAATCATCATCCGGAAGACTCACATTCTGTTCGCCGCAAAGCCATTCCCGAAGTTCATCCCACATTTCGGCACGGCGATTATGATACCGGTCATCAGCGATTGCCTTGGAAGCAAACATCACCGGTTTAACAATCCGCTTAAACCCGCGGTCAAATAAGATATCTGCCACACCGCCGCCGACACCGCCGGCATCAATAAACAAACGAACCGGATTATAAGTTTTAATAAAAAAGGTTGCCCTGTTGGCAACCTCCACATTGTCTAACCCGTGATAACTCTCAAACCGCAAACACTTTCTGCCGCGCCGAAAACAAAATACCGTATTGTCATCACCGAAACGGGCAACATCTAGCCCTATAATCAAAGGTGAATTTTCGGCAAAAACGGTATTTTTGGCAGCCCTATATACGCAATTTTGAGCAATCAGACGATTGTTTCCCTGACTGAGAGGAGCTCCCAACCATATATGCTCATAATCCCGCGGATTTTCATTTTTGCACTTTTCTGCCAAATAAGTCATTTCTTCCGGACAAAACGGATTATCGGTATAATTGACCTTTACGACCAGCGTTCTCTCGTCGGGATGCAGCGCAACCGCCTGCCAAACCGGATCATTTTCAGTTTCTCTGTTCATAGAAATCCATATTTCCGAACCGGTTTTACGAATAGTCGGATTTAAAACATCCCAACTTTGTTTGCTGATTTTTTGGGCCTCTTCCAACCAAACAATATCAACTCCCTCAAGAGATTTGATGTTTTGCGCACTTTTATCGCTCAGCCCCTTAAAAATAAATTCTGTTCCGGTAACGGCATTAATGATTTTGTTTTGCAAAACCTTATAGTCGGAAAGCTCATACCAATCAATTCGGTCAGACAGCAATTTGTGAACAGAATCTTTGATGCTTTCCTGCACCTCCCGCATACAGGCAATAAGCAATTTATTCATGCGCCCCAAAAAAAGCAAACTATCGGCAAAAGCATAACTTTTTCCGCCGGCACGCCCTCCGTAATACAACTTATAACGATATTTTGTTGTCATCAGCGGTGCAAATATCTTCGGTATTCTTGCTATTTTGTCTTTCATTGATAAAATCCACTAAAATCTTGGTGAGTTTATCCCCACCGGTTTCATTGCAGTTTTCTGCTTGCATTACGGCAATTTTACATTTCAATTCTTCGGCTTTAAGAGCTAAACTCAAATTACCTTCATCAATAGCCATTTGTTGCAATCTGGAAAGCATATCCAAACTTTCGGCAAATGAATGAGTTTGATTTTTTCTTCTTTTTACCATTCCTATCCTCTTTATTTATTGCGCAATAAATCAGCGCTTAAAATTTCGGTATTCGGCAAGTTCCAAACGCAATTTGTTGATACGTGCGAGCCATTCCCAAAAATGCGAATAGTCACCTGCCGGCAAATGCGAAAGTTCTTCTGCCACCTTCGGACCCGCAACCGGATAAACCGGTAGAAACACCGACTCACAGTTTTCCTTCGCGCATGAGCTTAATAAGTTCGCTGCTGTCAGCATTAGGCTCAGAATAAATACGCGCTTTTTTTTGCGACACATATTCAATCTCCTTTTTTTGCTTATCCGTTATTTCTAATTGAGACTTAAGTTTTGCATTATACACGCAAAGCAAAATTACCGATAAAAATAAAAACACCGAAACTACGTATTGTTTCATTGCAGAACCTCTTTCAACAATGAAATTATTTCCGTCTTAAAGCAGACTATTGCTCCTAAAATCAGTATTCCCCATACCAAGAAATAGAGTTTTTGAAAGCGAATGACACTCAAAATAATCCACCGACAAAACCAATATTTTTGCTTTATAACTTTATCCTTTTTCCCCATTGATTCCTCACACATCTTTATAAAAAATATGATTTTTGTATTCAAAACACGGCGTTTTTCCTCTTGCCCAACACGGTATTATCTGTCTTGTATGATAATGTGTCGCTCCGCCGGTAAAGTCTTTGAGTTTACCCTCAACAACTTTTTTGGCAACAATCAGGCAATCCTGAAAAATTTTATTTGTGGCATTCACCTTTTTGATGATTGCACAGTTTCTGTCATATTGATTCCAGCAAGAAAATTGCCCGTTTTTTAAGCAAGTTTGCGTTAAACTGGGAACTCTCTGCCCATCCTTAAAAATATAACCGGTAAACCAGCGGCAGGCTTTATAGCGGTTCTGGATAACACAGGCCACGGCTTCTATCCCTTTAATCCCTTCCCCGCGTGCCTCCCCGTAAAGCGTCCGCGCCACAATGTCCGTATCAAACATTTGTTTTTCTCCTTTTTGTTTTATTTTCAATCAAAAATTCCAATTTTGTTTTTATTTCCGTCAATACTAAATTCTGTTGTGCTTGCAAAACAGCGATGGCTTCTATTTTGCCATCGCTGTTTTCAATTCTTTTCTCCAAATTTTCTAACTGAACTTCTTGTTTTGCCTTCCATTCACCTATTCGGACAATAGCTGCAATCAACCCCATCAGCGAAGTGCACCCGCTGACTAATCCCCAATCTATCATCTTTTATTCTCCTGAAACAGTATGTTCCGGAACATTTACTGTTCCGAGTTTAATTCCATTATAGCTTACATCCGGTGTTAAGATAATGCTTGTTCCTGTTTGATATGCATTAAGTGTAACGGCAGAACCATCATCGGTATAATTATACAAACAACCTTCAATTTGCACATAAGGATGGCTGTCTGCCTCCCACCATATTGAATTGTTTACTTTAATATAAGTTTGAGATAAATCTATGGAACCTTGCCAATATTCAGAACTACCGTAACCATCTTTACCTAATGTAAACGGACCATTATCTATTAATTTAGTTGTAGAATTGTAACTATATTTCAATGTCCAAGTTTCACCATCAGGGGAAATATAACAACTATAAGTTGTGCCATCAAAAGATAATTTAATAAATGGATTTGTTGTCAATAAACTCGCCGAACAAACATTTGAATCAATAAATTGTGAACCATTGTTGTATAACCATAAATGTAAATAACCTAAATTTGTTACACCAAAATTTATTCCATATCCGAATAAAATTTTTTGAGATGCAGATGTTGAACCAACCGAAACTTTAGTAATAAATTCCCAACTATTCGCATCTTGAAAATTAGGATTATCATCTATTGTAAGATAATTTGAGTTTGAAAATCCACTAACAACTCCGGTAGATGTATTAACTGTCGGACTGCCAACGATTGTATAATTATCATAAACCGGTGTTGATGAAGGTATCGGATATGTTTGACCGGATGCTTTCATTGCATACAATGTCGGTGACGGCGTATTTCCATTTGGCAAAGTCGTATCAGAAAAATCAGCTAAATATAAATTGTTGTCTGCAGTAGAAAAAGAATAATCCAATCCGTCATAAGCAGTCATCTCTGTTGATGGAATATTTACAGTTTCACCAGCTGTAGTGAAAGTTTTTGTTGTTTTATAATCATTATATCCGTCAGCTTTTATAGTAATTTTTGTCGGATAGCCTTTATAAACTGTTAGTTGTTGTGTTGTACTCATGAAACACCTCCTAAAATTTGTGCATTATCTAAATCTGTTGTTACAGTTACGTTTATAGTTTCCGGTTTTACAATATACGGAGCATAAACTGTCCAATTTGTTGCAGTAATCCATTGTTCATATAACTCTGCAGGAACTAATATTTTACAATAAGGTTTTATAGCATTAAATGCATTCGTTCCATCAAGTGTAGGAACTTGTGTGCATTTAGTAAAATCTAAAACTTCTATTGCCGAACACTCTTCAAATGCATATCCGCCAATTTCCGTAACAGTGCTTGGAAATACAACTTTTTTCAGATATTTTGAACCACTGACAAATGTACTTGAACCACCTGTAGAATTTCCTGTGCGAATTGTGGTAATACCTTCTGCTAAATAAATGTGTTCCAAGTTATAACAATTTTGTATCATACCATTTAAATAGTCTTGTTTAAGAAAATTAATACCTTTAAGCGTATAAGCATAGAGGTTTCCTACACCATCACCTCTATAAATTGTTGTGACACTTTCAGGCACAGTCAAGTATTTCAAATTATCATAATGAAAATTTCTAAAATTTATATATGATACTGTATTTGGTATTACTAAATAACGAACATACCAAGGAAGTCCTGTTCCGGAATCAGCATAATTTTGACTTATAGATGTCATACCGTTTGGCAATATACAACAATTATATAAATTAGTATATTGTCCAAAAAATGCTACCGGTAATTCGTTAATACCTTTACCGAATACTACAGATTGTAAAGAATTTAATGCTGCTAATCCCTCGTTTTTTAAAGTAATGTTAGGAATTAATACGGATACAACACAAGTATTATTTTGTTGAACACCGGCACTTCTCCAAGTTAAATTGTTATATTGACTTAATGAAGCATTGTCACAAACGATTGTATAACTTCCGTAATCTGCATAAGTATGTTCGGTTAAATTATCAACGGTTCCGTCTCCCCAATCTTTTGTTCCGGCAACACTCATTTTGTAAGTTAATCCGGTAACTTCATTCATTAATACATCAATTTCCAACTTTCCGCTGTTAATTGTGTATGTCGGACCGATTATTACATCATATTCCGGCACTGTTATTTTATTGTTATTAACAGCAACAGGACAAGACCAAGAATCAAATGTAATTCTGTCATGTTCAGGTGGTGTAGGTAATTCATAAACATCTCCTGCATTTAAATATTGTCTGTCAATAACAGTTCCGTCATAATCAATAACCATTACAAGATATTCACCGGTAGCTGTAGACGAAGTTCCTCCGGTAGAAATGGCATTAATTTTTTCCGGATATAAAGAAAAGGCATCACTTTTTCCTACCGCAACGCCTTTATTTTCTATTGCCTGCCTGATATTTTCTTTTGTTTCGGCCAGCAAGTGTAATTTATCTGCTATTGTTCCGCTCATCACACAATCTCCCCGTTAATACCATCCAAGGATGATGATATATTTCCGATTTCATCATTTATTGCCGATATTTGCGAATCAATTTCGGCTTTGGTATAGTAATGTCCCAAACTTTCGGAAGCCTGCTCGGCACTTAATGCAGCACTTTGCGCACTGACACCGGCATTTTCAGCTTTTTGAGCTGCAGAAAAAGCATAATTTTGTGCCTGCTCTAAATATCCGTTCAAAGCTACACGCTTTTCTTCCGTGTATGCGTTTATTTTGGCTTCCACAACATTCTGCTCATAATTATCCAAATCAGGTTTTATTACCGTTTCGGCATAATATTTAATGTCTTCCAGTCCGGATTTAACATATCTGACAGATACATCAGTCTGCAATTCGGCTGCTTCTTGATAAAAAACTTCAATATTACTCATTTTTCTACCTCGTAATTTGTGATGTTATTCTGAATGTTCCGACTTTATGAATATCGGACGGATAAATGGTATTAACTTCGCCTGTTCTTGACACCACTTGAATATCACAGGCATAATCACCAACCGGAATTGATGTCATGCTTGGTGTAATGTTTAAAGCGATTTTTCCGTTGGCGATATCCACCGGATCACCATATACCGAGAATTTAAGGTTACCGTTATCTTTGTCACGAACCTGCATTTCACAAGTCCAACCTCTTAAATCTACATCCTTATTATCCTTGCGCAAATAAATGCTGATTGTAAAACTGTCGCCCTGTCGCACTTCAATGACCGACTGACTTAATCTTCCTGTCATTTTTTCCTCCTATTGTGTTAATTTAGCCAAAATAAAATAGTTGATTGCTTGGTTAAGCGGCGTAACGTGAGTTGAGGCACCGTAAATTGAATTTGACCTGCTGGCATCAAAAGCAAGAGATGTGGTTCCGCCTCCGTCAATACCTCCGGCCTGTTGTTCCCAACCGCCGTTGGCCGTATAAAAAGCACCTTCCTGCGTTCCGGCACCGGTTCCGTATTCATGATTTAACAAGCAGCGGTGATTATAATTGCCGGTAATATTAGGCAAACCTTCGGCCTGTGTGGTATAAATATCCGCAGCCGAATTTCCTCCGAGGCCTCGCAAAAATTTGCCGCGATAGTCCGGAACATTAAATGTGGTTGAACCGTCACCCGCTCCGAACCGTGTTCCTATAACATCAAACAAATCGGCATAAACCGTGCGGCTCAGTTCCTGTCCGTTGCATAAAATCCAACCACCGTGGTTTTCGGATTTTACACTTGTTTTAACATCACCGACAAAGGTTTGAGATTTAATAATATTAGCAATTACCGCTGTCAGCTCTTCGGTTAACGTGCCGGACAAATCATCAAGTTGTTTTTTGTTTACGACATCATTCGCCGCCAAACCGTCCGCAACATTGTTGATACGGTATCCGCCCAAATTCAAATTTCCGCTCATAACCGAACGACCATCTTTGCAAACGCAGGCGCTTAATCCTTCGGCAAAGTTGTCATCTTCCTCGTCATGGCGGTCGCTGACAATATCCACATCATTGATGCGATCTTGTTCCCAGCTGTGGATTCTGGTAAATTTTCCTTGAGAATCAAAAGGCATATTCTTTCTCCTATGTTATTTGTTACTGATTTTTTGAGATATTTCTGCCGTTTTCAAGGCAAGTTCATCTCGTTTAATTTTATTTTGTTCAGCCTTGAGAGCTAAATCTCCGGCAATTTTCTTTTCCTGCAATTCCAACTGTTTTGTCACAATCTCATTGTTTGGCTTTTCCGATTTAGGTTCATTCAATTCGGCCGAAATCTTCAGAAATGCGTCTTCCAACACACTGGCAAATTGCCGAGAGTTAGGCATTGAAACCATTAAAGAAGTCAACATCTGCTTATATAGCGGAAGTAATGCCGGTTGTGCCGAAACCAAATTAAATGCCTGACTGATTATATTATTGATATTACTCATAATCTTAATCACACGTTCCTGTTCCTGCTCTTGATTGAGACTGGTGTCGGTTTCAATATCAATAATCATGTCACGAATTTTTTCGGTTTTCAGCAACTGAACGGCTTGCTTTACGATTTGGGCATCAGAAGAATACCCGACAGGCGCAAACATGGCTAAGTTATCTTGAGAAAACTGCTCACATATAATCTCGGCTTTGATGCGCAATAAATCACGCAAAAATCGTTGCATATCATTTTGCCGGTCTTGATTACGCAAAGTTCCGAAATTTGTTTTTTGGTTAACTGCCGTAGCAGTTTCTCCGACATTAGAAAACCCTCTCATAATATCAGACACGCCGGTAACTTCATAAATCGTATCAATTAATGATTTTCGGCGTGATGCCAATGCTGCTAAAGCCTCAACATACTGCGAAACAGGTGCAAAATCTATCACACCCTTTATCCCGCCGGCATCTTTCAATTTTTCAAAATCATTTAAAGCAATTAACGTAACATCTTTGTTTAAGATATTGGCAAGTTCCGGAAACGCATTATCATAACAACCGGAAATTTTGATTGCCTGCATTGTTAAGCGCATCCGATTATTAATACCGTCAAGCTCGTCTAAAAGAGATTTGATTTCAACGTAATCAGGTATCGGAATAATACCGTCATTGGTTAAAGTTGCCATAATCGGTTTCGGACAAGGGAAAAAACCGCTCAAGTGAAGCGTATCATCCGCCACACGCAAAAAATCATCTGTAATTTCCGGACTGAGATAATAAATTTTACGTGATGGTTTATCCCATATTTCATACACGCTGATAACCTTGTCTTCTGCCGGTGCGGGCGCAAACTGATGTGCCGAATGCTGAGCAAAAATTTCGCTTACCTGTTTTTCGCTCATAAATGTTTTACGAGCAATCCATTCCACATCTTCCCACACATTAACTTTTTCCGTATCAGCAATAAAACAATCCGGATTCACATATTCGGTAACCACATATTCCTTGTCTTTAAGACAAATATCACCGATAAATTTAAAATCCAAACAATATTGCTCCCACAACAGTCCGAATCCGGAAAGCAAAAAGTCATTACGAGCATATTTAACAACGCTGTCAAAATCAAATTGTTTCATATTCCAAGTCAGCGCACGCTCTAAAATCTGACACGCAACATTTTGCGTTTCATCAGAAGAACGGTCTGCACGAACGATATACGGTTTCGGTTGCTTAAAATATAAAAAAGGCTTCAGTGTTTCCACGGATGACCAAAAAATATTTTGCTTGTTTTTGCCGGTTTCGTTCCGGTAGTATTCACGAATATCGCGAACCAAATCATAATAATCAGCATATTTTTTCTCGGCACGAGAAATTTTTCGCTGCCAGAGTTCTAAACTTTCGTGGCGCGCTATATCTATTTTTTGCATACAAAAACTCCTTTAATAAAAAAAGCCGGCAAAACCGGCAGATTTAACAAATTTCAAAAAATTCAATTATTTTCGGTGTAAACCCCCAATAAGCTGCTTTGTTTTATCACCGCCAGATTTTTTTCCGGCAGCGGTAATTCATCAAAAGTGTGAAAGACCACCAAATCTCCTACTTTAACCATGTCAACCCTGTCGCCGATACTGACAACCGTGCCGACATTGGAGTAAGTTTCATCCATATTTATAAGAGAAGACTTGTGATTTTCAGCCAAACGAACAATAATTCGGTCTGAAATAGCTTTTAGCATTTTAAAATCCTTAATAAAAAATTAAAAAGCAGAGAAATTAATTAAAAATTTTCTCTGCTTTTTTCTGATTACAATTTTTCACTCTAATAATTTTCTGAACACACTGGTCACCGGATGTCAAGAACTTTTTTTATTTTTTTGCAAATAAAATTTCGCCAACCGCTCCAAACCCAAGCACAGCAACATCTTCTGATGATATTTATTGTTTTTATTTAATAATGTTCCTATAGGATATTTATCACTAACTTTCAGTTCTTTATCCTCTATACACACGATTCTGACGACTCCCCAAAACTCTTCCGGAACACTTTTTATTGCCCGCAGATACCGTTCTTTGTAATACAGTTCAACATCAATCCCGACAGAGCCGGTAGTTGCTATATTTGTTTCGTGACACATAGCCGATTTAACCCCTTGTTTATTTGCCATATAATAATCAAATGCGATTCGCTGTCCGGCACGGAATCTGTCTTCATCGGAAAATGGACTTTCCGGCAGATTCAAATACCCTTCATCATAATATTTTTCCAAAACACTTTTTTTATATAAAATTCCATCAGAACGTAAGGAATATCCACGCCTTAACAATCCTTTTTTATTTAAATATTTTTGCGTAATCATTTTCATTTCTCCTATATCTTCTTACATTTTTATAAGAAAAATATTTCAAAGTCAATAAGAAAAATATCGTTTTACAAAATAAGAATCTTATTTTATAATGTGTCCCAGAGGTGTGTTATGGATAGTACTGATGAAATTAGAAAAAAAGTAGCTCGTTTAATTGCAGAACGAGGCTTGAATTTTGCGCAGGTTTCTTTAAGTCTGGGCAAAAATATTGCTTATATTCAACAATTTATCAAAAACGGTTCCCCGCGCCGTTTAGGTGAGGTTGAGCGACGTAAATTGGCTCAAATTCTTCATGTTGACGAGCAGGAACTGACTGATTTAACATTGGCTGCATCCGGCGGACGCCTTTCCCCAGCCCTAAATTCCGATATTTTAGCAATGATAATTGAATATATTGAGACTTGGCTTAAAAATCGTAATTCGTCATTGTCTCCTCATGATAAGGCGGAATTAATTAAATTGATTTATATGAAAACGTATAATGATAATCTGGATTCTGCCGTTTCTAAGGTTAAAGATTTTATTGAAATATATGATGAATTAAGAAAAGCCGACTAAACTTTATATTCTTGAAGTTAGGACTTTTTACTTATGACTGTTGATGAAGAAATTCAGGAGATTCTGCAAAGAACCTTGCCTGTGAATGATAATTTTGCCTGCGATAATAAAGAAAAGCCCAGCGAGACAGCTTCCAAAACAAATTCTGCTCTCAACGGCATCAATATTATAGGCAACAAAAATATTATTATTTCTGCCAATAACACTTTTATTTTATTGCTTTTGGCTGTTTTGATATTTTGCATATTTCACTGATGGTTGCATTCAAGCGAATCCAATCACGTTTTATTGTTTTCATACAAATATAAAATATTATATTTTTTACATAAAAGAATAAGGATCTATATCTATTTCAACCCTCACACCGCTCGGAATTTTATTCATATCCACCCATTGCCGTAATATTTTTTGGATATTCATATTTTTTCCGGTTTTAAGCAAAAGTCTGTATCTGTATTTATCTCGCAGCAAAAACAATGGAGCGGGAGCCGGACCTAGAACTTCCACAAAATCACTTTTCGGAGCCGACATTGCCATTTTTTTTGCTACATTTTCAACATTTGTCACATTTTCTCCGGAAATAATCAAAGCCGCTAACTTGCCGTATGGAGGATAGTTCAGTAACTGTCTGTTTTTCTTTTCGTATTCAATAAAACTTTTACGGTCATTGTGCAAAAGTGCCTGTAAAACATTGTTTTCCGGATATACCGTTTGCACAAAAACGGTGCCTTTTTTTCGGCCTCGTCCGGCACGACCGGAAACCTGAGATAATAACTGATAAGTTTGTTCCGACGCTCTTAAATCGCTACTCATCAACCCCAAATCGGCATCTACAATTCCGACAAGCGTTAAATCCGGAAAATGATGTCCTTTGGCTATAATTTGAGTTCCCACAAGAATATCAATTTCTTTGCGCTCCATTTTGGCAATAACATTGGAAACGGCGGTAAACGAAGCTGCATTATCACTTGAAAGTATTTCAACTTTAGCATACGGGAATCGCTTGCACACCTCTTCTGCCACCCGTTCCACCCCCGGACCGCATGCAGTTAACCCTTCTGCAGAGCCGCAATGCGGACACACATCCGGAATATCGTCAATATAGCCGCAATGATGACACATCATAACCTGCGATTTTTTATGCTCTGTCAGCCAAGAAGAACAACTCGGACATTGTATTCTGTGTCCGCAGTCTCGGCATATCAAAAGCGGAGCATATCCTCGCCGATTCAAAAACAATACAGACTGCTCTCCGCTCTCCAAATTGTTTTTAAGTGCCGAAACCAAATCAGGAGCCAACCAAGAAATGCCCCACTCCCCTTTTTGCGGACGATTTTTTTTCAAATCTATAACTTTGATTTCCGGTAACAGTGCCGCTGCGAATCGGTTTTTCAAACAAACAATATCATATTTACCCTCATCAACATTTGCCAATGTTTCTAAATCCGGAGTTGCCGTTGATAAAATTATCGGAAAATTTTCTATTTTTGCCCGCACCACAGCCATATCTCGTCCCTGATAATTCACGGCATCTTCTTGTTTAAACGAGTGATCGTGACTCTCATCTACAACAATCAATCCCAAATTTGTGTAGGGCAAAAACAGTGCCGAGCGGGCGCCGACAATAACCTTCACGCGCCCTTGAGAAATAGCTTTCCATGTGTCTGTTCTTTCTTTTTGTGTTAATCCGGAATGCCAGTTTGCCGGCCGCACCCCGAATCGTTTTTGAAATCGCCCCAGCCATTGTGTGGTTAAAGAAATTTCCGGAACCAAAATAAGAACTTGTTTTCCGGATTTAATAGTTTCGGCGACAGCTTCAAAATAAACTTCCGTTTTTCCCGAGCCGGTCACACCATCCAGCAATGTAACCGAAAATCCGTTATTAACTTTCTGACACAATTTGTCTGCTGCCGTTTGCTGTTCTTCATTCAGTTCTACTTTGGCATAATCACCGACAGGTTCTAAAAATTCTCTTTTATTTTCAATATAAACGGGTTCCAAAACTCCATTGTCTATCAAGATTTTTATGGCTGCCTGTCCCGCATTTGCCCCTTTGGCTATTTCTTGTCTGGTATATGGAGCATGGTTGAGCAAATCCATAATTCGCCAACGGGTATCAGAATTTTTGAGTCCGGCTTGAGCCAATGTTTTTCCCGAAAGTTTATACAAAACAGTCATTGGTGACGGCTCAAAAACCGAACGAACACTCAAAACCATTTTCAAAACCAGCCCGAGTTTTGCCATATTGTATGCAGCAACCCATTTCAAAAATCGTATCATTTTTTCCGACAATGCCGGAAAATCATAAATTTTGCTTATATATTTAATTTTTTCGGGGGCAATATCAGTGTGAGTTTTCTTCTCATATATAATTCCGTATTGCTTTCGTCCTCCAAACGGAACTTCCACAATTTTACCGAGTTCAATATCATCCTCGGACAAATAGTCAAAAGGTTCATCAAAAGGAAGAGGCAGTAAAACACCGAAGATTTGAGCCATCTATTCTGCTTTCCGTGCGTATTTATCCAAATATACCGAAGAAAAACCGTTAGGATGACGTTTTTTCAGCTTTTCCATATTCATATTAATCACCTGTTCCAGCGGAATATTCAAAGCTATACAAACCGAACACAAATACCAGCAAACATCTCCCAGCTCTTTAATAAACAACTGCTTTGTATCTTCATCAAAATCCAAACCGTGAAATTTTACTTTTTTCCATACATCTGCAACTTCTCCGGCCTCACCCGCCAATCCGGCAACGGCATTATCCATACGCGAATATTGCCCGTTCAGTTTTTCTGACAAATATTTGAAGCGCTCTGAATAAATATCATCATTTTTAGAAACTTCCGCCGTAACATAGTCAACGAAATCCGAGTATTGTTTAAAGTAATCAGTTGTATCCATCTGCTTTTTCCTTTTTTATCAAGTCTTGTAGTTCATATATAATCTGCAGTGCTTCCCTTGCCGTCATATCATCAGGATTTAATGAGGCAACTTTTTCTTCTATTTGCGAGAGTTTTCTTTTTTCTTCCTTTACGGCAAATGAAAACAGCGGTAAATCATCTTCATTCAAAACCATCTTGTTTTGATTGCTTTTCTCCAATTTTTGCAAAACCTGTTCGGCACGTTTGGTTACCGAAAGAGGCAGTCCGGCAAGTTTTGCCACATGTATACCGTAAGAACGGTCTGCCGTTCCGCTGATAACCTCATGCAAAAATACGACTTTATCATTAAAATCTTTAATTCTCATGCAGTGGAGAGTAAGACAGCTCAATCTTTCGGCAATAGATGCAAGCTCGTGATAGTGAGTTGCAAACAAACATCTGCACTTATTCACTTCATGCAAATATTCAACCACCGCCCATGCGATTGAAAGTCCGTCAAATGTTGCCGTTCCGCGCCCTATTTCATCCAGAATAACAAAAGAACGCTCTCCGGCACGGTTCAAAATAGATGCCGTTTCTACCATTTCAACCATAAAAGTTGAGCGTCCTCTGGCCAAATCATCAGATGCTCCGACTCGGGAAAATACTTTATCTACAACGCCGATATGCACAGATTTTGCCGGCACATAGGCTCCTGTTTGCGCCATAATGGCAATAATTGCATTTTGGCGTAAAAATGTAGATTTTCCGGCCATATTAGGTCCGGTTAACAGCCAAATACGATTTGTATCCACATTCAGACTGCAATTATTGCCGACAAAATTTCCTTCATTATGTTTTTTTAAGGAGTGTTCAACAACCGGATGTCTTCCTTCCTCTATTTCAAAACACAGACTTTCGTCAACAAGCGGACGGCAATAGTTATTTTCTGCAGCCAATTCTGCCATTGCTGCGGCAACATCAAGTTCGGCCAAAGCTTTTGCCGTAGAAAATATTTCTTTACCGGACACCAAAATATTTTTCACTAATTCATCATAAATTTTCAATTCCATAGCCAATGCTCGTTCTTGTGCATTGCTGATGTTATTATCCAAATCATGCAGTTCCGCCGTTGTAAACCGTGCGGCATTCAGTATGGACTGGCGATGAATATATTTCGGATTCTCCAGCAGTTCGGCAGCATAACGACTCGGAACCTCAATAAAATAACCGATTAAAGTATTATATTTTATTTTGAGCTGTTCAATTCCGCTTTCTTCAACATATTTTGCCTGCAATTTGCTTACCATTTGTCCGCCGTTTTCTTTATTCAGGCGAATACTATCCAACTCCGGTGAATATCCGCTGCGGATAAATCCGCCGTCACGCGCCAACAAAGGTAAATCATCATTTAAGGCACTAAGCAGCATATCTGCCAAAGCCGAATGATTCCCGACACGTTTTAAGATATTCACAACCGCGGCAGGAACCTCGTCAACCACAGAATTTTGCCGATATATCATCACGGCATTTTTCACATCCGACAGCAAAGACAATGTTTGTGCAATCGTCAGCAAATCCCGCGGGCCTCCTCGCCCTATACTCAGGCGCGACAAAGCACGTTCAATATCCGGACATGCTTTCAGCACTTCACGCAAATTTTCTCTGGCATCATGATGATTAAAGAAAAACTCAACAGCGTCAAGCCGTTCATTGATTTGTTTTACATCCGTCAAAGGCATTGCCAATCTGGATTTTAACATTCGCGAACCAAACCCTGTAATTGTGCAATCAATTACCGAGATAAGCGTGCCGTCCTTATTTCCATCCAAAAGTTCCAAATTTTTTCCGGTTGCACCGTCAATTTCCATATAAGCTTCATTCAACAACTTAACAGGTGTTTCTATTCTCGGCATTTTTCCCCGTTGTGTTGTTTCCACATAGTCTAAAAGAACTCCGGCAGAAACAACTTCCGCTTTACTGAAATTACCGTAAGCATCCAGAGTCTGAACTCCGTAAAAATTCTGCACTTTTTTTTGCGCATTTGCATAATTGAAACGTGCTGCCGGTAAAACCGAAAGTTTTTCTTTGTATTCACCTAAAAGCTGGAACAGCTGAGGATTTTCCAACATAGAATCCGGAACCAAAATTTCACTCGGCATCAATTTGGCAAACAAAGAAGATATTTCGCCATATATGCTGTCTGCGGTAACATTCTGTGCTTGAGTATAAAACTCGCCGGTAGATAAATCAATCCACCCCGCACCAAGAACAGAACCGTTTTGCACAACACACAGCAAATAATTATTTTTTCGGGAATCCAAAAGTGAATCTTCCGTCACCGTCCCCGGCGTAACCAAACGGACAACCTCCCTTCTGACCACTGCTTTATATCCGCGTTTTTTAGCCTCTTTCGGGTCTTCCATTTGTTCGCAAACCGCCACTTTATATCCGTTGCGTATGAGTTTTGCCAGATAGCTTTCATAGGCATGAAAAGGCACACCGCACATCGGGACATCTTTTGTTTTTTTAGTCAGAGCAATATCCAAAACTCTTGATGCCACAATCGCATCATCATAAAAAAGCTCATAAAAATCACCCATCCGATAAAAAAGCAAATAATCTTTATGCTCGTTTTTTATTTGCATATATTGCGCCATCGCCGGCGTTAAATTTGTTTGTTCCGTCATCATAAAATTAAACCTATTTAAACCTATTGCAGTTTACAATAAGTGCAAATTTAGTCCAGCATTTTATACGGGATAGTAACATGTTTCGCAACATTAAGGATTTCAAAAGCTACGAAAAAGACTCTCAACTTTCTACCAGAGTTATTATACTTTCCATACCGTCAGCTTTGTTGTTTATCACTCTGACATATTTTAGAATCTTGTCACCGGCAACAGCCTTTTTATGTTACGCCGTTATATTGATTTTCAATATGTTTTCGCTTTTTCCGCTCAGCTACGAAATGCGCTCTTTGCGTAAATATATATATTCACTGGTGAACGAAAAACCTGATACTCAACCGTTGGAGCTTTTGGAAAATGACACTAAAGAAATTGCCGAAGCAATTAATTCCATGCACCGTTTTTGGAGTTCGCAAACAGATACTTTGAAAGCACAAACAATATCAGATGCCGCGGTTTTGGACACTTTGCCGGACCCGATTATCATGATAGACAATGAGGGCAATATTACCGGCAGTAATTCTGCCGCACGTCAGCTTTTCGGAAATTCAATGCTGATGCACAATATTGACACCTTATTTAACGTAAATATTTTCATTAAATCCGTAGAAAAGATTTTGCTCGGAAAAAGTGAATCCGAAAGTTTGGTATTCAGCGATTCCCAACACCAAAAACAAAGATTTTATGCTCACATTACGCGCCTTCCATGGTTTGCCAACGGCAGGGCTGCCGCCGTTATTTCGCTTTATGATATCAGCAAAGCCGCCAGTTTGGAAAAAATGCAGTCTGATTTTGTGGCCAATGCCAGTCACGAATTAAGGACTCCGCTTTCTATCATTTCCGGCTTTATAGAAACATTACAAACTTCGGCCAAAGATGATGAGGAAGCCCGAGAAAATTTTTTAAACATCATGAAGGAGCAGGCAACCTATATGTCGTCACTGATTGAAAACCTGTTATCGCTTTCTCGTTTGGAAATGGCTCAGAATACCGAGTTGAAAGACAAAGTTGATTTGGGCGAAATTGTTGATGATGCCGTAAATGCCCTCAAAATAAAAGCCTTTAACCGCTCTTTGAATATCAAACAGATTGAAACGGTAAAAATTCCGAAAATTATCGGTTCAATACAGGAAATTAAGCAAATTATTCAAAATTTACTTGATAATGCCATAAAATATGCCCAAGAAAACACTGAAGTGACAATAGAGATGAAAGTTGTTAATCAAATACCGGCCAATGCCGGTCAAAATGTGGCGCAAGGCAGAGCAGTCAGCATTGCCATCAATAACAAAGGTCCGAAAATCAATAAGGAAGATTTAAAACATTTAACCGAAAAATTTTATCGGATGCAAATTCATAAGGATATGCACATTAAGGGGACAGGTCTGGGGTTAGCAATCGCCAAACAGGTAATTTTGCACCATCGCGGCAATTTAACCGTTACTTCAACAACCTATAACGGAACAACTTTTACAATTTATTTGCCGATAAAACAAAACTAAAAAAACAGGCCTCACGCCTGTTTTGAAAATGGGGCGGATGAAGGGACTTGAACTCTCGACATCTGGTACCACAAACCAGCGCTCTAACCAACTGAGCTACATCCGCCATAAGCAGATATTTTAATAACTTGAAAAACAGGTAAAGTCAATACCCAAAATACAACATTTTCATTTTTTGTTTGCAAATGAGATTTTATTTGCTATCATAATTATAAGGCAAAATGCCCAGAACCCGAAAAAGGGGTTCGGAGCTGTAGCAAGCTTTATAGGTTTCGGTGTCAAGATGAGACATCGTGAATTTTTACCCGATTATTTGGGTAATGTTTGTTTCCCCGATTGTATTTTTTGGTTGGGGAGATTGTGGTGTATGTTCAGGCATTTATGCTAAAGGCCACAATAGT
>JAFUTN010000032.1 GCA_017484225.1 Alphaproteobacteria bacterium
CTAATTTGAGTAAACTAAACTTAGAAAGGAAAAAAGTATGACTAAAGGGACTGTTAAATGGTTTAATGTCCGCAAGGGATATGGATTTATTATACCGGAAAGCGGCGGAAAAGATATCTTTGTTCACATCACAAAAGTTCAGGAAATGGGTCTTCCGAAACTATCGGAAGGCGCTAAAATATATTACGAGCCGTATGATGACCGCGGACGGATTGCCGCCGGCAACTTGCGTTTGTTATAACCATTGACCTGGGTATGCAAGACTGCCGGATTTATTTCCGGCAGTTTCCTTTTTACTAAAAAATCCGCCAATCAGGCGGATTTTCATTTTTAAGCTTTTAACTTATTTGTTTCCGGCATTAACTTCTTTAACCGAAACAGACAAGTCATCTGCAATACGAGCAGAACGACCACGCAATGCGCGCAAGAAATACAACTTAGCGCGGCGAACTTTACCAACGCGTGATACTTCAATTTTTGCCACATTCGGAGAATACAACGGGAAAACACGCTCAACGCCTTCACCGAACGAAATTTTTCTTACGGTGAAAGAAGAATTTAAGCCATCATTTTTGCGAGCTATGCAAACGCCTTCGTATACCTGAATACGCTCTCTGTCGCCTTCTTTAACTTTGGTATGAACACGTAATGTGTCGCCAGGCTTGAATGTAGGAACATTTTTTCCTTCCATCAGCTTTGCAATCTGCTCTTTTTCAATATTTTCAATAATGTTCATTTTTTTACCTTTTCATCTTACATTTTTTGAATTCTATACATCAAAATCTATTGAAAATCAAGAACTTTTTTCCAACAGATCCGGACGCTTTTCTTTGGTTATTTTCAAGGATTGCTCTTTTTGCCATGCGGCAATTTTTTCATGATGTCCGCTCAACAGAATTTCCGGAACTTTCCGACCTTTCCATTCAATCGGGCGCGTATATTGCGGATATTCCAAAAGTCCTTTTTCAAAACTTTCGTTTTCGGTTGAAAGTGAATTTCCCAAAACTCCCGGCAATAGTCTGACAACAGAATCTATCATTATCATTGCCGCCTGCTCGCCACCGGTTAATATATAATCTCCGATACTGATTTCCTCAATTCCGTATTCTTCAATTACACGCTCGTCAATTCCTTCAAAACGGCCGCATATTACAGTCAGATTTTCGCATTGGCTGAGTTCGTGTGCTTTTGCTTGCGTTAAAGGAGAACCTTTCGGACTCATATATATAATTTTTCCGCCTTTGTAGTTATGCTCTATGGCATTACCCAATACATCAGGGCGCATAATCATTCCGGCACCGCCGCCGCAAGGCGTGTCATCCACCGAGGCATGTTTGTCAAAAGCATAGTCACGGATATTAACGGCATCTATTGTCCAAATCCCTTTTTCCAAAGCTCTTCCGGTTAAGGAATATCCCAAAAAGCCGGGAAAAATCTCCGGAAAAATGGTCAATATTTTGACATTCAGCGCCATTAATATTGTTCCTCTGTTTTCTGTTCACTTTCAAATTCCGCATAATCATCCGAAGCATAGTTCATTGTTGCCGAAGAAACAATAACATATTCTTCTTCTTGATTTATTTCCGGAACATATTCTTTCGTGAAAGGCAGCATTTCCGTATCGCGTTGTCCGTTTAGTCTTATTTCCATAATTTTACCGGCACCGAAATCTTCAAATCCGACAACTTTACCGATAACCTGAGAACGATTGTTAAGGCAGACATTAAAGCCTTCCAAATCTGCAAGATAATATTCATCATCTTCTAATTTCGGAAAAGCACTGCGATATACATAAAACAAGGTTCCGACAAGCGATTCCGCGGTATTTCTGTCTTCAACACCGCTGATTTTAACTCTAAGCAAATCTTTTGCCGGTCCCAAGACCTTTATGCCATACTTTGCAGAAGCGTCAGCATTTTCTACCATTCCGAATTTATCAATATCTGAAGGGTTATCGGTATAGCTTTTCACTTTTACATCTCCTTTGATGCCGTGAGCGGCTATAACCTTTCCTATGCAAACGCGTTTATCTTTCATCAGAGTAATCTTTCTTTAATAACCAATTAATTATTTCAGCGCTAAAAAACTATTATTCAGCTTCGGAAGCGCTGTTTGCAGCTTCGGCAGCGGCAGCAGCCTTAGCTTCTTTTTCTTTAATTCTCTCTAATGCTTTAGCTTTAGGAGCAGATTTTTTCGGTTGATCATGCATTTTAGGAGCAGAACATAGACCGAGATTGGCAAACAATTTTTGCAATCTGTCAGTCGGTTGAGCGCCTTTTGCCAACCATGCCGAAACTTTTTCCTTGTCTACAACCAGACGAGCCTCATTGTCTAAAGGCAACAACGGATTGTAAGAACCGAGTTTTTCAATAAATCTGCCGTCACGAGGAGCTCTTTGATCAGCAGCAACAATATGATAATAAGGACGTTTTTTAGAACCACCGCGAGATAGTCTTATACGAACAGCCATTTTTATTTCCTTTCAATTACTTATCCGATTTTCGCTTAAAACGGAAACCGTTTGTTAAACCCGCCCGGCATTTTGACGAACGGATTAGAGTTAAACATTTTGGCAAGTCCCGATAAATTACCGAGTCCGCCACCCATTTTTTTCATTATGGTTGACATCTGCTCATACGATTTGAGCAAAACGTTAACATCATGAACTTCTACTCCGGCACCTTGAGCGATTCTCTTTTTGCGAGATGCTTTTATAATATCAGGATGAGCTCTTTCTTGCTTAGTCATAGAAAGAATAATTGCTTCCTGCTTTTTCATCAGATTGTCGCCCACACCGGAATTTTCAATCTGAGACTTGAACTTTGACAATCCGGGAATCATTGAAACAATATTACCGATACTGCCAAGTTTTTTCATTTGGTGCATTTGTGCCAGCATATCGTTCATATCAAATGAACCTTTCATCATCTTGCCGGCCATTTTTTCGGCTTCTTCTTTATCAATAACCGACATGGTTTTTTCCACTAAAGACACAACATCACCTTGCCCTAAAATACGTCCGGCAATGCGGTCTGCGTGAAATTCTTCCAGTTCATCAATTTTTTCGCCTGTTCCCAAAAATTTTATCGGAGCATTTGAAACCATTTTCATTGACAAAGCGGCACCCGCACGAGATGTGCCGTCAATACGTGTCAGCACCAACCCCGTTACACCGATTTTTTCGTTAAACTCCTTTGCAACGTTGCAAGCTTCCTGTCCGATAAGAGAATCGGCAACAAGCAATGTTTCCGTCGGGTTTGCCAATTTTTTAACTTCTGCCGCTTCATCCATCATTTCGGCATCAATTTGCAAACGACCGGCGGTATCCAAAATCAATAAATCATAAACACCTTTTTTAGCTTCTGCGAGTGCTCGTTTGGTAATTTCCAACGGTTTTTGCCCTTGAACTATCGGCAACACATCAACACTGATTTGTTTTGCCAGTTGCTCAAGTTGTTCTTGAGCTGCCGGACGATACACATCTAACGAAGCCAACAAAATACGTTTGTTCTTTTTTAATTTATTGGCTATTTTAGCCGTTGTTGTTGTTTTACCGGAACCCTGAAGGCCAACCATTAAAAAACATACCGGAGCCGGAGCATTAAAATTAAGTTCTGTTTCTTGCGCACCCAATAACTTAACAAGTTCGTCATGCACTATTTTAACGACCATTTGACCGGGTTTTATTGATTTTGCCACTTTTTCTCCAAGTGCCTGTTCTTTAACTTTGGCAATAAAGTCCTTAACCACGGAAAGCGAAACATCTGCTTCCAGCAGTGCAACCCGAATCTCGCGCATGGCGCTGTCAATATCTTGCTCGGATAACACTCCGCGAGAGGTTATTTTTGCAAAAGCCTGACTTAATTTATCGGTTAAACTTTCAAACATAAAAGCTTTGTCCTTTATTACCTTGTTAATATAAACAAATTTGCGTCAGTGTGCGAAACCTCGCTGGCTGACGGACTCCTTGGAGCTTAAAATTTTTACAACGTTCATTGGAGTAAAAATCTAACAAATTCACAGCGCTTATATCCTACTTTTCATAACTTGTCAAGCAAATCATCACCGATTTATTTTTTTTATTTTTCCATATCTTAGCCGCAAAATAAGAAAAAACTTTAATTTTGTTGACAAAAAACTGGACAAGATGAAATTGTTTTGCTATAATCACCGTAATGAAAGGTTAATATCATGGCTTTGAGACACAGACATATTCCGGTTGATTTTTTGCCGAGAGAGGGTATTGTTGACGTATCGCTTTCCGGTGTTGATAATGAGGTTTTGTCTGAAGCCGTTAAGTTAAATGAGCAATACGAAAATTTGAGTGTGTTCAAAGATGACCTTGCCGAATTTATGAAAAACGATAAATTTGAGGGCTTTCAAATATCAACTTCAGAAATTCTTTATCAGCTGCAACAGACTCTTTGCGCTTTTGTCCGCCGGAACCAAGTGTTGGGAGACGATAAATTTGCCGAGCACAAAAATTTGGAAAATTCTCTGGCTTTGGAAGCAATAAAGAACATAAATACCGTTTATGAAGATGTTTTCAAAACAGAATTTTCGGATAAAAAGCTTGTTCGGCTTTGTCCTGAAAAAGAGAATATTTTCGCACTTCGCAAAAAAGAGTTTAAAAAAATCACGGCAGAAAAATGTGCCGAACTGGATATTGCCAGAAAAGTTATTGAACCGGCATACAAAATGTGTATGTACATCAATCAAAATTTTCCTAATTATAAAAATAACAGACTGGTTAAAGTCAGTGATTTGTGCAAAAAACTCTTTATGAAAGTAAGCGGTAATGATGTTATGTATAAACCGGCAACACCGGAAGATGTTTTTTCCAAATTGGCTCCGAGAATAGAAAGTTTGATTGCTTCGGACTATGATGTGAACGGGCGTTACAGCCGTTCCGATGCAATGATGAGTTTAGCCAGAGAATTGGATAAAATAGGTTTAGAGTTAGATGCTGTCTACATCAATAAAATGACTCCTCAGGAAGAAGAACTGAATATGGCAAAAACTTGTATTTTGCGTGCGGACTGGAGCGGATATATTGAGCGTCCGGATATTTCACAATGTTCTTCAGCCTTGAAAGATATCATATATAAAGGCAATGAGCCGGTTGCACCGGAAAGATATGATTTAAGAAAAAGTGACATATTTAATTTGTGTGAGCAAATGGATTCGTTTAAAGAATTCCGCTCAAACGGACACGTTTATTCGCTGAAAGAAATTGTCAGCACAGGCCTCGGAAAAATAGGATTTCCGCCGGAGAGAGTAAGCGAAATCGGGTATACGGATATCGCTTACATTATCAATGCAAAATTGGGTTTGTCAGCCGAAAGCGTTAAAAAAATGGCAGCGCAAGGCACAAAGTCCATAGATGCCGTCAGAATACCGAGCGCAAGAAAACAATACTTTAAGAATATGGCAACCGAACATAAAGATGAACTTGAAGTAATACTCAAATCTCAGCATATCAGTGAAAAAAGAATTAATAAAATCATTAGCAGTATGTTGGAAGGGAATGTGCCTGATGAAAGGTTCAACGGACATCATAACACAAATATTAACCAGCATACCGAATTTGAAAAAGAAACCGGATTGCCTTGGTATGAAATGAATAAAAAAGCCGTTATTTTAATGGACCCGACAACACACTATTTTGTTCACATGATTGAAAACTTTGTATCTTCTCAGGGAAAAGTCAGTGATGCCGGACTTAAAGCCGGTGGCAGAGATTTTCAGGCCGAAAACAGTACTGTGGCAACCAGAACAATCTTTATTGATAATAATACCGGTCAGCAATATTTTTTCACCATTCGCGTCAAGCAATATTCAAATCAACTGCAACAAGAAAACAGTGATAAAAGTTTGAATGTTGTGGCATTGTTTGAAAATCTGGTAACTATTTTTGATAAAAACTTTTTAGCAAAGATAAAGCCGGAAAAACAAAATCAAGATGAATTTTCTCAAACAAAAGATTTTAAGACCGAAAGAAAAAGGATTGAAAATCGGGCCGAAGATGTAGAAAACAGAAAGTCTGACAAAAAGAAACACCGTAAAGAAGAAACCTCTCGTCCTAATTATCGCGGATTGGGTGCGCACGGCTCTCACAATTCTCGCTTTTATGATAATAAAAAAGTTCTCGGCGCATAAATTTATATCACCTGTTTGCTTTTTCAGTTTGTGCTACCTATATAACAATATATAAGGAGATGGTTTACTATGAATTTGGAAAAATATACAGACAGAAGCAGAGGATTTTTAACTAATGCCGAAAAATTAGCCGGAAAATTGGGAAATCAATTTATAACACCGGAACACGTTTTAAAGGTTTTGTGTGAAGACCAAAACGGCATGGCCGTAAATTTACTGAATCAATCGGGAACAGACGTAAGCAGGTTTTTATCGGAAATAGATTCGGCTCTGGATAAAATGCCGAAAGTTGACGGTGAAATTCAGATGTCTGCTTCGCAGAATTTGCTGAAAGCATTATCTTCGGCCGAAGAATTGGCATCCAAAGCAAAAGATACTTATGTTTCGGTTGAACGTTTGTTGCAAGGAATGTTGCTGGCCAAACCTTATGGAGTTGATATGTCGGCACTTAATAAAGCCATTAACAATATGAGACAAGGAAGAACTGCAGATTCCGAAACCGCCGAAGACAGTTTTGATGCCCTCAAACGTTTTGCAATAGACTATACAAAATTAGCTTCTTCCGGAAAACTTGATCCGGTAATAGGGCGAGATGAAGAAATCAGACACACCATTCAGGTTTTATCCAGAAGAACGAAAAATAATCCGATACTTATCGGAGAACCGGGTGTGGGCAAAACCGCTATTGTAGAGGGCTTGGCCCTACGTATAATCAACGGAGATGTCCCGTCAACATTGGCAAACAAGCGCTTAATGGCTTTGGATATGGGGGCTTTGATTGCCGGAGCAAAGTATCGCGGTGAATTTGAAGAAAGGCTGAAAGGCGTTCTCAAAGAGGTTTCTGCGGCACAGGGACAAGTTATTTTGTTTATTGATGAAATGCACACCGTTGTCGGTGCCGGTGCAACCGAAGGTTCTATGGATGCCTCAAATTTATTGAAGCCGGCACTTGCCAGAGGCGAACTACATTGCATTGGTGCGACGACTCTTAAAGAGTATCAAAAATATATTGAAAAAGATGCTGCTTTCGCTCGTCGTTTCCAACCGGTTTTTGTCGGAGAGCCGAAAGTGGAAGAAACAATATCCATATTGCGCGGCATAAAAGAAAAATACGAATTGCACCATGGTGTCCGTATTTCCGATTCTGCCTTAGTTGCGGCAGCCGTGATGTCCGACAGATACATTTCTGACCGTTTTTTGCCGGATAAAGCCATTGACTTGGTTGATGAGGCCGCCAGTCGTTTGAAAATGGAAATAGATTCCAAACCGGAAAAGCTTGATGAGCTTGATCGTAAACTTATCCAGCTTAAAATTGAAAGAGAAGCCTTAAAAAAAGAAAGTGACAGTGCTTCACGCGCACGGTTGGAAGAATTACAGTCCATTATTCAGAAAATGGAACGGGAATCGGCCGAACAAACCGAAAAATGGAATGCTTATAAGGGCTCTGTTATTGAAGCAAATAAATTGCGTGAACGTTTAGACACTGCCAGAATAGAGGCAGAAAAGGCTTTGCGTGCCGGTGAGTACGAAAAAGCCGGAGAATTACAATATAAAGTAATTCCGGATTTAGAAGCAAAATTATCAAATTTAAATCCGGATAATCCGCAAAAAACATCATTAGAAACAGTTACTCCGGATATGGTAGCCGCCGTTGTTTCCAAGTGGACGGGCATTCCGGTAGAAAAACTGTTGGGAAGCGAAAAGAAAAAATTAGTGGAACTGGAAAAAAATTTAGCAAAGCGTGTTATCGGGCAAGACACTGCTATTTCGGCAGTGGCGAATGCGGTTCGGCGCTCTCGTGCCGGATTGCAAGATCCAAATCGCCCGATAGGTTCGTTTTTGTTTTTGGGACCTACGGGTGTCGGAAAAACAGAATTGGCAAAAGCTTTAGCAGAATTTTTGTTTGATGAAGAAGCTGCCTATATTAGGATTGATATGTCCGAATATATGGAAAAACATTCTGTTGCTCGTTTAATCGGGGCTCCTCCGGGATATGTCGGCTATGATGAAGGCGGTGTTTTAACCGAAGCAGTCCGTCGCCGTCCATATCAGGTTATTTTGTTTGATGAGGTTGAAAAAGCGCATCAAGATGTATTTAACGTTTTGCTGCAAGTTTTGGATGAAGGGCGATTGACCGATGGAAAAGGTCGCACCGTAGATTTCAAAAATACTTTTATCATCCTTACTTCAAACCTTGTAACTAAAGCGGATAAGTCGTTGATGAATACTCTGAAGTCGTTTTTCAAACCGGAGTTTATCAATCGTTTGGATGAAATTGTTTGCTTCAATGCGCTGACAAAAGACAATTTGCGCAAAATAGTTGATATTCAGGTTGAACGTCTGCAACAACGCTTAAAAGACAGAAACATAAAAATATTCTTAGATGATTCTGCTCGTAATTGGTTGGCGCAAAACGGGTATGACGAAGAATTCGGTGCGCGTCCGCTGAAACGGCTGATTGTTCAAGAATTGGAAAATCCTATTGCGATGTTGCTTCTTGATGGTGAGGTATCAGACGGACAAAACATTGGTGTAACAGTTGAAAATAACACTCTTAAAATATCCGGTTTGTCGGGAGAAAATCTAACAATTATTTAAGGATAAAACAAGTATAAGTAATTGAAAAGGCGAGGAAAATGATGATGGGCTGGGTATTGCAAAAACGCATCCAAAGAATGCGTGAGTGCAAGCGGACTAAGTTGCCCTTCAGATACAGGGGAAAGTTGCTACAAGTATGAGTCATCAACAGTGTCCTCGGGAGGCTGTTCAAAGACATGCACATACAAAGTAGCTAACACGCCTAATTGTGGAAGTAATGCACATGTAACCGGTTCCGGCACATCATGCAGCTGTGAGTGCGA
>JAFUTN010000033.1 GCA_017484225.1 Alphaproteobacteria bacterium
ACTCCCTCGCAATGACGTTTCCTACCTTACGGTCATTCCGAGGAGCGTAGCGACGTGGGAATCCCCGTAAAGATCTTTTTAAGCAAGAAAGTGTTTGTTGTTATGCAGTGCATAACAATAGACTCCGTTCCTGAAACCGGAGATCTTTGTTCAAGGAGATTGCGACGGTCGTTTCACTCCCTCGCAATGACGTTTCCTACCTTATGGTCGTTTCACTCCCTCGCAATGACGTTTCCTACCTTACGGTCATTCCGAGGAGCGTAGCGACGTGGGAATCCCTCAAGATGACTGCGGATATTTTTTTACTCAAAAATCCACTCAATCATATTTTCGTTGTCGTTACTGGTTGCCGCATCCGCTTCCGGCAGAGTATAACGGAGTTTGATTTCTTTGCAGTATCCTTGGTTCGTTGCATAATATCCGTCAAAACAATTACTTACACACCCTACCCCTGCTTGCACAAATTTTTCTCCGCAACTGCCGCACTCTCCGGTATTCTGACAATTTGAAAGTTTAGACTCCTCAAAAGCACTTCTATTGCTGCTATCTTCTATGTAGGTAACATCTTTTGGTATTCCCGCATATTCAAGGCGAGTTGTACCGGAAAATGCTATAACTCCTATTTCTTTAACGTTCGGCAAATCTATACTTTTTAATCCGCTTCCCGTAAAAACGCAATTTTCCAGTGTTTCTACATTAGGCGTTTCTATTAAACTTAATTTTCTTGTGCTGGCAAAGCAATCGTAACCTATAGTTTTCACATCTTTCATACCGGTAACGGTTTCCAGATTTACGGCATTTTGGAATGCTTCTTTTCCTATATTTACAATATTATCGCCGACGACTATATTTTTGATTTGTGCGATATTTTGCTCCCAAGGTCGGTTGCCTTCCCATGTATTATCAACGAAACGATAATTTTCCATTTTTACATTTGTCGCACCCGAAGCCGCCGAAATGGTCATTGTTCCATCGGAACTTAAACTCCACAAGCATGTTCCGGCATTATTGCAAGTTCCGCTGACACCGCCTGCCGGAATTTCCGTGGCAAGTGTTTCAGCAGAAATGCTACAAACAAAACATATCACCATCCCCAACACAAACACTATTTTTTTCATCTTTCTTCTCCATTTAAGCAAAATTTAAAATAAAAAAATCCGCCTCAAAGGACGGTCGGAGAGTTCAGAAATCATATTCGTGCGAATGACTATTATGGCCTTTAGCAACAAATTGCTTGAACATACGCCATAATCTCCCCAACCACATTCATAATTGGGGAAAAGTGCCTTATCAAAGACACAAACATAATGCAACACTGCATCAACACGAATAAAAGCCTCTGACAGCTCCGAACCCCTTTTTCGGGTTCTTGGCAAAATTCTCTTTCACCATGAGGCAATCATAGCAAATAAAATTTATTTTGCAAACAAAAAAACCCGATATTAAATATATCGGGCAAAGTCAAAATATCCGTGCTTAAAATGCGTAATTCAAGCCGAATGCAAATACTTTAATGGAGTTAGTGTATTCCGCCGTAACATTTCTGCCGGCATTTCCGGTTAAAGAAGTATCCAAGTGAGACTTATGTGCATACATATACGTATATGCCGCATTAAAATTCAAATGTTCATTGTATTGATAGCTCAAACCGGCAGAATACCAAATACGGTCAGTATCCGGAATACGCGGTGTGCGGTGTTGCAAACGCACTGCACCTTGGTCATAAGCAATACCTAAACGCAGCTTCCACTGTTCATCCAACATATAACTTGTGCCGAGAGCAAAGAAATTGGTATCACGCCATTTTTCCTCCACACGAGAAATATATCCCGGAGTTGCCGGATTATTCATGCCGCTGCGGCTGACAAATGTGAGATTTTGGAATGAACTCCAGAACACACGCTGATATTCGGCCATAACTGCCCAACGGTCGTTAATGTCATGATAAATTCCCATTGAAAGCAATGCCGGAGTATTCAATCTGGCGCTGATTCGCTGATTCATCAAAGCATCAGCACCGGCACCTTGAGCCTCATATCCCGGAATATTGTTAAGTTCGCTTCCGGAAGATTTCATTTTTCCTTTGATTTTGTGCTTAATTTCACTGCGGTATCCAACACCGATACGCGTAGAATCGTTAAATTCGTAAAGCATACCCAGCTGATATCCCAAATCCATTGCGTGTCCGCCGACGGTAACAATTCCGGTTCGGGATTTACTGTGACTGTTAGTTAAGTGAGCCCATACCAACTGAGCCTGCAATCCGGCTCCCAAAGACAATTTATCGGTAGCTTTATACGCAACCATCGGAGTAATTGTTGCCGTTTTTACATCTGAAGTAATACCGTGGTCGGAACCGGCCCAATCATAGTCATATTTGGTAATCATTCCGAACGGACTGTTGCCGGCAATCCCTAAAAACAGCTTATCATTAACTTGATGAGAGAGGGCAAAGTTGGGAGAAATTGCCGCATGCACAACATTTTGCACATCTGCATCCCTGTTGCCGTCTTCGTCTCTCACGTTTTTTGCCGTTGCCTTAGGAGCAATATAGCTTCCTCCCAAAGAGAACTGCGTTCCTTTTTGTCTGGTTAATCCGGCAACATTGTAGTAAGCGTAAGAGTTTTCTTCAGCTCCTGCCGTTGCTCCGGCATAAGCATTACCCTGAGCTGCCGAAGATTGTTCGCGCAAGTGAAAACCTGCCGCCAAAACATTCTCCGAAATCAACATCATCGTGCCGAGAGCGGTAAAAGTCAAAATTTTATTCATGTTTAGTCCTATTTGTTATTTCAACACTGTCCCGTATATTTATAAAATTACACGCAACATCGTGCTACACAATAAAAGAATGTGACAAATTTGACAATATATGACGTAATAACAAGGGGATAAATCAAAATGTCTATGTAAAAACAATCACTTAGTATCTCAAAGGATACTAAGTTTCTGTTTGCGGGCTGATATTTTTGCCTTGTTGATTAAATAGCGTAAGTTGTTTACAAAATATTTGCGGTGATATAGAGTCAGAGTTAACTGTAATAACGGAAAGGTGTGACTAGTGAAAAATTTTGTAAAATTTTGTTTGCGCGTTATTCTCAAACTGATGAAAGCAAAGTGCATATTTGAATTTGATATAGATAAGCTGCCGAAAAAAGGTGTTTATGTATCAAATCACGTTTCCTATTTGGATCCGATTATGTTGTTTGCCTTTTTACCCGGTGATCCGGTGTTTGCCATGAACGGACATTTATGGCGCCGTCACTGGATAAGATTCTTTATGCAAAAGGCAGATGTTATTCCGTTTAATCCGATTGAGCCGTCAGACATTAAAAAGTTGATTGCAAAAGTAGATTCCGGACGTTTGGTTGTTATTTTTGCGGAAGGACGCATTACCGAAAGCGGTGGGCTGATGAAAATTTATGAAGCTCCGGGGCTGGTTGCCGACAAATCCAAATCGCAAATTATTCCGATTTGGATTGACGGTCCGCAATACGGCTATTTTTCCAAAACAAAAGGTATGCTGCCGCACCGACCGTTACCGAAAATGCGGATTCATGTCGGCAAGCCGCAGAACTTTAAGCTCAAAGACGAGCTGCGCCGTCAACGTGACCATATCAGTAACGAAGTTTATATGATTTTGCGCGAAATGAGTTTTGATATCAATTACAACCCGAACATTTCGCTGTTTGCCCAATTAATGAAAACGGCAAAAGTTTATTCTCGCACGGGATTCTTTTCTAAGCGCCCGCGTGTTATTGAAGACATTAACCGCAAGCCGAAATCATACAAAGACATTATTGTAGCCTCATTTGCACTGGGAAGATGTTTCCGCAAATTCACGACACACAATGAAAATGTCGGCGTTTTATTACCGAATGCCATTGCCACCGTTGCAACATTTTTCGGTTTATCGGCATTTGAGCGCACACCGGTAATGATTAATTTTTCCGTCGGAGCAAAAAATATGCTCTCAATGTGCAAAACAGCCGTAGTTAAAACCATAATTACCTCCAAGACTTTTATTATTAAAGGCAAAATGGAGGGCGTTATTGAAGAAATGGAGAAAAACGGCTACAATATTGTTTATTTGGAAGATTTGGCAAAAAAGATGTCGGTATGGACCAAAATCAATGCCGTTTTAAGCTATAAAATAAAACGTGTTCCATACAAAACAGGCGGTAACAAAAAGGCAGTTATTTTGTTTACGTCCGGCTCCGAGGGCGCTCCGAAAGGAGTCGTTTTGAGCCATGCGAACATTATTGCCAATGTTAATCAAATGTCGGCAATCCAAACAATCAATTTCAAAGATTTGTTGTTCAATGCCTTGCCGATGTTCCACAGTTTCGGTTTAACCGTCGGAACACTGTTTCCGCTTTTCCAAGGCAGCCGATTGTTTTTATACCCTTCTCCTCTGCACTATCGTGTTGTTGCCGAGTTGGTTTATGAGTTGGGGGCAACACTGATGATTGGAACAGATACATTTTTGCGCGGGTATGCTAAAATTGCTCACCCTTACGATTTCCACAACGTTCGTTTAATGTATTCCGGAGGCGAAGCAGCTAAGCAAGACACCAGAAGTATGTGGATGGAACATTCGGGAATCAGAATGATGGAAGCTTACGGTTCTACCGAATGTTCTCCGGTAATGACCGCAAACAACGGAATTTTCAACAAATTCGGTTCCATCGGCAAATTATTACCCGGAATGAAACACAAAATTATACCGGTTGACGGAATTGAGAGCGGCGGTGAACTTTGTGTTAAAGGACCAAACGTAATGATGGGATATTTTATGCCGGAAAAACCTGGAGAATTGCTGCCGCCGAAAGACGGGTGGTATCACACCGGAGATGTGGTTGACGTTGATGAAATCGGCTTCTTTACCATTAAGGATCGTATTAAAAGATTTGCCAAAATCGGCGGAGAAATGGTTTCACTTAATGCTGTTCAGGATATGGTTTTGGATGCAACCAAAGATATGGGAGCCGAATATTCTTACGGAGTTGTTTCCGTGCCGCACGAAAGCAAGGGTGAACAAATTGTTTTGGTTACCAACAACAGGCAGGTTACATCTTCGCTATTGCATGATTATGTGAAAGCGAACGGAATGTCCGAACTTTATTTGCCGCGCATGATACTTTATCACGAAAAACTTCCGGTGTTTGCAACCGGAAAAGCCGATAACGTAACCTTGAAAAAAGAGGTTTTGGCAGAGCTGAGTGCAGCAAATGAAAATGCAGCATAATTTCAATTTTTTTGTTGTGATGAACAAAAAAAAGAGTATGCTTGACTAAGTTTAATATTTGATAAGGAAAAAATTATGGCAGGAAGCATAAATAAAGTTATTTTGTTGGGTAATCTCGGTGCTGATCCGGTAGTAAGTATGGCTCCGTCCGGTTCTAAGATTGTGAACTTAAGAATAGCAACTTCCGATTCTTGGAAGGACAAAAACACCGGTGAACGTAAAGAACGCACCGAATGGCACAGGGTTGTGATTTTTAATCCGCAATTAGCAGACACGGCCGAAAAATATTTGCGCAAAGGTTCTAAAGTTTATATTGAAGGTCAGTTGCAAACAAGAGTTTGGAAAGACAACAGCGGAAGTGACCGTTACACAACGGAAATCGTTTTGCAGAACTTTAGCGGTAATTTAGTGCTGCTGGATAGTCGCAATGCCGGAGCAGACGGTGGTTTTGCACCGGATGGCGGAAATGATGTATTTTCGGCATCTTCTTCAGGTTGGGACAACAGTTCGGCACTAACACCATCTGCAGATTCAGATGATGATATTCCGTTTTAATAAAATAAATCAGCACAAAAAAACTTCGGATTATCATCAATTCGGAGTTTTTTGGTTTTTAAATATGATAGGATTACAATGAGAGTTTTGGTTGGTATGAGCGGCGGTGTGGATTCTTCGGTAACCGCGTGTTTATTAAAGCAAGAAGGCTATGAAGTTATTGGTGCAACCATGTCGATTTGGGATAAAAACACCAACTTTCATGGTGACGGAAGCGCTGATTCCTGTTTTTCTCCCCACGAAGAACAAGACATTGAAGCCGCAAAACAAATTTGTCGTCAACTGGACATAGAATACCATGTTTTAGACTGCTCCGAGCGCTATAAACAAATGGTTTTACAAAATTTCAAAAGCGAATATAAGGCCGGCAGAACGCCCAATCCGTGCATTATGTGTAATTCATTCATCAAATTCAATGCCTTACCGGAAGAAGCAATATCAAAAGGACTGATTTTTGATAAATTTGCCACCGGACACTATGCTCAAATTATCCATAATTTAGCCAACGGTCGGTATGCCATTATGCGAGGAGTTGATACAACTAAAGACCAATCGTATTTTTTGTATCGTCTCAATCAGGAACAATTATCAAAAGTTTTAATGCCGCTCGGAAAATATACCAAGAAGCAGGTTCGTGAATTAGCGGCAAAATTCAATCTTCCCGTTTCCGACAAACCGGACAGTCAAGACTTTTATTCCGGTGACATTAACGACATTTTGCAAAATGAGCCGCAAGTAGGAAACTTTGTCAATAAGGAAGGGAAAATATTGGGGCAGCATAACGGCATTTGGAACTTCACTATCGGTCAAAGACGAGGTATGGGAATCGCTGCCGAACGCCCGTTATATGTTATCGGTTTCAATAAAGAACGAAATGAAGTAATTGTCGGTTTTGAGGAAGAATGTGAGCGTTCCGGACTGATTGCGGATAATGTTTGCTGGTCGGCAATAGAGGCACCGTGCGAAGCATTTGATTGCGAAGCAAAAATTCGCTCGGCACAACAACCTTCCCCCGCCAATGTGACAATGCTTGAAAACGGACAAATTCAAGTTACGTTTTATTCAAAACAAAAAGCCGTTGCACCGGGGCAATCCGTGGTGTTATATAAAGACAACACGGTTCTCGGCGGCGGAATCATAAAATCTGCACAATGAAAGGTTAGCGGTAACAATGTATGACGTTTATGAAATAAGGAAAGATTTTCCGCTGTTAGCGCAAAAATTTAACCACAAACCGTTTGCTTATCTTGATACTTCTGCTTCGGCTCAAAAACCTCAGATTGTGCTTGATGCTTTGGTTAAAACATATACCCAAAATTATGCAAACCCGCACCGCGGAGCATATTATTTGGCTGATATGATGACCGAAGAATATGAAAAAGCGCGAGAAACAGTGCGTCAATTTATCAATGCAAAATCGGCAGAAGAAATAGTTTTTACCCGCAACGCAACAGAATCCATCAATTTGGTGGCTTCTGTTTGGGGAACTCAGAATTTGCATACCGGAGATGAAGTATTGATTTCTCAAGCCGAGCATCACGCGAATCTGGTGCCGTGGCAGCAAATATGCCAAAAAACCGGAGCAAAATTCGTGATTTTTAAGGTTACCGACACCGGTGATTTTGATATGGCTGATTTTGCCGATAAACTTTCAAGCCGAACAAAAATTGTGGCAATCAGTGCCATGTCTAATGTTTTAGGCACGCTTTTTCCGGTTAACGAAATAATACGAATCGCTCACAAACAGGGTGCCAAAGTATTGGTTGATGCCTGTCAATTTGCCGTTCATCACCAAATTGATGTTCAAAATGCGGATTGTGATTTTTTGGCATTTTCCGCACACAAAACGTATGGACCGACAGGAATCGGTGTTTTGTATGGTAAAGCAGAAATTTTGCGTTCCATGCCTCCGTATCAATATGGCGGAGATATGGTTGACACTGTTACTTTTGAGCAAACAACTTTTGCCGACATTCCGGCTCGTTTTGAAGCAGGAACTCCGGCCGGAGTGCAAGCAATCGGTATGGCTCAAGGATTAAAGTATATGCAAAAATTGGGCTTGGATAACATTGTTGCTCATGAACAAAATCTGGTTGAATACACATTTGCCCGTTTCAAAGAGCTGCAAGGTTTAAAAGTTATCGGAACTTCAGCACACAAAGGCGGAGTGTTCTGCTTTGACTTCAAAGGAATACATCCTCAGGATTTGTCGTTTGTGCTGAACAAAGAAAATGTGTTTATCCGCACCGGACATCACTGCGCCCAACCGATTGTTAATCGTATGGGATATACATCTCTGGCGCGGGCTTCATTCGGTTTATACACCACAAAAGAAGATATTGATATGTTGATTGATGCACTAAAAAAGGCTGAAAAATTTTTTGCATAAGGAATAAAAATGGAAGAAAACGAAAACAATGCGGAAAAACAATCTGAAATCGGTGCAACCGAAAGCCGATTGCTTGAAGCAATGAGCTTACCGCAATCGGCTGCGGAAGCCCTAAGCGAAGAAAATATTGTGCCGCAGGAATATTCAGCATTTGCCGGTGAAAAATTGGCTCAAAATAAAACAAAAGCCAAAATGTATGATATTATTGAAACGTTGAAAACCGTTTCCGATCCGGAAATTCCTATTAATATTTATGATATGGGCTTAATTTACAAGATTGACCAAAAAGATGACGGAGATATTTATCTTGAGATGACATTGACCGCCCCAACCTGCCCGATTGCCGGCGTTATTCCGCAACAAGTTGCAGACACGTTAAGCGGGTTGGAAGGAACCGGAAAAATTGAAGTCCGACTGGTTTGGGAACCGGCATGGACACCGGATAAATTAACAGATGATGCCAAAGAAATGTTGGAGTTATTGTAAAAATGACAAATATTGATGAATTGATTGAAAATTTTGAGTACTTTGATTCATGGGAAGAAAAATATCAATATGTTATTGATTTAGGTCATCAGCTGGAGCCTTTGGAAGATGAGTATAAAACAGATGAATGGAAAGTTCAGGGATGTCAATCTCAAGTTTGGCTTGTTCCGCAAATAAACAACGGAATTTATCATTTCAAGGGCGACAGTGATGCTATTTTGGTAAAAGGCATAATTTCCATTGTGTTGATGATTTATAACGACAAAAATGCCGAACAAATAAAAAGTATTGATGTTGCAAAAATTTTTGCTAAACTCGGTTTAGAAGAAAACTTAACACCGAGCCGCCGCAACGGCATGCTTTCCATGGTGAAAAAAATACGTCAGTATGCAGGTGCGTAGCAGTTGAGGAGAAAACATGAATATTCACGAGTATCAGGCAAAAAAGATTTTGGCACAGAACGGTATTTCCGTGCCGAACGGTAAAATAGCTTATACTCCGTCTGAAGCAAAAAGAGTTGCTTTGGAATTAACGTCCCGCGGGCCATGGGTTCTGAAAGCGCAAATTCAATCCGGAGCCAGAGAAAACGGACATTTTATATCTCATGAAGCAGGCCATAAAGGCGGCATCCGACTGGTTACGCAAATATCCAACATTACTTATGAAGCAAACCAAATGCTCAACAATGTATTGGTAACCGAACAAACCGGACCTAAGGGAAAACTGGTGAGCAAAATCTATATAGAAACCTTTGCTAAAACTTTGCGCACATTTTATGCCGGTATAGTGATTGACAGCGCCATCTCCAGCATTACCCTTCTCATATCTAAAGAAGTTAATAAAGATATCATCAATCTGTCTACATCAGACTACACAAAAATTCTGCGAGTTAATCTTTTTCCGCAAGAAAATATTTCCGCGATACAAACCGAGCGAGTTGCCGATTTTTTGGATTTGGATAAAACATATCACGCACCGCTGGCTGAATTTTTAAACAAAATGCTATCAACTTTTATTAATTTAGATGCCAAAATGATAGAAATTAATCCGGTAGGTGTAACAAAAGAAAAAGAATTTATCGCTCTTGATGCCAAAATATCCATTGATGACAATGCCCTGTATCGCCACAAAGACATTGCACGCCTCAAAGATGATTATGAAGAAGACGAAAAAGTGCTGAAAGCAAAAAAATATGACTTTCAATATAATGAATTTGACGGCAATGTCGGCTGCATTGTTAATGGTGACGGTTTGGCTCTAGAAGCAATGGATATGCTTAAAAATTACGGATATTCAACTGCTTGCACATTAAATGTCAAAGGAGGAGTTGATAAAGACAAAATTGCTACCGGTATTAAAATAATCATGACAAACCCACGTGTGGAAGGAATTTTGATTAATATTCTCGGCGGATTTTTGCGCTGTAATCTGGTTGCCGACGGAATTTTGGCAGCCACACAGGAAATCGGATTAACCATGCCGATGATTGTGCGTTTGGAAGGCACAAATAAAAATGAAGCCAAAAATATTCTAAAAGATTCCGGACTTGCCATCACTTTTGCCGAAAGCACCGAAGAAGCAATCAAAACATTGGCGGCAAAATTGGAGGCAAACAACTGATGAGTATTCTGGCAAATAAAAATACACGTGTTTTAGTTCAAGGCATTACCGGAACACAAGCCTCGTTTCACAGCAAAAAATCGCTTGATTACGGCACAAAAATTGTTGCCGGAACAACATTGCATAAAAATTTGGATAAGCATATCGGCATCCCTGTTTATAGCAGTGTTGCCGATGCGGTTAAAGAACATGAAATTGATGCCAGTATTATGTTTGTACCGGCCCCAATGGTTAAAAATGCCATGAAAGAGGCTATTGAAGCGGAATTAAAGCTGGTTGTTACGATTGCCAACGGGGTTCCTGTTCACGATATGCTGGAAATAAAATCCATGCTCAAAGGTTCAAAAACAATGATGATAGGACCTAACACTCCCGGACTCATTACACCTGAAGAAGCCAGACTCGGAATTTTTCCGGAAAATATTCACCAAAAGGGATGTATCGGAGTTATTTCGCGTTCATCTACCCTCACTTATGAAGCAGTTTTGGAAACAAACCGCACCGGATTAGGGCAATCAACCGTTATCGGTTTAGGTGATGATATGATTGTCGGGACAGATTACCGCGGCATAATCAAGCGTTTTATGGAAGATACGGAAACAAAAGCTTTGGTCTTAATCGGGAAAACAGACAGTTTATATGAGCAAACAGCCGCAGAATATTACAGCGGGCTGAAAAACAAAAAACCGATAATTGCCTTTATTGCCGGCGAAGCAATGCCGTTCAGTCATATTATGGGATACGCCGGTGATATTATTACACGCGGACGTATTACGGTTCAGGACAAGAAAAAAATGCTGCAAAATGTCGGTATGACGGTAGTTGACAACATCACGCAGATTCACGAAGTTCTAAACGAATTAGACTTAGTGCCATGAACCTGTTTTCTTTAATTCTTAACTCTATTCTACCGCCTCGCTGCATAAAATGCGGCAAAATCTTAAGTGAGAAAAACGGTTTATGCGCTGATTGCTTCAAACAAATTACTTTTATCAGTGAACCGTATTGTCAATGTTGCGGTAAACCTCTGCCTTCCGATTTGCATAATCGGCCAACCACAGGAATGATTTGCGGGCAATGTCTGAAAGAAAAGCGCCGAATGTTCAAGCTGCAACGCGCGGCATTCATCTATGATGACAAGGCAAAGGATTTGATTGTGGATTTTAAATTCCGCGACAAAACCATATCGGCAGAAACATTGGCCAATATGATGTTTCGGGCCGGACACGATATATGGGCGGAAAATCCGGATATTTTAATGCCGGTGCCGATGCACAGATTGCGCCTGCTCAAGCGAAAATACAATCAAGCCGCATTGCTGACGAAAAAATTATCGGAAATCACACAAATATCGGCAGATTATACGGCATTGGTGCGCACCGAAAACACAATTCCTCAAGTTTTGCTTTCCGGCTCGGCAAGAAGAAATAACTTAAAACACGCTTTCAGGGTAAACAATCCGCAAGCTGTATGCGGTAAAAAGATTGTTTTGGTTGATGATGTAAAAACTACCGGCTCTACCTTAAGAGAATGTGCAAAAGTTTTACGCAAAGCCGGAGCTGCCGAAATATTTGCCATTACAGCGGCACAAACCGATAAATAAAAAAAGAGGAGTCGCACGAAAATTCGCGCAATTCCTCTAAAATTTTAGCAGTTCGGATGTTTTTATCCGACGATAAGCCAGTGGAAAACTGAAGACACAAGCCACATCATACCTGCAAGCACCAGAGTGATAACTATTGTAGTTGCCACCGCCTTAATGCTGCCGTATGGAGTGTTGTTATACACCCTCTCGCGGAAGATGATAAAACTTCCGCTCAAGAATGCCACCAGTGCCACAGTTCCCAAAGCGGCGAACACCATAGGCGCGGGAATTCCCATTGCCTTGAATCCACCACTAAAAAGAAAAATAACTGCAAGGAGAACACATCCCGTGAACCCCATTGCCAATCCGTATAACTTATCCATAACATATAAAATTTAGGCTTTTATTTTAACATTCTTTTTAATTTTTGTCAATAGCAACAAAAAAGCCCCGAATGATTCGGAGCTCCAAACAAATTCAAATTCGTTTTTATTAACGAGAGTAGAACTCAATAACTAAGTTCGGTTCCATCATAGCGGCGTAAGGAACGTCATCAAACTTAGGAACAAATGTATATTTTGCAGTCAACTTTTTGCTGTCAACTTCCAAATATCCCGGAACTTCACGAGTTTGAGATTCCACAGCTGCGGCAACAATAGCCAAAGACTTTGATTTTTCTCTAACTTCAATAACATCACCGGCTTTAACCAAGTAAGAAGGAATATTTACCTTTTTACCGTTAACGGTAACGTGACCATGGTTAACAAATTGACGGGCAGCAAAAACTGTCGGCACAAACTTTGCCTTGTAAACCAAGTTATCCAAACGAGATTCCAACAAACCGATAAGGTTTTCGGCAGAGTCACCGCTGCGGCGTGTAGCTTCGGCATAGTATTTATGGAACTGTTTTTCCGAAATATTACCGTAATAAACTTTCAACTTTTGTTTTGCACTTAATTGTTGACCGTAGTCGGTAGCTTTTTTGCGTCTTTGTCCGTGTTGTCCCGGAGCATAAGATCTTTTATTAAACGGGCTGTTTGCGTCACCCCAAATATTTTCGCCGTAACGACGACTGCTTTTCTTTTTAGCAGCAACAATACTTTTCATACTTTTAATCCTTTTATTTATTAACATTATTGTCCCGATAGTTACAGCCGAAATGCCGCAACGAGATTGGCAAACCAATCTTCATTCTCGGAAGTAGCGATAACTTACACTATTTTTTTTGCCTTTTCAAGAAAAAAACACGTCGGGATTTAAGTTATTTTTCACCTTTTTCATCTACCCTCGGTTAAAAAAGAAAGAACATAAAGGAAAAGATAATATGACAAAAATAACACAAGCTTTTATTTTGGCAGCCGGACGCGGCAAACGTATGCTTAATTTAACGGATGACAAGCCCAAACCGCTGGTTACGGTTGCCGGCAAACCGCTGATTGACTACAATATTGACCACCTTATTGCTTTCGGGATTAAAGACTGTGTCGTAAATTTGTGTTACAAAGGAGATATGATTCGCCGGCATTTACAAAATCGCCGGAATATCAATTTTATTTTTTCCGAAGAAGAAGATGCTTTAGAAACCGGCGGAGGCATTAAAAATGCGCTGCCGAAAATGCGTAACGAACCTTTTTTTGTGATTAACAGTGATGCCCTTTGGGCAGACGAAAATCAAAACTCTTTGCTTTCTGAAATGGCAAAAAAGTGGGAAGAAAGCGATTGTGATATGCTTTTAATGCTGCAACCGATAGAAAAAGCCTACGGAGTCGGTGCCAATGGAGACTATTTTATGGATTCCGACAACAAACCGCAACGCCGGATTTCTGCCGAGCAAAAGGCTCCCTATCTATACGGAGGCGTTTTAATTTGTCACCCGAAAGTCTTTGCTGACGAACCGGAGGGATGTTATTCTTTAGTGCGCATTTTTGATAAATTGCAAAAAAACGGACGACTCGGCGGATACGTTCATAAAGGAGAATGGTATCATGTCGGAGACCCGCAGGCAAAAAAAACAGCTGACCTGAAATTTTCTTAAATCAAATGGTTATCAAATTTATACAGCTTTAAGGACGGTGCAATCTGTTGATTTGGTAAAGACACCTCCACAGCACCGCTCACAGGCTTTTTAAACAAATCTTCTACCAAAGCTTCAACATCTATATTGTATTTGTTGTTGATATAGTTGCGCAAATCATAGGCATGACTTTCGTAAGACAGCTCTTTGATATGGTAAAACGACTTGTTTTTATCCAAACGCTGACGAATACTCATAACTTCTTTTCCGCGTGAGAATAAATCTGCCAGCTGCACAATTCTGTCATAATCGGTGTATTCTAAATCAGACAGGTAGTTCTGCACTTGCTTAAACAATTTCGGCCTATATGTAGGATAATCACTTTGTTTAATGTTTTTATCAATAAAACCATGTGTCAGGCAAATCGGTGCCAAATCCGGATATCCGTGCGCGGTAAGATAATTAAATCCTTCAACTCCATGCGGAATACCGGTTACCGTTTCATCTTTAATTCGTCCGATATCATGCAAAAGACCGAGACAATACGCTGTATCCGGATCAAGTTTACCATTAGAATGTTTTGCAATATTTTCGGCAATTTTAGCCACATTAAACACATGCACGGCATGTTCAAAGATTATTCTCAGATGAGAACCATGCCTCACACGTTCTTCCAGATAATAACATGCCAATTTAAGCGCTTGTTTGCGCGAAATTTTATTCTCGTAGTCCGGACGCATTAACTTCCCATCAGAAAAAAACAAACATTTTATTTGCTGATGAATATACTACAAACGACTGTTTCGTGCAAGTTGTTTTTTAGCATTAACCACTATTCTGTATAAAAGAGACTTTAGGTAAAACAGATATTACTGCAACATAACAAGTTCCGAACAAGCACAAAACCATACCTAATATCATTCCCGACTTGATCGGGAATCTCGGCTGATTCTTTCCTTACGGTCATTCCGAGGAGCGTAGCGACGTGGGAATCCCAGTAAAGATTACTATGGATATTTTTCACTCAAAAATCCACTCAATCGTGTTTTCATTGTCATCAGATGTTGCCTCGTCGGCTTCCGGCAAGGTATAACGTGTGCGCAGACAGCAATATCCGGAGCATGGCATATAATCTTTATAACATTTATCCACACAGCCTACGCCCGCTTGCACAAATTTTTCTCCGCAACTGCCGCAAGTCATATATCCGTTTGCTATTGTGCAGTTGTTCATATTGCCGTTTATTGCCGGAACCCCAACAAATACACCATTATAATCTCCAAACAAATCATCTTTGACTTTTATATCCGCTCGCATATTAATATATTGCAAATTTGTTGCTCTATGAAAGGGATTACCTTCTAATTCTTCAACATTAGATATATCAATACTGGTTAAACCAACACGATTAAAAGCATTATCTCCCAATCTTTTAACGCTTTCCATTCCGCTGATTTCGGTTAAATATTTTTCACCGGCAAAAGTCCAATTTCCGATTCTGGTTACATTTCCCTCAACAACTGCCTTGGTTATCATTTTACCTGCCCATGGAGTATTTGGCTCCCAAAACCGTGGATATGCATCGTCGTCTGCATTTTTCGTTACTGTATAATCTCTCATATTCCCTTCACCGGAAATGGTTAATGTTCCTTTAGATAATGTGCAGGTAACATTGCTTCCTTCGGCTCCGCAATCCCACGAACCGCAGTAATCGCCATCATCATCTTTGCCGGTTTCGGCGTTGCAAGCAGCATAAGATTGGTTTGCGCAAAACATCAGAAGCATAAAAACAAAATTAAAATATTTCATATCAACACCCTTTTCATCTAAAAAAGTTAATAAAAAATCCCGCTTAAAAAAGACGGGCGGATGTTGACAAACCGTATACACATAAACGGCTCAGCCTATTCGGCATAACCTTATTCAGCTGACATCCGCACAAACGCGAATACCAGCAATGTTTAAAGTCCAAACGACTATGTGTATAACAGGTTGTCACGCCCGAAGTGCGCTTCTTTTCGCACTCGCCGTTTATGATAGCAGATAAATGATTTTTTGCAATCAAAAAATGTTGTAAGCCTTATTTATTAAAGCACCATGCTCAAATAACCGTTTATATTTCCGGTTGTTGTTATCAAAAAGCCTTTCCTCTTTGCAGAGAAAAGGCTTTTGAATAAAATCAACTTGACTGATTTTTAGAAGTGGTCATCACAACGTTTAATCAATTCTTCTATATTCTCAGGAGGCCAACCCGGTGTTTCCATACCTAAGTGGATACCCATTTTAGCCAACACTTCCTTAATTTCGTTCAAAGATTTACGGCCAAAGTTCGGCGTTCTGAGCATTTCTGCTTCTGTCTTTTGAACCAAATCACCAATATAAATGATGTTATCATTCTTCAAGCAATTTGCCGAACGAACGGAAAGTTCAAGTTCATCAACCTTACGCAACAAATTGCGATTGAACGGCAATTCTTCCTGAACACTAACATTCTCTTCTTCAGGTTCGTCAAAATTGATGAATGCTTTGAGCTGATCTTGCAAAATGCGGGCAGCATAAGCAACAGCATCTTCCGGAGTAACAACGCCGTTTGTTTCAACAACCATTGTCAATTTGTCGTTATCGGTAACTTGACCGACACGAGCATTTTCAACCTTGTAAGAAACTTTTTTAACCGGAGAATAAATTGCATCAACGGCAATCAATCCAATCGGAGCATCAGCATTTTTGCTGTTGTTAGCCGGAACATAGCCTTTACCTGTGGTAACGGTAAGTTCCATATTAATTTTTGCACCGGCATCAAGCGTGCAAATAATGTGCTCCGGATTCATAATTTCCACATCATGACCGGTTTCAATCATAGCAGCGGTAACCGTGCAAGGACCTTCTGCCTTCAAAGTCATTATTTTAGCGTTTTCCGAATGAACGGCAACGGCCAATTCTTTAATATTTAAGATAATATCGGTAACATCTTCCCTAACCCCGGGGATTACGGAAAATTCGTGCAGAACACCGTCAATCTTGACAGCCGAAACGGCACCACCCTGCAGAGATGAAAGTAATACTCTTCTTAATGCGTTACCAAGAGTAAGACCGAAGCCTCTCTCCAAAGGTTCAACCACTATTTTTGCCTTGTTAGCACCCTCTTCTTGGGAAACTTGCAAGTTTGTAGGTTTAATAAGTTCTTGCCAATTCTTTTGAATCACGGTTTTGTCCTTTTCAGTTTAAGTTTTTATATATGCATATATTTGAAAAAACGGCGGCAGGCCATAAAATAACAGCCTGCTGCCTTAAAGCGATTATACGCGACGTCTTTTCTTAAGACGGCAACCATTGTGCGGAATCGGCGTAATATCACGGATAGAAGTGATAGTGAAACCGATTACTTGTAATGCTCTGATGGCCGATTCTCTGCCGGAACCAGGTCCTTTAACTTCAACTTCCAAAGTTTTCATTCCGTTCTCCTGAGCTTTTTTACCGGCCTCTTCAGCGGCAACCTGAGCTGCATACGGAGTAGATTTTCTGGAACCTTTAAAGCCTTGCGCACCGGCTGTTGCCCAAGATACAGTATTTCCTTGAGCATCAGTAATTGTGATTCTTGTGTTGTTAAAAGAAGAATCAACGTGTGCCACACCAGAGGTTATATTCTTTTTTTCTTTCTTTTTTCTTTGAATTGTTGCTTTAGCCATTTGCTCTACCTCTCTTACTTCTTCTTGTTAGCAACGGTTTTACGTTTACCCTTACGAGTTCTGGCATTTTGTTTTGTGCTTTGTCCGCGAACAGGTAAACCTTTACGATGTCTCAAGCCGCGGTAGCAGCCCAAGTCCATCAATCTTTTAATGTTAGTGCCAACTTCACGACGAAGTTCGCCTTCTACCAAATAACCGCTGTCAATAACTTCACGAATCTTCATAACTTCTTCATCAGACAACTGACTAACACGACGGTTAACATCAATGCCAGACTTTTCGCAAATGTCTTGAGCAGACTTTCTACCAATACCAAAAATATAGGTCAGAGCAACCTCAATCCTTTTGGCGCTTGGAATATTTACACCAGCTATACGAGCCAAATTTAATCTCCATTATAAAATTAATTAACACATTTAAAAAGTTGATCACCACTTTTCAAAATTAAGCGGATTATATAACCTTATTTTACAGAGTCAATATTTTTTTTCGTATATTTTGTATTTTTTTAAACAGGTAATTTTTCATTATTTTTTCAAATTTTTATTGAAAATGAGAAATGCTACCTTATAATTATCCCATAACTAATTTTTGGAGAAGGTAAATGATGGAATTTTATATTTGTAAATCTTGCGGCAATATTATTGCTTATGTCAATAAATCCGGTGTTAAAGTTCATTGTTGCGGACAGGAAATGCAAAAGATTGAGCCGAATACCGTTGATGCGGCAACCGAAAAACACATTCCGGTAATAGAGCGCTCCGGTAATAAGGTTACCGTTAAAATCGGCAGCGTAGAGCATCCGATGACTGATGCACATTACATTCAGTGGATTTCATTGGAAACAAAACAGGGAAATCAGCGCAAAGTTTTAACTCCTGCCGATAAACCGATTGCCGAATTTTATATTGCCGATGATGATGAAGTCATAAAAGCCTGCGAATACTGCAATTTACACGGATTATGGGCAAGCAGAAAATAGTTTATTATCCGAATAAAAAGATTCTCCTTTGTGAGAATCTTTTTTTGTTCATGATTTTTCTGTGAGTTTACGGGAACAGATTATCTTCTCTTCTCATTTTTAAAAGTATTCTGCCCTGCTCTGCTCTTTGTTTTGGCATGGCGCATTATGTTATTTGCCAAGTAGAGGCTGTCATCACTTTTAGCACGACATTCTTCACTTCTAAAATCATCATGTTGACAAGAATAAATATTCGCCATTTTCGTATAAATATCCGACTGCACAAAATAAAACTTTGCCCGACCGAAACCGCAATCCTTTTCTATTTCCAACTGTTTTTGCAACATTTTTAATTTTTCATCTGCCGAAAACATCGGAGAGGCTATATTGGCTTTAAGCCTGTAGAACTCTGCCAACGTTTCCTCTTTTTTTTCAGACGTTTGGACTCTTCTTCCTTTTAACTTATCAGCTATTTTTTTCTCAAGATTGTAATAAATTTTCGCATCCTGACAATATCGGTATGATTTAATTCTGTCACCGTATCTTTGCAGCTTGGTTTTGTCTTTTTCCGTATTATCAACCATTTTATCAATCAGTTGCAGGGCATGCGTATTGCTCCTGTCAAATTTATCGCATCCGAGAAGAACATATTCATACATTGTAACTTTGTGCTGCGGAGAAATCCGCATTTTATCGGCCAGCTTTTCATATTCCGCCAAAGAATCCAACTCAGCCTTAGAAACATATTCTTCTTCATCACGAGATATCAAATGATAAATCCCGTCTGTTTTGCGGTCAAATGTTTTAAGTTCACTCATTTCTTCAGACGAAATTTTATCTGCCAAGCATTCAATCTCTTTTGCACAATCACTCCGATATCCCGAGCCGAAACGACATTCCAGATAAGAGGCGTATTTTTTATCGGTCAAATCAAGCATAAGTATCTCCTATAACGGTTTCACCATTTTTAAAAAGGTTATTCCCTGCTCATCAAAAACATCACCTTCTGCCTGATAACCTATTTTTTCGTAAAAACTGACAACCGACAACATGGCATGCATAACTATTTTTGAATAACCGGCCTCTTTTGCTCTTTTTTCGGCTTATTGCACAAGCTGACGTCCGACACCCTCACCTTGATAAATAGTATCAACGGCAACCTGCATCATACGAATTGTTTCATTATCAACCGGAGCCAGAATCAAACCGCCAATCAATTTGTCATCCAAATTTTCTATACATCCGATATGCAAATAATTAGCTTCTTCCGGACGAAATGAATCCAAGAACTTTAAGCCCAAAGGCTCTAACAAAATTTTATATCGGAGTTCAACCAGTTCGTCATACCGCGAAGAACCGAAGTCTATATCAATCATCTTGCGCATGGCACACCTCCTTTATTACGTTTCGTTCATTAAAGCATATTTTTCATTGTTTGACAATAATTATTGCTAATCGCAAAAAAATAAATTATCTTGTGGCATATTAAATAATAGGAGAAAATATGCACGACTTAAGTTTAATCCGTAATTTTGCCATTATTGCCCACATTGACCACGGCAAATCAACTATTGCCGACCGCATGATTGAATATTGCGGAGGTTTGCAGCAACGCGAAATGACCGAGCAGGTTCTTGATTCCATGGATATAGAAAAAGAGCGCGGAATCACCATCAAAGCGCAGACCGTTCGTCTTAATTATACGGCAAAAGACGGAAAAACATATCAATTAAATCTTATAGACACCCCCGGACACGTTGACTTTACCTATGAAGTTTCGCGCTCGCTGGCATCTTGTGAAGGTTCTGTCTTGGTGGTGGATTCAACTCAGGGAGTTGAAGCTCAAACTCTGGCAAACGTTTATTTGGCTTTAGATAACAATCACGAAATTTTACCGGTATTGAATAAAATAGACTTACCCTCTGCCGACGTGGAAAAAGTAAAGCAGCAAATTGAAGACGTTATCGGTTTGGATACTGCTGATGCAGTTGAAGTTTCCGGCAAAACAGGATTTGGAATTAATGAACTTTTGGAAAAAATCGTGCTGAAACTTCCGGCTCCTTCCGGAAATGAAAATGCCCCGACAAAAGCCCTTTTAATTGACAGTTGGTATGATTCGTATTTAGGAGTCATTATTCTGGTGCGCATTAAAGACGGTGTTTTACGCAAAAAGCAAAACATTCGTATGATGTCTAACGGACTAGATTACGTTATTGATAAAATAGGTATTTTCACTCCCAAAATGAAAGATGTGGATGCTCTTTATCCCGGCGAAGTCGGTTTCATTACTGCCAGCATAAAAAGTGTTGAAGACTGCAAAATCGGTGATACGATTACCGACAACAAACAACCGTGCACCGAACCCCTTGCCGGCTTCAAACCTTCCGTATCCGTTGTATTTTGCTCCATATTTCCGGTGGACAGCAGCCAATACGAAGCCCTGAAAGATGCCTTGGCTAAATTAAAGTTAAATGATGCCAGTATCAATTATCAGCCGGAAAATTCCAGCGCACTCGGTTTAGGCTTCAGATGCGGATTCTTGGGTTTGCTGCACATGGATATTATTCAGGAAAGAATCGGCCGTGAATTTGACTTGGATATCATCACAACGGCGCCGTCCGTAGCCTACAACATTTATCGCACCGACGGCTCTATGTTTACACTTCACAACCCTGCCGATATGCCGGAAATAACCACCATAAAATCTATTGAAGAACCGATGGTTCGGGCAACCATTATGGTTCCGGACGAATATTTGGGTTCAATTCTGAAATTATGCACCGAACGACGCGGGGAACAAGAAGACTTAACGTATGTCGGAAACAGAGCCATGGCCGTATATAAAATTCCGTTGAGCGAAATTGTGTTTGATTTTTACGACCGCTTAAAATCAATTTCCAGCGGATATGCCAGCTTTAATTATGAGCTTATAGGCTATGCTCCCGCGGATTTGGTAAAAGTCCAAATTTTGATTAATGAAGAACCGGTTGATGCTTTAGCGTTTTTATGTAACCGCACCGAGGCCGAGGCACGAGGACGACAAATTTGTGAGCGTTTGAAAGATTTAATTCCGAGACACTTGTTCAAAATTCCGCTGCAAGCGGCTATCGGCGGGAGAATCGTGGCCAGAGAAACCATTGCGCCGATGCGCAAAGATGTTACGGCAAAATGTTACGGCGGAGATATAACACGTAAACGTAAACTTTTGGACAATCAAAAGAAAGGCAAACAGCGGATGCGCCAATTCGGAAAAGTTGAAGTTCCGCAGTCAGCTTTTATTGAGGCACTCAGAATCGGGGATAAATAGTTTTGTTAATCCGATATTCGTGAGGTGTAAATAATTCGCTGACTTTTTTCACCTCATCATTGCCGGTATATCTGCCGTGCTTTATGTCTTGCAAATCTTTTGTATGTTGCTTCAGCACTTCGTCAAACACGCCGTTCAAATCCATGTCCATGGTAAAACCGAAATCAAGATTATTATTTTGGGCCGTTTTTGTAACACCGGGTTCTTCTTTGCTGAGCGTTTTCACGGTGACGGATTCTGTTTGAGTTTTAGGTTCGGACATCCGCAAATCAGGACGATTGCCGTTTTGACTTAAGGCAACATTATCCGAAACATTTTCATTATTTGATTTATTGTTTTTTTCCGCTTCTGCCGTCTGAATTTGAGGCTGAGTCTTTTTCTGAATATCAGGTTCCGATTTTTGAGTAATCACCGGTTCATATTGCAATGTTTTTGCCGCTTGGATATTGCTTTCCGGCTGAACATCATACACACTGCTTTGAACTTGAGAATTGGTGTAGTCATCATCTTCATCATACTGACTGTAATCCGGTGTTTGTTCCAAATTTCTGCGCATAGATTCAACCGAAGGAAGCTTTTCCGTTTGATTTTTCATTGCCCCCTTCGGCATAAAAAAGGGCATCCCCTGCGCAAAAGCAACGGCGGCATAAACAACAGCCGGCAAAACAAAGATATATCCGTAATATTTTTTCATACTTACCTCATTATTTGTAACCCGATTATAAACGTAAAAACTTTTTTTTGTGTTAACGCGGATTTAATAAATATCTTTTAGAATATAGCCATGATGAAAAAAATTAACACATTGTTTGCTCTTTGTTTGTTATGTTTCGGCAGCGTTTCATCTGCTGATGCAGCTCCGGTGTATCAAGATAAAAAATGCAAAGAAATTATGCAGGAACATCCCGTAGAATTTGATATAACTTACGATTTCGGAAATCTGGAATACGACAGAAGCAAGACAGCTCAAGAGATTGAAAGCATTTTCGTAAAAAACAATCAGAAGGCTCATGAAAACGGAAAGGTGCAAGGGTTAACCATTCTGAAAGGTTATTATAAACTATCGGCAATTATAGCTTCAGAAAAAATGCGCGGTTTGTATTCGTGCTATTATCCGACTAAAATAACTTTGCACTTAGGCTATAAAGATTCCGTTATGTATATTGCCAAAGAATTAAAAGAAAAAACATGCGAATATGAGAGAACTCTAAGACACGAATACACACACTTACGCTTCGGATATCTCGGCTTGGCCATGCAGGTTATGACTGCTCAAAACAATATGCAAAACTTGATTAACGATATCGGTCCGCTGGCTACAATCAAGAAAAAAGAATTGGCAGAAACAGAACTAATGAAAAAATATGAAAACCGCTTTTTGTCCGTATATCAAGCAATAGAGCAAATAATCAAGGACCAAAATGCTAAAATTGACACATTGGAAAACTATACCGAAGAAAGTAAACTATGCAAATCTATTTAGTTTTTTCCAATTTTTGCAGTAAAGCTATTGTTTCTTTAATGTTATCACTACTATAGTCAATATATTCCACCGCCTTATCATTCGGTTTTCCGTGACATAACCGGATTGTGTTCATACCGGCCTTTTTGGCGCACTCTAAGTTGGAATAGCTGTCATCAACAAACAAGCAGGCCTGAGGTTGGTGACCTATTTCAGCACAAAACTTTAGATAAACTTCTTCATTTTCATTTTTTTTGTAACAATCAAAATCTTCTACCGAATAAAATTTTCCGGCAAAAAATTCAAACAAACCCAACTTGCGTAACAGCGCATCACAAGCAGAGCGTGAGCTGGTGGAAAAAACATATTGAGGTAAGCTTAAAGTTTTCAATTCACTCAACAAACCTTCATAAGGAACAATATGCTCCAAATTAGCTTCTTTGCGCTTGTGATAAGCATCAAACATAGCCTTTGGACTAACCCCGTATTTTTGGATAAAAATCTCACCGCCGTCACGATATATTTTGTATGATTCGTTTACCATTTTTGTTGCAGTTTCAATATCCAGCGGCAAATGAAAATCCTCAATCGCAGCCTCGGCAGTGAGTTTGTCTAAAAGAGCATGAAGCTCAGGAGTTTCCCTATATAAAGTATTATCCAAATCCCAAACGATAGCTGTTTTTTTCATTCTTTTCACCTCAAATTAAACTCCCGAGAGAATAACATATTTTTAAGCGACGTCAAGATTTAAACTTTAGGGTAAATAACAAAAACATATTGACTTGTAAGCACCAAACAAATACTATATCCGTATGTTTTTCAGTATAAAGGAGTATATTATGTTTAAGAAAGCCGAAAACGTGAAAGAATTTGTTGAACGTATTGACGCCACCAAAAAAGTTAACCCGAAGGATTTGTCTTCGGATCAGGATTTGAGCATTGCCATCATGAATCTTATTTCCATTGAAGAACATTTGGTATTTTCCGGAGCCAAAACCGGAAAAAATTCATATTATGATTTAATTAAAGAAATAAGAGAAACACGTAAGAATCTGTTACAAAAGATTATCCCGAGTTATGAGGGCGAAGTTTGGTGCATGTCAAAACATTTATTGGCAACATCCATGCGTCTGATGGAAGTCGGCACAAAACAGCAATCTCTGGGAAAAGACGAAGAAGCATATAAACTTTTCAACACCGCCTACGATATGTATTGCCTGTTTTGGGGCTTAAATATGGGAATGATGGAAACAAAAGACCTTAAGTGGGTTGCTCCCGAGGTTGAAGAAGTAAAAAAAATAACGGTAAAAGCTCAAGAAGCTATGGCCACGGTAAAAGTTAAAGAAGCAGAAAAGGTTGATATAAAGGTTGATGAAAATGTTGCTCCGGCTGATGAAGGAGCGTTATCCAAAATGAAACGTTTTGTGCGTAAAGCCGTAGATTGCTGCATTGAATAAGTTTTTTTACAAAACTACATAAAAACCGCCGGCAGAAAAAGACAGTGTGCCGGCGTTTTTTTGTCATTATCGGGCTATCATCTTGAGGGGTTGAGCGATTAGCGAAATCCCCGTTCGGGGTTCAAGGAGATTGCGACGGTCGTTTCACTCCCTCGCAATGACGTTTCCTACCTTACGGTCATTCCGAGGAGCGTAGCGACGTGGGAATCCCCCTCAACACGTGACTCTTACGGTCATTCCGAGGAGCGTAGCGACGTGGGAATCCCCATAAAGATATTTTTCAGCATGAAAGTGTGTGTTGTTATGCGCGGATATTTTTTCACTCAAAAATCCACTCAATCATATTTTCATTATCATCAGATGTTGCTGCATCTGCTTCCGGCAAGGTGTAACGCGTGCGCATGCAAAAACCGTAATATGAAGTATATCCTGTATAACAACTACTTACACACCCCGCGCCCGCTTGCACAAATTTTTCTCCGCAATTTGCACAAATTCCTCCGGTGCAACTGCTAATTTTACTACCGAAAAAGACACTGTCGTCCAATGAAACGGTATTACCTAATTCAGCATATTCCAACCGGAGAGCATTAGCAAAAGCAGCATGGTCTATATTCTTTATATTAGGTATTTCAATATTCTTTAGCGATACAGCAAACATAAAAGCCTGAGGTCCGATTTTCTCAGTTTTGGGAATATTGATTTCCTTTAATCCGTAGGCATCGTGAAATGCATGGGCTCCGATACTGGTTATACTGGGTGCCGATACACTTGTAACATGAGTTGCTCCTAAAAAAGCATTATCCCCGATTCTGGTTACGCCTTCTTCCACTACAATCTTTTTTATTTTACCCATTTTCACTCTGTTGCTGTCGCCCCATGGTGCAGTTGATGCCGGAAATGTACCGTCAGAATAGTTAGGATCTGTCGCAAATTCAAAATCTGCCATTTTACCTGTTCCGGATACCGTAAAATTTCCCTTTTCATCTAATGTGCATTTTACGTTTGCACCGTAGTTTCCCTCAGAATCTTTTTCTCCGCAGTTCCATGTTTCGGCATAAGTTTTATTCGCAAAGGCACTAATCAAATAAATCATGAGTCCTAAAAATCTTAAACGTTTCATCTCAAACATCCTTTCATCAAGTTAAAAAAGTTAATAAAAAAGCCACCTGAAAGGTGGGCGGATGTTGAGAAACCGTAGATATCATGACGGCTCGGTGCTTTCGCACTTCAAAAAGCCTTATAACACCGACATCCGCCCATTGAAAGAACGAACAATCGGTATAAACCGCACCCAAAAATATGATGCGACGATATCTAAAGGGTTCTCACGCCCTAAAGTGTGTTTATTCCACACTCTGCGCTGATGATAGCAAAATAAGTCTTTCTTGTAAATAGAAATATGGCGAAAACTAAAAAAACCGCCGGAAATAACCGACGGCTTTTCTTTACATTATCTGAAATTACAGATTGGAAGCATCAACTCTTACGCCAACACCCATTGTAGAACTCATAGAAATCTTTTTCAGGTAAGTTCCTTTCAATGTTGCAGGTTTTGCCTTCAAAATGGTGTCTATGAACAATTTGGCATTGTCATAAATTTGTTCATTAGAAAATGATGCTTTGGCAATTCCGGCATGAACAATACCGTTCTTTTCAACACGATATTGAACTTCACCGGCCTTAGCGTTTTTAACTGCCGTGGCAACATCGGCTGTAACTGTGCCGAGTTTAGGGTTTGGCATTAAGCCTTTAGGGCCTAAAACACGAGCAACACGACCGGCCATTCCCATCATATCCGGAGTAGCAATACATCTTTCAAATTCAATTTTGCCGGACATAATGGAATCAACCAAGTTTTCGGCACCTACAATATCAGCGCCGGCAGCTTTTGCTTCGTCAGCTTTTTCTCCTTGTGCAAACACGGCAACACGAACAGTTTTTCCGTTTCCGTGCGGCAACTGGCAAACACCTCTGATCATCTGATCAGCGTGTTTCGGATCAACACCAAGGTTAATTGCTAAATCAATGGTTTCATCAAATTTTGCGGTTGCGTTTTCCTTAACTACCTTAATGGCATCTTTAAGGCTGTATACTTGATTTTTATCAAGATTTTTATACGCATTAACTAATCTCTTTCCCATTTTCTTACTCCGTAACCTTGATGCCCATAGAAACAGCTTGACCTTTAACCATATTCATTGCAGATTCAACTGTTGAGCAGTTTAAATCAGGCAATTTGGTGGTAGCAATTTCTTTTACCTGAGCCATTGTGATTTGACCGGCAACTGTCTTGCCCGGTTCTTTGGAAGCGGATTGAACACCGGCAGCTTTTTTAATCAAATATGCAACCGGAGGGAGTTTGGTGATAAAAGTGAAACTTTTATCTTCATACGCGGTAATAATTACCGGCACCGGAACACCCGGTTCAATTTTTTGAGTTTGTGCGTTAAACGCTTTGCAAAATTCCATAATATTCAAGCCTTTTTGACCCAAAGCAGGACCAACCGGCGGAGAAGGGTTAGCTTTTCCGGCAGGTATTTGCAGCTTGATAAGACCTAAAATTTTCTTTTTAGATTTAGCCATTTTATACCTCTTTTCTTTAAGGGTTTGTGGTAAGACTATGGCAAGTCCCCCACAAAAATTAAACACAATGCACCTGAAACACTTTCAGGCTGCCCGTAATGTATAGCATAAAAAAACAAATTTGCAAGTCTTTTTTCTCTACAAAAAAAGCTCGCCTTATTTTACTAAGGCGAGATGAGTGGAGGTTAATTATTTTTTTGTTACTTATGCGGCTTTTTTGCTGCTTTTGGAAGAGCTTTTTTCTTCACTTAAAAAACCGAGTTTTTCCTGAACTTCCCATATTACACGCAATGCATCAAGCGCCTGCTCACCGCCTACACGAGGAGTTGCTTCGCCGTTAACGCACTTAACAAAATGAGAAAGTTCAGCTTGCAAAGGTTGATTTGTCGGAATAAACAACTGTTCAACACTGCCTTTCAAGCCATAATTCATCCATTCCGGAATTTCTTCCTGATTAACATACGGCATACGTCCTTGAGAATGAACATTAATGCTTTGGTTGATAAAATCCATATCAATGTAATTTGTATCGGTTGTTACAGTTAAGGTGCGCACTCTGGCTTGAGTAATGCGGCTGGCCGTGATATTGGCGGTAGCCCCGTTTTCAAATTCCAGCAATGCGGTAATGTAATCTTTCCCCATCGGGCTTTCTTTGGTCTTTACGGAAGATGCCTGCACTTTAACAACCGGTGATTTTACCAAGGACTGAATAACTTCAACATCATGTATCATCAAATCCATAGAAACATCTACGTCGGTAATTCTTCCGCTGGCTGCAGACATTCTTTGAGCGGTAAGAGAACGAATTTTTGAAGTATCTGACAGCAATTTACCCATTTGTTCAACTGCCGGATTAAAACGTTCAATGTGACCAACCATCAGCACAACATTGTTCTTTTTGGCGGCATTAATAAGACGCATACAACCTTCTTCGGTTGTAGCAAGCGGTTTTTCCATCATGCAATGAATACCGTGATTCATAAAAAACTCACCGACATCAGCATGGGTAACAGAGGTGGTAACAACGCTGACGGCATCAACATTTTTAACTACTTCTTCCATTGAAGAAAACGCTTTAATACCATAAGTTTTTGCGGCAGCTTTAGCGGCATCGGTAAAAACGTCATACACACCGACAAGTTTTACCCCCGGCATATTAGCATAAGTTTTGAGGTGGTTTTTTCCCATCATTCCGGCGCCGATTACGGCAACTTTAATATTTTTTGTCATTCAATTTAATCCTCGTGTTTTTACAATATACGGAAATATATCACATTTATCGGTAAAATGCTTTTAACAAAATATTTCATTTTGTTACAATGTGGATATTTTTATTTGTCATAAGTCGGGGTTTAGGAAAAAACTTTACAATTTTTTTTATATATGTTAGAGTTCATACAAAGTGTGAAAACGGCGCACTTTAGGGCGTAGCAACCCTTTAGATATCATAGCATCCTGTTTTTAGGGTGCGATTTATGCCGATTGTTCGTTCTCTAAATAGGCGGATGTCGGTGTTATAAGGCTTTTTGAAGTGCGAAAGCACCGAGCCGTCTTGATATCTACGGTTTGCTAACATCCGCCCACCATTTCAGGTGGCTTTTTTATTAACTTTTTTAACTTAATGAAAGGATGTTTGAAATGAAACATTTAGCAAACAAAAGATTATTGTTTCTGTTGGTATTGGCTATGTTTTGGAAAATAGGTGAATCTTGGGCTGTCAAAATTCCGGATGAAGGTGTCAGCGGAACTTGCAATAATGACGGAACTTGCTTATGGAACTTGGATTCTGCGGGAAAATTGACAATTTCTGCCGCTGCAGATGCTGAAAATGTAAAAATGAAAGACTACCATTGTGATGGAGACTACTGTTCATCTTGGGCTGGAAACAGACCATGGGAAAATTATCTGCAGGAAATTACAAGTGTGGAAGTAGGAGATAATATCACAAGACTTGGAAATGATGCTTTTCAGGCAGCGCATAACCTAACGACAGTAACGGGTATGAAAGATGTTACAGAAATTGGAGAGAGTGGGACTTTTAATTTGACCGGTTTGACAAGTATTGATTTGCCGAGTGTTACCTACATTGGAAATGCCGCCTTTGCTAATAATAAAAACCTGATTTATGTCGGATTGCCGGATGAACATGTCACTATCAATGGTAGCGCATTTGAAAATACACGTCTGTCCGGTTGTTCCGGTGAAAATCGCTCTGCTTGCGGCAGCTGCGGGAATAAATTCTTGCAAGCGGGAGTTGGTTGTGTGGATAAATGTTATAAAGATTATATGCCATGCTCCGGATATTGTTGTTTGCGCACACGCTACACTCTGCCGGAAGCTGATGAAGCGACATCTGATGACTTTGAAAACACTATAGAATGGATTTTTGAGTAAAGAGTCATTATCGGGCGCACTCTTTTTTCTGTCATTAGCGGATTTGTCATCTTGAGGGGTTGAGCGATAAGCGAAATCCCCGTTCGGGGTTCAAGGAGATTGCGACGGTCGTTTCACTCCCTCGCAATGACACTCCATACCTTATGGTCGTTGCACTCCCTAGCAATGACGTTTCCTACCTTACGGTCATTCCGAGGAGCGTAGCGACGTGGGAATCCCTCAAGATGACAGTGGATATTTTTTCACTCAAAAATCCATTCAATCATATTTTCATTGTCATTTGAGGTTAGTTCGTCCGCTTCCGGCAGAGTGTAGCGGAGTTTTATTCTTGCACACACATCTTTATTGGTGGCATACCA
>JAFUTN010000034.1 GCA_017484225.1 Alphaproteobacteria bacterium
ATTGGAAGCAATATACACATCAGCCTCTATTTTAGTATTGCCTCTGGCTATTTTTTGTCCGGCATCATTAATATTCAAAACACCGCTGGTGGAAGTAACCGTTACCTCGTTATTGGATGAAAAAGCAAAGTTGCCGATGCGTTTAAAGTCACCGTCAAGTTCAATTTTGTTGAAATTAACTTCTTCGCCCGAAGTGGTAACAACTTTACCTCCTTCATAATACCAACTTGAAAATATTCCTGCGTCAATCGTGGCATTTTCGCTGTTGGCTTTCACCTTGACCGTTGAACCCTCAATCGTAAAAGTGCAATCTGTGCCGCAGATATATTCGCCGTTTTCGTTTTTTCCTTTAGCATCTATACCGCTGCGGCAATTTGCGGGAAAGAACGGGTCTTTGGAGATCTGGCAGGTTGCAGCATACAAATTATCGGCATAAAAAAGCAAAGCTAAACTCAAAAATATTAAATGTTTCATTTTAAACATCCCTTTCATTAAGTTAAAAAGTTAATAAAAAAGCCACCTGAATCGGTGGGCGGATGTTCACAAACCATACAATATCCAATGGCTCAGCCTATTCGGCATTAACCTTATTCAGCCGACATCCGCTCTAACGTGCGAATACCAGCAAAGAGAATCGCTATTATTTGCGACTCTGATATTGTCAGGGTTGTGACGCCCTAAAGTGCGCTTTTATCGCACTTCAATAAAAGTCTATCAAAAGAAAAAAGTGTTGTAAAGATTGATTTTAAAATAAAAAGAGGCCGCGGTTGCGGCCTAAAGTTACGAGAGAATTTCATCCACGCTCTTATCAAGCATACGGCTGAGCGTATCAATATAACGCTCGCGGGCATAGTCCGAATAGGCAAATGCCGGCGGAAATTGCTTGGCAATGTTGGTGAACTCTGCTTCATGGCGGGCAATGTAACCGGAAAATCCGTGCATTGCCAGAACTTCCAACCCGAGCGGATGAAGCAGGAATGCGTCACTGGCGCAGTCATGCTCCTTGATGTAGGCTTCAAGCATGTCTTTGGTGATGCACTTGACGAAAGTCTCATACACGCCGTCGCCGAGAGTTTTGCGCAACGGGGCGTAGTGGGCAATCACGTAGTCGGCCTGTCCGATATCTACCAATTCATCTACCATGCCGAGCTTGAGCATTCTGGAATAGTTCTGACGATACACCAGCTTGTCGGCAGCAAACATGTTTTTGAACTCGCGGAGAACAACCGAAGCTGCAACCGCAAAAAAGTTTTTCAACTTCATAGGCAATAATTAAATTAATTGTGAAACATTTGCAGTGATGATAAAATTTTTTCCTTTTTTTGTCAATATTTTTTTTGAAAAAAGTTGCAATTTTTTTTGATTTGCTTATACTGAAACACCGAGATTTGATTATTAATGTTAAACTAAATATTTACAATTATGGAACAGGTTAGAAATATTGCGACATTCTACTGTGTCGTGGCTATTGCATGCTGTATTGTCACTTTGTGCTACATTTACAGATTGAGAAAAAAGAATCCGTGGTGGAAAACTGATGACACCAAGTGTTCTCCGCCGGAAAGAGCTTACCGGCAACGCGAGCGGCAAAAAGAAATGAATGTGTTCTTTTTGTGCATGGCTACCGTTGTTGCGTGCATGGGCATGATGATTATACATCTGTATGCCAGTGATGGCGGCGGGGCTGCTGTGTCGCTCAGACTTGTGCCGTTTGCATTGTTGATAGTGCTGTGCATATCAGGTATTAAAAAAATTTAACAACAAACCCTCCGAAAAGGAGGGTTTGTTGTTTGAGGTCAGGTTACAAATTTCCCGCTGTCTCTTTGGAATATCGCGCGTATTCTTTATAAAATTCCTGAAGATTTTCCTGAACTTTCGCGTTTACGCTGTTTTTCGGGAATTTACCGTCGGCATCGGCTTTTCCGGCTTTAACTCCGGTCAAAATTTCTATACCGTCATCAACCGTATCAATCGCATAAATGGCAAATTTTCCTTCTTCAACGGCTTGAACAACATCAGAGCGCAACATCAAATTATCTACATTGGTGCGCGGAATGATAACACCTTGAGTGCCGGATAAACCGCCGTGGCGGCAAACGTCAAAAAATCCTTCTATTTTTTCGTTTACTCCGCCGATAGGCTGAATTTCGCCGAATTGATTGATTGAACCGGTTACGGCTATATTTTGCTTAATCGGTAAATTTGTGATTGCCGAAATCAAGCAGTAATATTCGGTTGAAGAAGCACTGTCGCCGTCAACACCTCCGTAAGATTGTTCAAAAACGATAGAAGCGGAAAGTGAAAGCGGAGAATATTTGGCGAACCGGTTGGCAATCAGCGATTTTAAGATTAAAACACCTTTGGTGTGTATCGGTCCGCTCATCATAACTTCGCGTTCAATGTCAACAAAATCTCCTTTGCCGATACGAACTTGAGCGGTAATACGGGCCGGTTTGCCGAAAGAATAGTTGGAAAAATCGTAAACAACAAGTCCGTTAATTTGTCCGACACGCTCGCCTTTGACATCCATCAGGATTGTGCCGCGGTCAATTTCTTCCAACATGGATTTTTTTATGCGGTCGGAGCGATATATTTGAGCCTCAATGGCTTGTTCTATATGATTTTTGCCGATTTGCTTGGCATTTGACTTGCGCGCCCAATAATCGGCTTCGCGCAATAAATCGCCGATTGAAGAAATATGTGCCGTCAGCTTGTGAGAGTCTTCTGCTTGGCGCGAAGCAAACTCAATAACTCGTCCGACAGCTTGTTTGTTCAGCGAACGTAAATGCTTTTTTTGCGTCAAAGAACCGATAAGTTTGGCATATTCAATTTCGTTTTCGGTGTTTCTGTCCATTATCATTCCGAAATCGGCGGCAACTTTGAAGAAGTCGCGGAAATCCGGATCTCTCTCGCTTAACAATTCATAAATTTCAAAGTCACCGGTCAAAACAACTTTGATATCTAAAGGAATCGGTTCCGGATCAAGCGAAATGGTTGTAAAACTTGTTTCTTCGCTCGGAGCTTCTATTTTAATGCGTTTGGAGGCAATGGCACGTTTGAGAGAATCCCATGCAAAAGGTTGTTCCAAAACTTTTCGGGCATCAAGCAAAATGAAACCGCCGTTTGCCTGATGTAAAGCTCCGGCTTTAATTAAGGTAAAATCAGTCAAAAGTGCGCCATATTGCTGAATACGCTCAACTTTGCCGACCAAATTTCCTTGTGTCGGGTAGTCAAGTGTGATAATCGGGGCGCCGGAGTTGGCAGTGTTTTTAACAATAACATTAACCTTGAATTTTGCAAATTTGTCTTCTTCAGGTTGTTTCATTCTGCTGAGTAACATTTGTAACGGATCATCTTCGCCTTCAGGAGACTGTTTTCCGGTATCTTCAGGCATAAATTCGTCTACATTATCCATAATATAGTCGCGGATGGATTTTAGGAATTTTGTGGCTTGGGTAAGAGGTTTATATTTTTTGCGGAGTTCGTCAATCGGCTCTTTTACGGCAGCACTGACAATTTTTTCACGTAAAGTTTCTATTTCATGTTTTTGTTTTTCTTCCCAATGCGGAAGGTCGCGTGTGGCTTGTTCTATTTCTTCCTGCATAGCGTTTAAGTCATCCATGATGACTTTTTTCTCATCATCAGGCAGTTCATCAAACGAATCCGGATTCAACACTTCACCGTCTTTCATCGGGGCAACAACGAGCCCCATTTGCATGTGCAGCAGTGAAACCCGCTTACCTTTGGCCTTTTTTTGCAAAATACTGATATATTCGTCTTTTTTGGATTTATATTTTTGTTTTATGATGTTAAGTGCGGTTTTATACTCGTCAGATTCGGCAAGGGTAGGTATTGTTTCCGACAAGTCTTCAATCAATTCATCCACATCTTTGGCAAACTCAGAAGCTTCGCCGGCCGGAAAGCGCAAGGCTTTCGGTTTATACGGCTCATCAAAATTATATACATAGGCCCAGTCATCAGGAGTTTTTCTTTTCAAAGCTTCTTTTTCCAAAACTCTTTTAACTAAACTGGTTTTGCCGGTGCCTTCCGGTCCCAAGCAAAACAAATTATATCCTCTTGAGCGAATATGAATTCCGAGTTCCACTGCACTGATGGCGCGGTCTTGTCCTAATGCGGAAAGGCGTTCTTCCAGTTCCGCCGTGGTATTAAATTCAAATTTAGAGGTATCACATTTACGATAAAGTTGACTTGCTTTTAATTTTGTTATAGCCATTTTCAAAAATCCCATGTAATATATTATAAATCACCATGTATGCTAACGGTAAAATGCTAATATAATGTAAATGTTGATGAAGAATTTTGAATATTTCATACCGATTTTCTTTTTTGCTGTTGTTGCGGTAGCAATTTTGCACTTTATGCTTTGTATGCGGTATAAATATTTGATTAAACTTTGTAAAATTAACTTGTTGCGCCGACAGCAAAAAATGTATGAATGCTTTTTTTTGAGTGTGTTGCCGCAAAAAATTATTCGGATTATCAAAAAAATGAACAGAAAACCAAAGTCGCCGGCTCTTGCGGGTTTGGCGGTGGGACGAGTAGATAAAGCCGTTTCCTTGTTGCGCGGGAAAAAAGAGGCTTATGCTCTTTTTTTGTTGGCTCATGTTAATCCGCGCAAAGCGTATGCCGAATTGAAAAGAAAACCTAAAATTTGGCAGGAAAAAACGGAATACACTATTTATTTTGCACTTTTGGCGGAAAAATTTTTTGATTTTGACAATGTTCAGAAAGCGTTACGTAAAATACCACACAGGCGGTTGAAAGGTGTTTTGCGCGCCTATTACGAAAAGGCCGCCGCCGGACAATATTTGCGCGAAGCCGATATGCTTTCTGCCTCGCAGTGCGCATCTTCTGCCTTAAAGTATTTTCAGAAGCACAATATGCAGCAGGAGGAAGCAGAGGTATATCTGCTGTTGGCAGAAATATACAGAATAAGCTGTGTGAATGATGTGGCGCAAACAATGATAGAATCGGCAATCAAAATCTATAAACAGCAAAATCTTACGCTGTTTACGGCGCGGGCCACGGCGGTGATGGGAATGTTGATGTTGTTTGAAAATCGCTATGAGGAAGCAGAAGACAAATTTTCTAAAGCCCTTGAAATTTGTGATAATCCGCAAACAACGGCAGAAATTATCAACCAAACGGTTTTGTTGTATATTGCCTGCAAAAATAAAAAACAACTTAAAACGGCTAAATTGGCGCACAAACTTCATGGTCAGCACAAAAATAAGCGAGGAGAAGCGTTGAGTTTGCAGCTTTTGGGGCAAATATATGCCGGAAACGAAAAATGGAAGTCAGCTTGCGGATACGTCAGAAAAGCTCAGGATATTTATGCCGAACAACGCAACTATTCTGCTTTGTGCGAATGTTTATACTTGGAAGCGTGCGCATTGTATCGCTTGCAGAGATATTTGCCGGCCGAAAAAAAATTACGTGAAATTTTAGATATAGCCAAACTGCATCAAAATAATTTTCATTATGCAAACGCATATAGTCTTTTGGGTTTGATTTATCTGAAAACGGGAGATTTGCAAAGGGCTAAAGTTTTGTTTCAGCAATCTTTGGGGTTGGAACAAACAAACAATCGCTCGCAGGGCATGATTGCCGATTATGTGGATTTGGCTCTGATAGAGCAGTTGCGCGGAGATGATATTTCTGCCCGCTCAAATTTGGAAACTGCGCTTGAATATGCCAAGCAAACCGAGGATGAATGTTTGATTGAAATGATTAATAAGAGAGTGCAAAATTTATAAATATCTTTACATCAGCAAAAAATTGACATAAATTGACGTAAAAATAAAGAGGACATAAGTGATTAAAATTACGGAAACGGCAAAATATTTTTTTGAGCAGAATTGGAATTTCGGTGAGTATTTCCAAATGCTGAAGACTCGTTTTTTGCATGCTCACGATATGTTTGCAAGAGAATTCGGCAGCAACGGAGACTGGTTGTTCTGGGGATTTTTGTTTTTTTTGGTGCTTATTGCCCTCATCTATATCAAGTCCCTAAAAGAAATGTTCGGTCTCGGAAAAAATTCCGCGGAAAATGATGAAGCATACGAAGATGATGTTGATTATGATGATTATGAATACATTGTCAGCGAAAAAAGCGCAATGATTGCAAGTAACGATTCTGCATATAGTCGTCAACAAAAAATGGAACGTAAGTTTACAAAACGCCGAAATAATGCCAAAATCAGAGAATTGGCCGAATTGGAAAAAGATGAAGAGTTATCGCAGGCAATTATTGCCAATTCGGCGGCAGAAACAGAAAAAAACGAAACAGATACGGAAAATTATGCAGTATATGATGAGGTTGAGGATTTAAAAATACCGACAAAGAAATATGTTTTACCGGATATGGTGGGGTTGATTATTTGATTGTTGGGACGAAAAGTAACCGATAATAAAATTGCGCAGACATTATATTTTTTGCTGCAAGATGCGAATGTCCGTGATGAAATATTTCAAATGATTCGGGCCATCAAAGATTTTATCGGATATTGCAATGCCGGACGATTTGATTCCCTGAAAGGCCGCGATACTTATCCGGACAGCACGGTGGCTCTTTATCATTGGGCAAACGGTGACAGTAATGACTGTCTTGAACTTTTGGAGGCCGTATTGGCATCTCAAATTGCCGCAGCCCAAAGCATGGCTGAAATTTCTAAAAATCTGACTTATGCTTTAGCTGCCGATTATGCTTGCACACTCGGAACAATAGGCAGTTATAATAATTATGAATTGGCAACAAATTCTTTTGAATTGGCAACGGAAATGGCACCGCACAGTATTAACGCCTTAAATTTGTGCGCCAATATGTATCGTAAAGACGGCAATCATGCCAAGGCGAAAGATATGTATTTAAAGGTGCTTGAAATGGCAGACGGAATTACTTATCCGGAACAAAAGGCAAATGCCGGATGGTGGTTGGCAAAATATTATAAAGAGCAGGGGAATACGAATAAATCCATAGAACTGGAAAATGAGGCAAATTCTTTTTATTCAAAATGCGGTTTGAATGAAGAATTGACACCTCAGGAAAAAGAGGTTTTGGATATTATTGAATCTACTAAAGATACTACCTTGGCGAAGTATATTAAACAGCTTCTGAATATAACGAATTAATTTTGTCAAAAAATAGCTTTTTTTGTTGATTTTGAACGAGGTGTGTGTTAATATACCTATATGTTTCGGTTTGTTTTACGGAGAGATGTAATGAATATGAAAGAACGCTTGGTTACACTGCTTATGAGTGCTTCCGGTATGTTGGGATTGGGAAGTGCCAATGCTCAGGAAGATAATGCTCCGACAAAAACAGACTCAACGGAGGTATCTGTTAATTTGGAGGGTATTAAACCGACTACCGTGGCTCACAACGAAAGTCTCATTTATAAAACATGGCTGAGAAGTGATGAAGGGAAAAAAGCCGTTGATGCGTATATGAATGCCATGGATTATGTCGGTGAACCGAAAAAACTCAACGAGGATCAGTATAAATTTTTAATGAGTCTGTCAAAAATGGATCGTTCGTTATTTTCTATCGGTGAGACGGATTATGTGTTTAAGGCTCAAGATTTGAAAGAAATGAAACCGGATAGTTTGGGACATGTTATTGCCGAGAATTTTGATGATGCCCTTACGCCGTCCAGATATCCGGGAAGATTTTGCGGACATGCTGCAAAAGTTATTATCGGACCGACCGGTGCCGCACCTGAAGCATTGGAAATAGAAAGTGCTTGCGAGTTGATTCCTGTTTTGCGTGAAAATCCTAATTTTGTTGAGCTTAAAACCGAGATAGATGAAAAACCGGAAGATGTTAAATGTTTGCCGGTGGGAACATGGAAAGTATACGGAAAAACAAAAAAGCATAATCACGGACATACCGGATTTACTAATGAAAACGGCGGAGACACATCAGACAAGAGTAGAATAATGATAGATCCTAACAATTATAGCGGTGTTCATTGTTTTGTTACCGCCGGTTATGAGGTTGGGTTACAAACATACTTTAATATTTTGGCAGAAAGAAGCAAAAAATCTCAGATGTCAGAGATGATGATTTTAGAAAATACCGATAACATGAATGGTGTTATATTGGAAACCGTTACACCGGAAGCTATGTTTCATGAAGCAACGGCGGCCAGAGAATTGGCATTGTCTTTGTTTAACAGCAGAAATAATGAGGATAAGCGCGTCAGCATGCCTTATGTGTTCGGGCAATCGGTGAAAGTTGCACGTATTGCCAAAGGGGCATTGAGGGGCGGAAAGGTTAAAAAAGGCAGACGCGGTTCCGGTTTCAACAGACGTTTAGCTCAGGCTCGCACCCGTGGGCGCAGATAGTCAGAAGGCTAAAATTTGTTTATTGCCGTTTTGGACTCTTGAATATTCATAATCAATATGTTATAAAATAGGTGATTTTTTTATAACATATCGGAGGTATTATGAGTAAGATCGGGTTGGTTTCTGTTGTTGCGGTGGCAGTTGTCATTGTGGTTGCTCTGAAATTTAATTTAATTCCGGAATTTAAGCATTCGTTTTATCAGGAAACCGACAGTTCGGAGCAGTCGGTTATGGAAAAGAATCGTAACGGACTGGAAAAAGAATACTATTCCAACGGCAATCTTAAGCGGGAAATACCTTTCGTTAAAGGTAACAGAGACGGTGTTGTAAAAGACTATTATTCCAACGGAACACTGAAATCGGAAAGAACATACAAAAATGATATTCAGGACGGCATAACCAAAACTTATTACAAAAACGGTAAGTTGGAAAAGTTGTATACTTACAAAAATAATGTTTTGGACGGGCCGGTAGAAGCGTATGACGAAGACGGTAATTTGAGCTCAAAAGCCATGTTCAGAAATAATGTTCAGGTGGATAAAGAAACCGGATATTATCCTAACGGGCAAGTGAAATATGTTCTTTCATTTAATGACAGCGGAGCCATAGACGGAAAGAGTATTCAATACTATGAAAACGGTCAGATAATGTCTGAGGGCTATTTTGTGTCCGGAAAGTCGGAAGGAGCGGAAACAATTTATTTTGAAAACGGCAATGTGAAAGAAAAAAATAATTTTGTTGACGGGCTTTATGACGGTATTCAATACACGTATTTTGAAAACGGTAAGCTTTATGCCGAAACTTCGTATAAAGAAGGACTTCTTGCCGGTGTGACTAAAACATATTACCAAAACGGAAAATCTGATGAAATTATGACTTTTGCCGATAATGTCCGCAACGGTCAATACAAAAAATTTAATGAAAACGGTTATTTGGAATCCGAAGTAATGTATGAAAACGATTTGCCTGTCGGCATTATGAAAGTTTATTATCCGGACGGAAAACCTTATGCCGAATTTAATTATGTGGACGGACAAATGAACGGCAAGGCGGTTCGTTATTCCAAAAGCGGCAAAAAAGAGGCAGAAACCGAATTTTTGAACGGGGTTATGAACGGACAAGATATCGGCTATTATGATAACGGCAACATCAAGTATATTCATTCATACAAAAACGGTATTTTGGACGGAGAATCTAAGGAATTTTATGAAAACGGTAACATAAGTGAGTCATACACGTATAAAGACAACAAAGAAAACGGAGTTGTTACTTTGTATGGAGAAAACGGTGTTAAACGTGTGCAGTTTAAGAGCGAAAACGGTTTGGCCGTTGGCAATGTTTATACTTTTGATGCCAAAGGCGAAAAGGTAGAGCAGGTTATTCCGATTAAGGATGGAAAAATTGCCGGAGAGGCAATTCAACGCAGTGCCGATGGAATTGTTGTCAGAAAAGCACAATTTAATGAAGGAATTTTTCAAGGTAAGGAATTCGGTTATTATAAAAACGGTAATATCAGATATGAACTGAAAACCGAAGACGGTAAAAATTTGAGCGGAAAAGATTTGGCTTATGATGAAATCGGAAATTTGCAAACCCAAAATGTGAACGGCCTTTTGACAGTGTATTACGATACCGGTAATAAGCAAGCCGAAATTCCTTATAAAAACGGAATAGTGAACGGTTTGGTTCGCACTTATGATGCTAAAGGGTATCTGTCGGAACAGGTAAATGTTGTAAACGGAAAGCTGGATGGAACATTCAAACAGTTTGACGACGGCGGAATGCCGATGATTGAAATGACTTATAAAGATGATGTATTGGACGGAAATATTAAGCTGTTTTACGAGGACGGAAATGTGTTGGCTCAATTTCAGGCAAAATCAGGAGCCTTGGAAGGTGATGCCGTCGGATATTATAAAAATGCCAAAAAGTTTTATGCCGCAACTTTCAAAAATAATGCTATGGAAGGCAAAAAGACTATGTATTATGATGACGGTTCGGTGCAATCGGAAGCTTATTACAGAAACGGTGTATGGAACGGAACGGATTATACCGAATATGATGAAAGCGGCAATAAAGCTTATGCCATTTACGATACGGGACGCGGTGTCAGCTATGTTAAATATGATGAAAACGGCGAGAAAGTTTCTTTAACGGAAGAAGAAAAAAATGCTCTGCTTAAGAGAATAGATAATCGTGCAAAAGAAAAAGAACAGGTTGAACGTATTCGTCGGGTATCGCCTCAAGTTAAACAGTTTATGCAATAGGTGCCGAAATGCCGGAAAATATAGATGACAGATTTGTAAATGTTGAAATGGCGCTTGATAACTTAGCTCGTGAAATTGACGATTTGAACGAAATGGTTATCAAGCAGGGAAAAATGATAGATTTTTTGCTGGAACAAAACAAATATATGCGTAAGCTCGTTGAGCAGGATACGGTTAAACCTTTGAGTGAGGAAACACCTCCGCCGCATTATTGATTTTGAAAGGAGAACATTATGAGAGTAATAATAAAACAAAGTTATGACGAAATGTCGGAATGGGCAGCAAAATATATTGCATACAGTATAAAAAAACACCGCCCGACACCGAAGAGACCTTTTGTCTTAGGTATTCCGTCGGGTTCTACTCCGTTGAAAATGTTTGAACTTTTGGCGCAGATGTATAAAAAAGGCGAAATTTCATTTGAAAATGTGATATTTTTTGCTATGGGTGAGTATATCGGGGTTGGTGCCGGTGATGAGCATGGATTCCAATATTTTTTATGGGATAAATTTTTGAAATATGTGAATGTTAAAAAAGAACATACACATTTTTTGGACGGATTGACCACAAACTATGCAAAAGAATGTGCTAATTACGAAAAGGCGATTAAGGATTGCGGCGGGGTTGATTTGTTTGTAGGCGGAGTAGGCGAAGACGGGCATATTGCTTTTAATGAACCATATTCTTCGTTGGCTTCCAGAACAAGAGCCAAACTTTTGACTCCAAGCACAATCAAAGCGAATTCTCGTTTTTTTGACAATGACGAAAGCAAAGTTCCTCCGTTGGTTTTGACAATCGGTATTGAAACAATGATGGAAGCAAAAGAAGTGATGATTTTGGCATCAGGTAAACAAAAAGAATTAGCACTGCACCACGCGGTAGAAGGAAGCCTTACGCATGTTTGGCCGATTAGTGTTTTGCAAAAGCATCCGCATGGAATCATTGTTTGTGATGATGCTGCTGCCGGTGAAATTTCGGTTGGTGTTGCCGAATATTTCAAAGACATAGAAAGTCACACATTTTAAGTTTATTTTTTAATCTGCGGAAATAAGTTTGTTTGTCGCAATGCTTCGGTGATGGCCATTGCGGCGGAAACCGCCATGTTTATGGAACGAGCAGACGGGTTCATCGGAATGAGCAGTCTTGCGTCTGCTGTTTCATGCACACTTTGCGGAACTCCGGCACTTTCGCGCCCCATCAAAATAATGTCGTTTTCCTGAAATTGAAAATCAATAAAAGATGTTTCCGCATGAGTTGTCATCAAAACCAATCTGCCGTATTCTTCAGGGTGTTCTTCGCGATATTGCAAAAAATCCTGCCAAGAATTATGTCGCCGGCACTTGGCAAATTCCAAATAATCCATACCGGCACGGCGCATTGCTTTTTCATTAAATAAAAATCCGCAAGGTTCAATAATATCAACTTCCAAATTCAAACAGGCACCGAGTCTGAGCAAAGTGCCTGTATTTTGCGGAATATCCGGTTGATAAAGAGCTAAACGCAAAATAAGACTCCTTATTTTTTAGCGTTTTCAGCTTGTGCCATTTCTGCTTCTTGAGCTTTTTTGGCATTGTATAAAGTAACAAAATCAATCGGTGAAAGCATAATCGGAGGCAATCCGGCTTGTGCCAATGCGTTTGAGATAATGCTGCGAACAAACGGGAACATCAAACGAGGTAATTCTATCATTAACACAGGTTCTTTTTGCTCTTCCGGAACATTGATTTCTGCTTGTGCTGAGTATGTTAACTCAACAATAAACAATTTTTTGTCATTAATATCGGCATCCATTTTTGTTATCAAAGATACAACGTATGAACCGTCATCTTGTTTTTCGCTTTTCATGTTCATATCAACATGAATTTGCGGTTGAGTAGTCAAATCTTTAAAAATTTCCGGAGCCAGAGGTATTTCCAAAGACATATCTTTAATATATTGGCTACGAATCATAATAGCCGGTTTTGCTTGTTGGTTTTCATTTGCTGCCATTTTTTTTCTCCTAATTAAAAAAACTTATTAAGAGATAATACAAAAAAATGCCAACGTCAAACAAACTCAAACAAATGTGTTGATAAAATATTTATTTGTTATATATTAAAGGCAAGAAATTATGGGTTAACAAAGGTGTAAGGATTAAAAATTGTCAATGCTTGATATAATAGTTCTGTTTGTTTTGGCTGCGTTTGTTATTTTTCGTTTGTATAGTGTTTTCGGAACCAAAGGCGAAAACGGCGGTGTTAAAATTGTGCTGAAGCCTATTGATGAAAACCGGCAAGAAAAGATGAAAGATTTGAAAAGTGTTGTTATTGCCAAGGAAAAAGACGGTCTGGTCGGGTTGATATATACACCTAAAGAAATTCCGGCAAAAGAAGATTTTAATAAAGAGATGTTTTTGCGTGGGGCAAACAAGGTTTTTGAGATGGTTCTTCATGCGTTTAATGAAGGCAATTTGCTGCCGGTGCGCGATTTAGTGAGCAAAAAAGTTTTTGATGCTTTTAACAAGGTTATAGACGCTCGCAAAGAAGAACAAATTACGTCTGAAGTTGATTTCATCGGTTTTAAGAAGAGTGAAGTCAAAGAGATTAAAAAATTGAAAAACAGCATAAAAGTTGTGGTTGAGTTTGTCAGTGAACAGGTGAACTTGCTGAAAAATGCCAAGGGAGAAGTTATTGAAGGTGACGAGAACTTTGTGCAAAAAATTACGGATATGTGGACTTTTGAAAGGCCTTTAAATGCAAAAAATAATTCTTGGATATTGGTTTCTACCAAAAAAGCTGGTTGAGCTGGCATTTTTTTTGTTGCTTGCCGTCGGCTTAAACTCCTGTTCGCATGAAGAAGATGTTGTCAGTTCTAAAACAGGAATCACAAAGGTATATAAGACAGAGTATTCTTCGCTTTCCGGTTGGAAAAGTGATGATTTTGCCAAAGTGATACCTGTATTTGAGGCTAACTGTGCAAAGATTTTGCAGAGTAAAAAAGAGTTTTTAGGTGACAGCAAAATAAAAATAGAAACATCCGCATATCAAAAAGTATGCAAAAAGTTTACCAAAGACATAAAAAATTCAGTTGAAATGCGTGAATTTATAGAGAATGAATTTACACCTTATGCCGTTGTTGAAGGGGCAAATCCGGTTGGTAAATTTACCTCATATTACGAGGCCGGAATTAACGCCTCTTATACAAAAAACGAAAAGTTTAAGTATCCGGTTTACGGAAAACCGAATGATTTGGTGGAAGTTAATTTGCGAGATTTCGGCACGGAATTTCCGAATACGCGTTTGGTCGGCAGAGTTGAAAATAATAAATTCGTGCCTTATTACAATCGTAAAGATATAGAAAATAAGGGAATCAATGCTCCGGTGCTGATGTGGGCAGATGATTTGGTGGATGTGCATATTATGCAAATTCAGGGGTCGGCCATTGCCAATATGACAGACGGAACGAAAGTTCGTATCGGGTATGCTGATAACAACGGACACAAATTCAGGGGTATCGGCAGTATTATGTTGGAGAAAAAAATATTAAAAGCCGGTGAAGTTTCTATGGAGAATATTCGCAAATGGTTGAAAGAACATCCGGCGAAAGCAAAAGAATTGATGGAAGAAAATGAGCGCTTTATATTTCAACGTTTAGTAAATGCCTCCGGTCCGGTTGGAGCATTCGGGTTGCCGCTTAGTGCCGGACGAAGTATTGCCGTGGATAACAAGATTGTTCCGCTCGGAGCCATGATGTGGCTTGATACGGTTGATGCCGATAATAATAAACTGGAAAAAATTGTTTTTGCGCAAGATATCGGCAGTGCTATTAAGGGAACTGTTCGCGGTGATTATTTTTGGGGGAGCGGAGAACAGGCATTTTTAGCAGCCGGAAGAATGAATTCTGCCGGCAGATATTATATTATGGTGCCGAAAAACTCGGTAATTCAGGTTAATTGATGACAATAAATGATGAAGATAAAGAGTTTTGGTTGAGCGCTGTCAGTGATGTGGTGCTGAGCAAAAAAGATGATATTGTTACCGGTAAAGAAAAAACAATAAGCATTAAAGCAAGAGAGCATCAGCGGCAATATTCCGCAAAGCACGAATATTCGGAGTATTCAAAATTTTTGGATGATATGGAATTCGGAGGTATAGATAAAGCGACTTTACGTAAATTTAAGCGCGAGGAATTTGCTTGTGAGGCTGTGTTAGATTTGCACGGAAAAACAGAAAATGATGCATTTTCCGTGGTGGAAGATTTTATAGTTCGCAGTTATAATGCCGGAAAACGCTGTGTGATAATCATTACCGGTAAAGGTTTAAGCGTGCATAGCGACGATATTTTTGCCACCAAAGGAATATTGAAAAAAAGTGTGCCGCAGTGGCTTAATGCTCCGCGTTTGCGGGCAATGGTTTTGGTGTATAAGCATCCGAGTGCCAGACTTGGTGGTGATGGGGCTTTGTATATCTTGCTTCGCCGCAATAAAAATATATAAAATACTCATAAAAAATATTTATTGGCAAAACGGATTAAATCTGTTATGATTGCCTTATGGTAAAAGAGAATTTTGCCAAGAACCCGAAAAAGGGGTTCGGAGCTGTGAGAGGCTTTAGCTAGGAGATACCATATAGGTATCCTTTTTCGGATGCTTTTTTGGTATTTAAATTCCCCGCTCTGGTTGGGGAGATTATGGTGTATGTTCAAGCATTTTTTTTGCTAAAGACCATAATAGTCATTTCTCTTAGCATGATTTCTCAACTCTCCGACCGTCCTTTGAGGCGGATTTTTTATTTTTAAAATTTTGCTTAAATGGAGGAAAATGATGAAAAAATTTTTGTTGATGTTGGGGATTGTGATTGGAGTTCTTTTGCAAATTAATGCCGTAAAATCATCTCCGTTATATAGCGGCGACGATTGTGCTGCCGAAGACGGTAAATCTGTCTGTCATTGGGAAATTGATGAAAACGGAAAATTAAGCATTTCCGGAACCGGTTTAATGAAGGATTTTGTGCAATATGAATCTGGTCACGTAGTAGGAGCAGACCATTCTCAACCATGGTTTCAATATGCTGATTTTGTAAATGAAGTTGATATTCAAGGTGTCAGTTCTATCGGTAGAGATGCTTTTGACGGATTTACCAATATAACAAAAGTTTCAATGTCGGATACGGTTGAAACAGTCGGGAGATATGCGTTTCGGGACAGTCCGATAGAATCACTGACTTTGTCGCAAAATTTAAAGAGTATTGAAAGATATGCTTTTGAGGATAACAAATTATCTTATTTGGAGATTCCTGATAACTTAGAAAACTTAATTGATGGGATATTTTTCAGTAGCACGCTGGCGCAAATTGTGGTTCCCGATTCTGTTAAATCATTAGGTTATGATGTGTTTGGACGTAATGTTGATGATGACGGAAACAGCACCTTGCACTTAGATAAATTAAAAATTGTCTGCAAAGGAGATGTTGAAAAGTGTAAGACTTTCTTTGATGGCTATACGTATTGGGATGATGATAGGCTTAAGGGGTTTAGTCTTGCCGGAAGTGTAATTCCTGCCGATAGCACGAATTGCAACAGTTTAAATTATTTTTGGAACGGAATATCCTGTGTGCGTGAACCTGATATGTCCAAGCGTGCCTGCTGTCCGGTATGTGCCGATTTGGACGGCTACTGCAGCCGTATTCGTTATACTCTGCCGGAAGCAGATGAGCTAACCTCAAACGATAATGAAAATATGATTGAATGGATATTTGAGTAAAAAAAACTACTGTCATCTTGAGGGATTCCCACGTCGCTACGCTCCTCGGAATGACCGTAAGGTAGGAAACGTCATTGCGAGGGAGTGAAACGACCGTCGCAATCTCCTTGAACAAGGCACACATTTCTTGCCAAAAAAGATCTTTAGGGGATTCCCACGTCGCTAAGCTCCTCGGAATGACGGTGCAGAAATGAGGGGGATTCCCACGTCGCTACGCTCCTCGGAATGACAAATCCGCCGTCATCTTGAACCCAGAACGAAAGAACATCCCCACCGTACGGGGATTTCGCTAATCGCTAAACCCCTCAAGATGACGGCGGATATTTTTTTACTCAAAAATCCACTCTATCGTGTTTTCAAAGTCATCAGATGTCGCTGCATCCGCTTCCGGTATGGTATAGCGGAGTTTAATGACTTCGCAATATCCCTTACTTGTCGGATAATAGCCATCAAAACAATTACCTACACACCCCGCACCTGCTTGCACGAATTTATCCCCGCAATTTCCGCAGTCTCCGCCGTTGCCGCAGCCGCTTACTAATGTATTTGAAAAAGCATTTTCATCTACAATTAATTCATCAGGAACTCCTACATATTTTAACTTATTTTTGAGACCATCATTGCAACATCCCCTAAAAGCACCATCTCCAATCACTTTTACGTTAGGCATATCAACACTTTCTAATACTTTTGAATATTTAAAAGCACCATTGCCGATATTTTCTACCAAAGGCATATAAATAGAAGTTGCCGCATAGGGGTCATAAAAAGCCAAGGTGCCTATTTTTTTTACTCCCGGCATATAAATATTTTCGGCTTTTCTGGCTCCGTTAAACGCGTTGGCTCCGATTTCATCAACACCGCTTTCTACAACGATATTTTTTATTCTATTCATATTTGCTTGTGTTCCTCCCCATGGTGCGGTTGATACCGGCAATCCATCAGTAACATATCCGAAATCTGCCATATTACCGGTTCCGGATACAGTAAAATTTCCGTTTTCATCTAATGTGCATTTAACGTTTGCACCATAATTACCCTCAGAATCTTTTTCTCCGCAATTCCATGTTTCGGCATAAGTTTTATTCGCAAAGGCACTAATCAAATAAATCATGAGTCCTAAAAATCTTAAACGTTTCATTTCAAACATCCTTTCATTAAATCAAAAAAGTTAATAAAAAAAGCCACCTAAAATGGTGGGCGGATGTTCAGAAACCGTATTGAAACCAACGGCTCGGCGTTTTCGCGCTCAAAAGCCTTATTTCACCGACATCCGTCCTTATTTAGAACGAAATATCGGTAATAACATACCTAAGTCGTATATTACGACTGTTTCAATAAAGGGTTCTGACGCCCTAGAGTATATTTTTTTTACACTCTATGGGCATTCTATTCTATCTTCTTTTATTTGTAAAGTGTTTTGGTTAAAATTTAAATGTTTCGGTTGTTCCTTTGTAGCCGTCGTATTTGGTAATTTGCTTGCACTTGTTACCATCATAATCCGCCACAAAAATGTAGTAAGGGAATCCGTCCTGATTAAAGTGAAATTCTTTGATTATGCGACCATTACCGTCACGTTCATACTTCACATGAAAATAGTCATTTAAATGTGCGGGGCTGTAATACATATATTCATCAGTATCATATATGTATTTTTCCTCTACACGGCTGTTCATGTATTGTATAAAATCCGTTTTGTTCTGGAAAAACATTAAGCGCCCCGTGTTGTCAAACACATAGTTGTCATCACGTTCACGCTGCCATATTACTTTGTCTTTTTCGTCATAGCAAACCATCTGCTCCAAAACCGGATTATCTTCCGTGCCGCCCCAAATTTCTTTAAGTTCACCAACGCAAGCATATTGCGGACGATAGGAACCGAAAAATACTCCGTCATCAAAACATTCCGGACCGCAGGCAGAATTTACCCAACCTACACAATCGTATTGCAACTCATTCGCTTCGCTGTTACGAATATTATAAATAGCGAACATACCGTCCGCATTGCACTTATTTTCTCTTATCTCAAAGCTTTTATTATAAAAACGAGTCTGGTCCTGCAACGGAAATAATGATTGCCCGAAAAAAGGATTAAACTTTCCGCCGGTATAAACCTTTGGCGGCAATTTTTTTACCTTAGACATTTTACCTAAATAAGGAGGCAATTTTTTGCGAATACGTGCAAGTTCTGCTTCTGTCGTATCCGGTTTTGCAATATTATATTCACTAAGCTGATTTTTTTCTGCCGGAGCTTGCAAAATCTGGGCTTTTGCAAAAGCAGATACAGACAACAACAAACCTAGAAATAAAAACGATTTTTGCATTTTGCACTCCTTTTGTTGAAGACGTTTATTCTATCCCGAGTATGCTGTCAATTTTTTTGCTGACAGCCTCAATGGTTCCGGTTCCGTCAACAGTTTTCAGTAACCCTCTGCTTTCAAAAAACGGAATAGTCGGATATGTGAGCAAACGATAATTTACCAGACGATTTTGCACTGTGGCGCGATTGTCATCTTTGCGACGAGAAAATTCGGTTCCGCCGCACTCATCACAAACTCCGTAAATTTTTGGTTTCTGAAACTTATCATGATATCCGGCACCGCATTTCATGCAAGAATAGCGCCCCAAAATACGTTCCATGATAATTTCATCCGGAACTTGAATTTCCAAAACACAATTCAGTTTAATATTTTTTTCGGCCAGCATACTTTCCAAAATTTCGGCTTGCGGCATAGTGCGCGGAAAACCGTCCAAAATGAATCCGCGTTTGCAGTCATCTTGCGAAATACGATTTTTCACCATTTCAATAATCATCTCATCAGTTGCAAATTCCCCGCGATCCAATGCTGCTTTCAGTTCGCGCCCCAGCGGCGTATCTTTGGCGGCATATTCACGAAGCATTTCACCGGTGGAAAGATGGCAGATATGAGTTTTTTCTTTTAAAATTCGGGCCTGCGTTCCCTTACCGCAGCCGGGAGCTCCGGTAAAAACAACAAACAGGCCGTTTTCATTTAACTTTACCATTTTATTTCTTTTTGATTAATGCGGCTTTTTTGAGCAAACCTTCATATTGATAAGCAATCAGGTGAGACTGAATTTGTCCGACAAAGTCCATTGTCACCTGAACCACGATTAACAGAGTTGTTCCGCCCAATACAAACGGCACGCCGACTTTGCTGATTAATATTTCCGGCAAAATACATAAGCATACCAAGTAAACAGAGGCAACCAATGTTAAGCGAGTGATTACATAATCCAAATAATCTGCAGTATTTTTACCCGGGCGAATACCGGCAATAAATCCGCCGTGCTTTTTCAAATTATCAGCTGTTTCGGTAGGGTTAAACACAACTGAAGTATAGAAAAACGTGAAGAACACAATCAGCAAAGCATATAATGCCAAATACAAAGGCTGACCGTGTCCCAAAAGCTGACTCAATGTCTGAACCCAAGCCGGTCCCTTTTCGGCCGACAAATTTGCGATTGTTATCGGCAACAACAACAAAGAGCTGGCAAAAATCGGAGGAATTACACCGGTCGGGTTAATCTTAAGCGGTAAGTGAGAACTTTCGGCCGACATCATACGCATACCCATTTGACGCTTCGGATATTGAATAATGATTTTTCTTTGAGCTCTTTCAACAAACACAATAACATAAATCAAAGCCAAAGCCATAATGAGCAGCATTGCGATAGTAAATACCGACATTTGTCCGGCTCTGCCCAACTCAAAGGTCTGAGCCAAAGCATTAGGAATATTGGCAATAATACCCACGGTAATGATTAAAGAAGAACCGTTACCGACACCGCGTTCGGTAATCTGATCACCGAGCCAAACAATAAACATTGTGCCGCCGACAAGCGAAACAATAGTGGCAAAACGGAAAGCAAAACTGTCTATCATCACGGCAGATGCACCGTTTGCACCGGAAACGCTCTCCAAGCCGACTGCAATACCGTAACCCTGAATAATGGTGATGAATACGGTTAAAATTTTGGTATAGTGAACTATTTTTCTGTGACCGGCTTCACCTTCTTTTTTGAGTGCCATTAATGACGGAATAACCGATTGTCCGAGCTGAATGATAATTGATGCCGAAATGTAAGGCATGATATTAAGGGCAAAGATAGTCATACGTTCCAACGCACCGCCCGAAAACATATTAAACATCCCCAAAATACCGCCTTGATTGCGGTTGAACATATCCGCCAAAACCTGAGGATTAATTCCCGGAAGCGGAATATATGTTCCCAAACGAAATACAATCAGTGCCAAGATTGTAAACCATAATCTTTTTTTGAGTTCTTCAGCTTTGCTAAAGGCCGACATATCCATATTTGCCGCCATTCTATCTGCCAATGATACCATTTTTTATTTCCTTAAATTAAATTTCCATACAAACTAATCAGGCTATTTGCAGCCCGTTGATATACTTTATTACACAAATTTAATTTTTTATGCAACAAAATTATACTTATCCGCAGGATTTATGCACATATTTATAAGGAGGTTTTTGCCATATTTATCATTTCATCTCGGCTAAGCGAAAAATTGCTTTCCACCCACTTTCGTTCCAGCTTCGCCAAAATATTTCCTATTTTTTTGCTTTTCGGACTTACACCCAGTTCAACAATATCTCTTCCGCGCACCGGAAAAACCGGAATAACAGTGCTTTCTATTTCGGCCAGAATTTGCGGAAGATTAATCGGCTTTAATTTTTTTATTGCACAGCTGATTAAGATTTTATCAATACAAAACTGCTTTCCGTAGCGATATATGTATTTTTTGCGCTCGTCGGCAGTTACAATATTGTCAAAATTCATTTCTATTTTAGCCCAGCTGACAAAAGCCTCCTTTTGTTTTTTGGTGAAACGAAGATTGTCGGCAATATTTTCCGCCGTAGACACATTCGGCTGATACATTACGAACAAGCGGCGCAAAAAATTTCCGCGATAATTGATGTCACTTATGATATCGGAAAGATTTTTCAGGGCGGCAAAATTTTTCGGTTTAGGTAAAAAATAATCCAAAATTTCGTTGTCAAACAACAATTTTACAACTCGTGCCGCATTGGGAACAACTAAAATTTTGAACAATTCATCACGAACTTGTTCTATAGGTTCGCTGCGAAGTCCGGATTTTAATTTAATACAAGCCTGCAATGATTTTGTATCGGCATCACCTTTTCCGAAAATGCCGTAAAAACGAAAAAAGCGCATAATACGCAAATAATCTTCTTTAATTCTGTCTTCCGGATTGCCGATGAAGCGGACAATTCCTTTTTCCAAATCGCTTATACCGTTGTAATAATCAAAAACATTTCCTTTTAAATCGGCATACACGGCATTGATGGTCAAGTCACGTCTGGAAGCATCCACACTCCAATCATCACTGAACATAACTTCTTTTTTACCGCTTTCATCAACCACATTTTTTCGTAAAGTTGCGATTTTTAAGATTTGATCGTTCAGCACAACACCTATTGTGTCCAGTTTTAATCCGAGCGGAGCGGTTTTTAAACCGCTTTCCTGACAAGCTTCCACCAGTTCGTCCGGAGACAAATCCGTTACCAAGTCCGGCGTAGAACCGGATATTCCGGCCAGCGCATCTCTGACGGCACCGCCGACAAAGCGCAATGTTCCTCCATGGTCATCAACAGCACGAAAAATCCACAAAATATGTTCATCTCTAACTATTTTTGACATATCCAAATATTCTGCGCGCATCATTTGTATGTATCCTTTAGTTAATTTTTACATTTTGTTAACTGTTTATATATAATTTTTATGTATGATAAGTCAAACGAAAATGCAAAAAGGTATAACAAAGATGAAAAAATATTTACTAATTCTTTTGAGCTTAACGATTTCATGCGTTGCAAATGCCGCCGAAACACCGAAAATGCTTGGTGAATACGGAGATTGGACGGCGTGGACTTTTAATGACCGCGGCAATACTATTTGTTATATGTCATCAACTCCGAAAAAAGACGAGGGAAAATACACCAAACGCGGTGATATATACGTGAGTGTAACTCATCGTCCGGCCGAAAAATCGTATGATGAAGTCAGCTTTGAAATCGGATATCCGTTTAAAACTTCTGCTCCGTTTGTCATCAAAATAGGAAACCAAACTTTTGATAAAACCTTTACCGAAGGTGATAAGGCGTGGACTGTTAATGCTGATGAAGATAAAAAGCTTATTACGGCCATGAAGCGCGGTGACAGAATGATTGTTAACGGTGTGTCAAGCCGCGGTACCGGCACTAAAGATACATATTCTTTAAAAGGTTTCAGCAGTGCGTATCAGGCGATTTCGGCTAAGTGTAAGAAAAAATAGTAATGGTTAAAGAACTTGTCGGTTTAAGCAAAGAAGAACTGACGGCAGAAATTTCTGCCATCGGCGAAAAACCGTTTCGCGCCAAGCAACTTTGGCAGTGGATATATTTTCACGGCGAAACGGATTTTGAAAAAATGAGCAATTTTTCCAAAGACTTGCGAAAAAAATTAGCTGAAAATTTTACCATTACCCGTCCTAAAATTGTTGCCGAACAGTTATCTTCCGATAAAACTCGCAAATGGTTATTGGAATTTGCCGACGGACAAAGAGTTGAAATGGTGTATATTCCGGAAGAAGACCGCGGCGCAGTTTGTATATCAACTCAAGTAGGATGCGCCGTCGGGTGCAAATTTTGTCATACCGGAAGTCAGAAATTAACAAGAAATCTTACTGCCGGTGAAATTGTCAGTCAATTTATGGTTGCGCGTGATACCTATGGAGAATGGCCGAGTCCGACCAATGAAACACGGTATTTATCAAATATTGTGGTTATGGGAATGGGGGAGCCTTTACATAATCCGGAAAACACCATTAAAGCTCTTAATATTTTAACCGACGGTGACGGAATTGCAATTTCAAGACGCAGAATAACTATGTCTACTTCCGGTATTGTGCCGCAAATTGAACGTGTTTTAAAGGCAACAGGCGTTCGTTTGGCTGTTTCATTGCATGCTCCAAACAGTGAGTTGCGCTCCAAAATTATGCCGATTAATAATCGTTATCCGTTAGATGAAGTTTTGAAAGCTTGTCAAAATTATCAATCTGAAGACGGCAGCCGATATATTACTTTTGAATATTTGTTACTCAAGGATGTTAACGACTCGGTGGATTGCGCACATCAGCTGATTGCTCTGATGAAAAAATACAAATTACGAGCCACTTTTAACTTGATTCCTTTTAATCCGTGGCCGGGGTGTGTTTTTGAACCGAGTCCGAATGCTCAAGTAAAAAAATTTGCCAAAGAATTGGAAAATGCCGGATTTGCCGCACCGGTCAGAGTTCCGCGCGGACAAGATATTTTGGCGGCTTGCGGCCAGTTGAAATCCAAACACGAAGAGAAATAAATTTATGCTGAAAAATTTTTTTGCCGTCTGCCTGCTGATTGTTTTTACCGAAAGTTCTTTAGCCGCCGGAAACAATTTCAGTCAGTCGTTTTATGATGCGAAACGAATTTTGCAATACAATGTTTTTCATGATCACCGCAAAACTTTGTATTGTGATGCAAACTTTTCGGTGCATAAAGATATTGAGTTGCCACGTGGATTTTCACTTCCGGATTTAAAAAAGGTGAACTTTAAAGTTTACGACATAACGAAAGAGGAGCTGGCACTTAAGGCACGGCGAATGGAATGGGAACACATTGTGCCGGCGCAAAATTTCGGAAAAACATTTCCGGAGTGGTATCAGGGAAGTCCGAAATGCGTATCAAAAAAAGGTAAACGCTTTAAAGGGCGAAGTTGCGCCGAACAGCAAAACGAAGAATTTCGCTATATGTTCACTGATATGTATAATCTTTATCCTTCAATTGGAGCCGTAAATTATTTGCGGGCAAATTTTAATTTTACGCAGTTCGGAAAAAAAGAAAATGTTCCCAGCTCTTTCGGCGGCTGCAATCTGAAAATATCGCGGAATTTGGTTGAACCGCGTGACGAAATCAAAGGACTGATTGCCCGCACTTATTTGTATATGGAAAAAACATATCCGCGTTTTTCCGTCAGCGCCAAAATGCGCCCGATAATTGAAACTTGGGATCGGCATTATCCGGTCAGTCGTTGGGAATGCAAACGTGCTTTTCGTATTGAACAAATTCAGGGCAATGAAAACATGGTGGTAAAAGAACCGTGTTTGGCAAAAAATTGGTATAAAGATTAAAGGAGAAAAAAAGTGTATGAAAACATAAAAAATCATATCCGCAACGTGCCGGATTTTCCCAAAAAAGGAATTTTGTTCAAGGATATTACACCGGCTCTTGAAAATGCCGAAATATTTGCCGAAATAATCAATGCCCTTTACGAGCTGTTAAAAGACAAAAAAATTGATAAAATAGCCTCTATTGATGCCAGAGGATATTTGTTTGGTGCTCCGCTGGCCTATAAACTCGGCTGCGGATTGGTTTTGGTGCGCAAAGCGGGAAAGTTGCCGGCAGAAACTTTGAGTGAAACTTATGATTTGGAATACGGAAAAGCAATTATAGAAGTTCATAAAGATGCCGTTAACAAAGGCGAAAAAGTTTTGATTGTTGACGATTTATTGGCAACCGGCGGAACAACGAAAGCAGCTTGCCGATTATTGCAAAAATTGGGCGCGGATATTGTTGCTAATGTATTTTTGATTGAACTGAGCGACTTGGGCGGACGAAAAGTTTTAGAAGAATTTGCCCCGACAATCTCGTTGCTGCAATATTAAAATAACCTTAAAAAACCTGAACCGTGTTTGCGAAGAACACGGCTCAAGCGAAAGGAATTGAGTGCATGGGTACGATATGCACTCAAAGTATGACTTTATTGTTGTTTATTTTCCGGATTGGTTTCAACAACAATAAAAAGAGACCGCTGACAGGCGGTCGGGAAAGTTCCAAAATCATACACAGTAATGACTCTTTCGGTCTTTAAGCAGAGCTCTGGACATACACCGAAAGCTCCCCGACCATTAGTCAGAGATTTTCCGTCCGCATACAGACGGGGAGGAAGATGAATAACCATCTTTTCACTGTGTAAAGGCTTTGGAAAGCCCCAAGCTTTATCAGCTTTTAACATGAAATAAATTTCATGCCTGACGACAATATATCAGAAAAAAATTTAAATGCAATACTATTTTTAATGGTTTTTATATTTTATGGAATAATTTTAATTGAAAAACGATTTTTCCCTCTCAATGTGCCTGCGCCCAGTTGTCTCCGAGTGCCGGTTCAGCCAGCATTTTGACAGCCAAATCGGCAACATTTTCCATTATATTTTTCATCAGTTCGCCGACAGCCTGTGCTTCTTCTGCTTTTGCCTCCACCACCAATTCATCATGCACTTGCAACAGCAAACGCGCACTCGGAAATTTATCTTTCAACGCAAAATAAACTCTTTGCATTGCCAGTTTAACCAAATCGGCAGCTCCACCCTGAATCGGGGCATTAATTGCCGCACGCTCCGCCATGGCAACCAAAGATTTGTTTTGGTCGTTGATGCCGAAAACCGAGCATTTGCGTCCGAACGGAGTTGTAACAAACCCGTTTGCATGAGCAAAAGCAATGGTTTTGTTCATAAATTCTTTTATTTCCGGCATAACGGCAAAATATGTATCAATATATTGCTTGGCTTCGGCACTGCCGATTCCAAGCTGCTTTGCCAATCCGTATTGTGAAATTCCGTAAACAATTCCGAAATTTATTGCTTTTGCCCGACTGCGATGTTCTTTGTCAACCTGCTCATAAGGCAAACCGAAAACTCTTGCAGCCGTTGCCGCATGAATATCTACGCCGTTGGCAAATGCCTCTTGCAAAGCCCTGACTCCGGCAACTGCCGCCAGCAAACGCAACTCCATCTGGCTGTAATCGGCATCAACGATTTTGTATCCTTTTTGTGCCACAAAACACTCACGAATTTTGTGTCCCGTTTCGCCATGGTTCGGAATATTTTGCAAATTTGGATTAGATGAAGCAAGTCTTCCCGTATTAACAACCGTTTGCGAAAACGTTGTATGGACACGGTTGTCGGCATCTTTTGCTTCCAATAATGCCGTAGTATAAGTTGATTTCAGTTTGGCATACCCGCGCCATTCCAAAATTTTTGCCGCCAACTCATTTTCATCAGCAAGTTTTTCCAAAACTTCGGCACTGGTGTTATAACTTCCGGAGGCATTTTTTTTACCCTTTAATCCCATTTTACCGAATAAAATTTTACCAATCTGCTTAGGAGATGCAATATTAAACTCTTCACCGGCCAACGCATAAATTTGCTTTTCCGTAGCAGCTAAATCTTTGCTCAATGCCTCATCTAACCGGCGCAGAGCCTGCTCATCAACGGTAATACCGTTGTTTTCCATTTCATACAAAACCTGCACCAAGCGGCGTTCCACTGTTTCATATATATAATTTTTATGTTCCGAAAAAATACGTTGGCTCAGCACATTGTATATTTGCAACACAAAATCTGCTGCGGCAAAAACAAAATTTCCGGCGCTTTCACTTTCAAAATTTATTATTTTACTTTTGGAATCCGCTGTCGGTAGCGATAATGTTTCCCCAAGACAAATCTCTGCCAAATCGCTTAGCGAGTGCCCATGTTCCGAGCTGTCCAAAACATACGACATTACAGCTGTGTCATGATACGGAAATAAATCAATATCACAGCCTGAAAAATTTTTCAGCCAATGCCATTGGGGCTTTAAATCAAGAGCAATTTTTACAATGTTTTTGTCACTTAAAACATTAAGCAAAAACTGTTTAACGGCAGCAATATCAAGTTCTGTTTTGGGCGCCGGAGAAAATAAATCTTCGGTTTGTGTATCTGTCAACACCGGCAGATAATATGCTTCATTTTCCGCACAGCACAAACTGAAACCGACTGTTTTTGAGTTGTTATGCAAAACCTGAAATGCCAATTTTCCGCTAATCTTTATTTTTTGCAAAATTTCGGCCAGTTGTTTTTTGTTTTCTATTTTAGAATACTTTTTTTCGGTTTTTTTCTGAATTGCCGTCAATTCAATTCCGCCAAATTCGGCAGAGCGCTCCTCAACCCATTTTTCCAATTTCGGCCGAACACTCTTAAATCCGTATTTATCGGCAAATTGCAGAGCAACTTTCATATCCGGTGCCTGAGCGGCAAATTCTTCTATATCAACTTTTACCGGAACATCTTTTTTCAAGGTCACCAATTTAAGCGAAATTTCCGCAGCTTCTTTGTTTTGCATAATCAATTCACGTTTACGCGCCTGCGGAATTTGCTCGGCATTCGCCAAAACCTGCTGCAAAGAACCGAACTGATTAACCAACTCCGCCGCCGTTTTCGGACCTATTCCCGGAACTCCCGGAATATTATCTATTTTATCGCCTGACAGCGCTTGCACATCTACAACCTTATCCGGTGTAACTCCGAATTTTTCCACCACATCTTTATCGGTGAAAAACTTATCTTTCATTCCGTCATAAAATTCAACGTCGTTTTTAATCAACTGCATTAAATCTTTATCGCCGGAGACAACAACGACTTTCCAATTTTTTTGCAAGGCTTGCTCGGTATAGGTGGCAATCAAGTCGTCGGCTTCATATCCTTCCTGCATGGTCCATGGCAAATTAAGCGCTTCCACGGCATGGTGTATGATATCAAACTGCGGAATCAAAAGTTCCGGAGTTTCCCCGCGTGTAGCCTTGTATTGATTAAAAATTTCGTTACGAAAATTTTCGCGTTTTGCATCAAACACTACCACGCAATAATCGCACTTGATTTTGTTTAAGAGGCGCATAAACATGGTCATTATTCCGTAAACGGCATTAACCGGAGTTCCATCCGGAGCAGTCATCGGCGGTAAAGCGTAAAAGGCACGGAAAATATATCCGGAACCGTCTATCAGGCAAATTTTGGTCATAACATTCTTCCTTTTTGTTTTAATATATATATAAACTTTTTCCGTTCGCCAAGCTTTTTAAATTTGCTGATGTTTATAAAACCTTCATTAACTTATTGGAGAGTATAATCGCCACAGATTCTAGTATAAGGAAATAATGATGGCTACCACGCAAAAAAAACAAACAGGAACAAAAAAAGAAACAAAAACCGTGTATTTGCAACAGCGCGCCAAAGCTGCACCGGCAAAAAGGAAAAAAGCTAAAAAAAGCGCTCGTTCAAAAAAAAGCGGCAAAAATTTTTCGTGGGTTCTGCTCTTAATTAAACTTGCGCTGATTGTTATTTTTGTGTTGGCCGGCTATGTTGCTTATTGTTGGTTTACGATGCCGGATATAGCCAAAGCCGTGGCGCAAACACGCCAGCCGTCAACCGTGATTATGGCGGAAAACGGCAATGATATTGCCAAATTCGGACAAGTTTATGATAAAGTAATTTATCCGGATAAACTGCCGAAAAATCTTACCAATGCCATTATTGCCACCGAGGACAGACGTTTTTATCAGCATTTCGGGTTTGATATTATCGGATTTACGCGGGCAATGCTGACTAATGTTTTTCGCAAGCGCTATGCACAAGGTGCTTCTACCATTACGCAACAAGTGGCAAAAAATGTATTTTTAACACCAAACAAAACCATTAAGCGCAAAGTGCAGGAACTCTTGCTCTCCTTTTGGCTTGAAAATAAATTCAGTAAAAATCAAATAATGGCACTTTATCTGAATCGCGTATATTTCGGTTCCGGCAATTACGGTGCCGAGGCGGCAGCCCGTTGGTATTTTAACAAAAGTGTTTACGATTTAAATGTGCGGGAGGCGGCGATTTTAGCCGGTATGCTGAAAGCTCCGAACAGATATAATCCTATTTTGCAAAGAAAACGCGCACTTGAACGAGCCGACACCGTTTTGGCATTAATGAAAAAAAGTGATTTTCTTACGGAAAAACAATATGCCCAAGCCAAGAATCTGCCGGTAAACAATGGGCAAAATTATCGTGTGTCGGGTGGAAAGCACTTTGCTCAATATGTTTATGATGAGGTTAATAATTATATCGGCGAACGTGCAAGCGATATTGCGGTGATGACCACATTAAATCAAAAATTGCAAGAAAATGCCGAACAGATATTGCGCAAACATATATTGGCCAACAAAGACAAAAATGTTCATGAAGGAGCTGTTGTTATTATGGATAAAACCGGAGCCGTAAAAGCCATGGTAGGGGGAATTGATTACAACAAAAGTCAATTTAATCGTGCCGTTCAGGCCAAACGTCAATCCGGTTCGGCATTCAAACCTTTTGTTTATTTAACGGCATTGCAATATGGTTTTACACCGGAAAGCAAAGTTAAGGATGCGCCGATTACAATCGGAAAATGGAAGCCGGAAAATTATACCAAAAAATATTACGGTGAGGTTACTCTTGATTATGCTTTGGCAAATTCGCTCAATGTGGCAACCGTTGCTTTGTCAAGGGAATTGTATCTGAAAGATATTGCAAACAACGCAAAAAATATGGGTATCAGCACCAAAATAGATACATCTCCCTCAATGGTTTTGGGAACAAATGCCGTAAAACTTATTGATATGGCAACGGCGTATGCGGTGATGGCAAACGGCGGAAAAAGCGTGGTTGCGCACACAATCAACGAAATTTCCACCACAGACGGACGACAGCTTTATTTGCGGCCGGAATTTGCGGAAAAACAAATTATTCAACCGCAAGCGGTGCGTGAAATCACATCTATGTTGGAACACGTAATTAATCGCGGAACCGGTCAAAAAGCAAAATTACCGATATTTGCCGCCGGAAAAACCGGAACATCACAAAATTTTCGGGATGCGTGGTTTATCGGTTGGACAAACAAATATATTTGTGCCGTTTGGGTGGGCAATGACAACGAAAAACCGATGAATAAAGTCGGTGGAGGAAGTTTGCCGGCGCAAATTTGGCACGATATTATGGCAACAACCATCGGAGAGACTCCGCAATCATCCGGCAATACGGCAGCACCGGATGATGAAATCGGAAATTTAATTGAAAATGAAACAGATGATGAAATAGGCGCACTTATTGATGAGCAATCGGCAGATGATACCGACGAAATCGGTGAATTGATAGGCAGGCAGTAAAGAAAAAATTTTATCCTGAGCAATCTATATCTTCCGATATTTTTTTTGACAACAAATTTTTTGTATGCTACCATTACGGCAGAATGATTTTATATCGTTCCAGAACCTGAAAAAACGGTTCGGGGCTGTCAGAGGCTCTTTGTTCAGTGATACCAAAACAGGTATCCTTTAGGGATGCTTTTTGGTTTTAAATCCCCGCATTGGTCGGGGAGATTATGACGTATGTTCAAGCTTAATTTTTTGAGCTAAAGGTCATAATAGTCATTCCACTGAACATGATTTCTGAACTCCCCTGACCGCTTCAAAAAATTGAGGTGGTTTTTTTTGGTTTTAATTTTATGGGAGAAAGAAAATGAAAAAATTTAGAAACACAGGAAACGTCATTGCGATGAGGCGTTTTAACGCCGACGTGGCAATCTCCCTCATCAAGGAAAGTATGAATAAAGAATCCTTATTTACAAGAGCCGCTTGTTTTTGGAGATTGCTACGCCTGCGGCTCGCAATGACATTTTCTACTCTTACGTTTGTTTTGAGCCTTGGCACGGTGAGCGAATCGTGGGCGGCGTGTGTTGGGGCAACCGCCACTACTGCCGGCACCGATGAGGACGGCGATTACTGCGGCACATGGGATTGCGGCGCTACCGGCAGCAACGTTACCTGTACCCTTTCCAAAGGCACTCTTACCATTTCCGGAGAAGGCGAAATGAAAGATTATGGTGCTAGTTGGACAGGTTGTGGAACATGCTATCCTAAATCATTGAAAACAACGGCACCTTGGAGTGGAAAAATGGCAACTAAAGCAGTTATTGAGGGAAATGTGACCAGAATCGGAAATTTTACATTTGCCGGTGAGAGTTATTTAACCGAAATCAGAGGGACTGAAAGCCTCATTTCCATTGGTAGCTCGGCATTCAATCGCGTGGGGCTAGTGAGTATAGATATTCCAAACGTATTAACCTTAGATAATGCAGCTTTTCATAGAGCTTCTGATTTACAATATATTAATATGCGTGACGATATAATTTTAACAAATAATGATTGGTTTGGATATATGAATGGTACATTTTTAAATGTTGATGTAGTAAAAAACTCTTGCGTTAGCAATCCGGAAACCGGCATGAAAACTTGCGGGTCATGCGGGGATAAATTTGTTCAAGCAGGTGCAGGATGTGTGGATAATTGTTTTGACGGGTATTATGCAACAAATTATGATTTGTGCGAAAAAATCAAACTTCGTTATACCTTACCGGAAGCAGATGCGGCAACATCTGACGACAATGAAAATACGATTGAGTGGATTTTTGAGTAATCAGCTTGGCGAAAATTTTTCCGCTTATTCCATATCATAGTTGGGAATCCGGTCAAATTTGTCACACAACGCCTGATAGGCGGCCGCAATATTTTTGAATTTTTCTTCCGCTTCCTTGTCATCTCGGTTGATATCGGGGTGATATTTTTTTGCCAACTTTTAGGTACTTTTTATACCTCTACTCCTCGTGAAGCTTATATGTTGTGAACTCGCACATTTTTTTTGACAACAAATTTTTTTATCTTTATACTCAAAACAGAACATAAAAAGTGTTCTGAGGTGTGGAAACCTCCTAGAATAATGAAGTGCTTTATGCGCTTTTCAGTTGTGTATGCATGACTGGAAGGCGGTGTAATAAGGCTATATTAATGGTTAAATAAACCGCACTAAATTCTAGTAGTTTCCAACTTCCAGTCGCTTTTTTAAAGCGATTTTTTGTTTATCAAAATTAAATGGGAAAGGAAAACTAAGATGAAAAAGATAATTTTTACAGTAATAATGCTTTGCTGTATAACAATAAAATCTATTGCAGATGATTCTGCACCGACATCCGGAACTTGCAATTCTTCCGGAACCTGCTTGTGGAATCTAAGCGAAGACGGAACCCTGACAATTTCCGCCAAACCGGGGGCGGAAGACGTTAAAACGGACAATTATCGCTGTGATGATGCCAGTGTATCAATATGTCGTGAGAGAGGAACTCTTATTGAGAGGCCTTGGGAAGCGAATCTTGAACAAATTAAAAAGGTTGTTATCGGCGATAATATTTCATACATAGGTGATGATGCCTTTCAGCTGGCTTCAAATTTAAAATCGGTTACCGGCATGAATGATTTGCAATCTATAGGAAACTACGGAGTGTTTGCCTACACCGGTTTAACAGAGTTTACTATGCCGGAAAACATTTCTACTGTCGGTAGTCGTGCTTTTGCCTATACTCCTTCATTGAAAAATTTAATTATTCCGGACCAAATTGAAACCATAAGTGCAGATTTCTTTCAACATTTGTCTTCCGGTGCAAATATTACGTGCTTGGGAAATATTGCCTCCTGTAATGCAAAATTGGCAAAATTTTTTAAAAAAACAGATTGCCCTGAAGGTTTTACCTGTAATTGCACAAGTAACTGCATAAAAACAAGCCAAGTAAAACCGGCATCCGAGACTCAATGTATCGGAGTAAATTATTACTGGAACGGAGTAAGCTGCGATAATAAAAAAGACGGTATAAATTGTGCCGACGGGTATTATGCAACAAATTATGATTTGTGCGAAAAAATCAAACTTCGTTATACCTTACCGGAAGCAGATGCGGCAACATCTGACGATAATGAAAATATGATTGAGTGGATTTTTGAGTAATCAGATTGGCGAAAATTTTTCCGCTTATTCCATATCATAGTTGGGAATCCGGTCAAATTTGTCACACAACGCCTGATAGGCGGCCGAAATATTTTTGAATTTTTCTTCCGCCTCCTTGTCATCTCGGTTGATATCGGGGTGATATTTTTTTGCCAACTTTTTATACTGCTTTTTAAGCGAATCCGGATTGATATCTCTGATATCCATTTCCATTGTTTTAATGTGTTTACGTTCTTCAAAAGTAAAATAAATACCGTCTCCGGAATATTCACCGTTGGAATCCGTATTATTTGCATAACCGCTCTCAAAAAATTCCGCTTCTTCCCATAAATCATATCCGAATTGATAGCGAACTTTAGATTTGAAACGGCGGTTAAAGTGCATCCGTTGCTGATTTTGTTCTTCTTCAGCTCCTTCTCCGTCATAATAATTCCACTTGGCGTTGTATTCCTGCACGTGCTTCAGGCAAAACCAATAATATTCTTTGAGTTTGCTGTCTTTAGGCGCACGATACTCACCTTTTTCGGTGCAGCCCTCATGGTCACACTTGTGGTCCACGTTGTCATTTTGCGGAGCATAATATTTTTTAGAACGTTTTTGCATCAAATTTCTTTCCGTATAACAAAGGCTGTTTTAATCCTGTTTATAAATAAATACAAGCCCTAGATAAAAATTTATTAAGATATATAATTTGTGCCATGGAGGTATGGTATGCCGGAATTACCCGAAGTTGAAACCATAAAAAATACGGTAAAACAAGTTTTGCAAAACGCCACACTTGTTGATGTTGTTGTGCGTCAACGCAAATTCAGAGAAGAAGTGCCGGTTGATTTTGCCGATAAAATCAAAGGTGCAAAAGTTGTCAATTTGCGGCGAATCGCAAAATATTTGCTGATTGATTTAAATAATGGCTACACGCTGATTTGGCATTTCGGGATGAGCGGAAAATTCAAGATTGCGGATGAAATTCCGAAGAATCCGGACAAACATGATCATATAATTTTAGTAACGGACCAAGGCGTTGTTACATACAACGATACAAGGCGTTTCGGTTTGGTTACTTACTGCGAATCCGCTAAGCTCGGTCAACATCATTTGTTGGCAAAACTCGGATTGGATCCGTGGGATGAAAAACTTACACCGGATTATCTTTTGCAGAAATTTAAAAAGAAAAAAACACCGATAAAATTGGCTTTATTAGACCAAGAAATTATCTGCGGAATCGGAAATATTTATGCTTCCGAAATTTTATATAAAGCGCGAATCCGTCCGGACAGACCAAGCGAATCCGTTACTTGTGCCGAAGCAACCGAAATTATTACTTTTACCAGACAAATTTTGGAACAGTCAATCAAGGCCGGAGGTTCCACAATTCACGACTTTAAGCGTCCCGACGGGGATATCGGATATTTTCAAAACCAGCTGTGCGTATACGGAAAAGAAGGAAAACGCTGTCCTGACTGTGTTTGCGGCGGAAAAGAGCCGATAAAAAAATCCGTGATGGGCGGAAGGTCAACATTTTTCTGCACAACACTGCAAAAATAGGAGTCACACTTTGAAAAATTTGATTTTTACATTGTTTTTCTGTTTTATGTATTCATCCCTTTGCAATGCCGCCGATTTTGTTGAAGGTATGGAAGATGTGCCTTTAATGAGCGGTTTAGCGCAAATAACTCAAGACGATATTTCGTTCGGCAACGAAGAAACAAGGTTGGTTGAAGCTTATCTGACATCTAAAAAAGCAAAATTTAATACCGTCGCCGATTTTTATAAAGATTCGCTTCCTTCATTGGGGTGGATTTATCAAGGAAACCGCGGAAATGATTTGCTTTTTTATCGTGACGGAGAAATGCTGGAAGTCGTTAAAGAATCCGCAAATCCTTTAATTGTTCGGATAACGGTCAAAACGAAACCGTAAAAAATTAAAAAAATATAAAAAATTAGTTGACTTCCGGTGCTGCTTGCGTTTATAAAGTTACCCAGAATAAATTTTGTATTAACAGTTTTATAGGAAGAAAAGTTATGGCCAATCATAAGTCGGCAAAAACAAGAATCGTAAGAAATAATAAGCGCAGCATGATTAACGGCGCAAGAAGAAGTCGTGTCAGAACTTTTGTTAAAAAAGTTGACGCATTAATCGCTTCTAATGAAAAAGAAGCAGCTGCTGCCGCTCTTAAAGTTGCAGAAAGTGAAATGATGAGAGCTGCTCAAAAAGGCGTATTTAAAAAGAATATGGCTTCACGGACGATTTCTCGTTTGTCTCAAAAAATTAAAGCTCTTTAAGTTTTAGTTTTACATTTGTTTTTTTTGAAATGCAGGTTACAAACCTAATGGTTGTAATTTGCATTTTTTTGTTAAAATCAATGAGTTAAGGCGCGACTCTGCATAAATTCTATGTCAAGCAATTTAATTGCAATGTTCTAAAAAAGTTCTATTGAAATTGTTTTTTTATGCGTTAACATTCTGTTTACGTTTTGCGATTTGCCACAAATCAAAAATAAAGAAATTGAGTAAATCGCCGTTCTAATTATACCGTTGTAACAAAAACAAGATAAAGAAAAGGAAATGGTAACTATGGCTGAAGAAGCAATACAGAATGAAAATTTTTCAATCAACCAGGAATGGGAACAAATATGTAGTCAGCTGAAAATGGAATTTGGCGAAACAGCTTTTGAAAGCTGGCTTAAACCTCTCAGTGTCGGTGATTTTAATGATGGTATTATGAATATATGCGTTCCGACAACTTTTATGAAAAATTGGGTTATTGCACACTATTCTGACAGAATCCATAAAATTTGGGAACACAAGAATCCGGACATAAAAAAAGTATGTTTTGTTGTGCAGAACAGTGCTTCCGGTAATGTTAAGGTTGATGTATCGTTGCTCAAAAAAATTAAATCAACCCCGACTCCTCAAAGTATATACGGTTTAAATGATGTAACGGCTCCGTGCGGTAATGACCAGTATTTGTCATCTCAGTTAAATCCGTCTTATACTTTTGAAAACTTTGTTGTCGGCAAAACAAATGAGTTTGCTTATGCTGCCGCCAAAAAAATTGCCGAATCCCGCAATGTGGCTTTTAATCCGCTGTTTTTGTATTCCGGTGTCGGATTGGGAAAAACCCACCTGATGCACGCTATTGCATGGCATATTAAGAAACAGGATCCGAGTCGCACCGTTGTTTACATTTCGGCCGAGCAATTTTTATATAAATTCGTAAAAGCAATGCGCTATAAAGATACGGCGGCTTTTAAAGAACAATTTCGTTCGGTTGATGTCTTGATGATTGATGATGTTCAATTTTTGGCAAACAAAGTTAAGACTCAGGAAGAATTTTTCTATACTTTTGATTCTTTAATGGAAGGCGGCCGACAAATTATATTATCGGCGGACAAATCTCCAAATGATTTGGACGGCATAGAAACACGTCTAAAGTCACGTTTGAACAGCGGTTTGGTTGCCGACATTATGCCGACCGACTTTGACTTGAGAATCGGTATTTTGAACAAAAAAGCAGAGCAAATGGGAGTTAAACTTCCGCAAAATGTTGCTGATTTTCTGGCTCAAAAAATATCATCAAACATTCGTGAACTTGATGGCTCATTGAAAAGAATCGTTGCACATTCTCAGTTGTTGCCGAGTCATGAAATTACTTTAGATATGACGCAAGAAGTGTTAAAAGATATGCTTCGTTCTTTTGAGCGCAAAACGACTATTGATGAAATTCAGAAAAAAGTTGCTGAGTTCTACAATATTTCAGTTCGCGAAATGCAGTCGTTGCGTCGCGCCCGCAATGTGGCTCGTCCTCGTCAAATCGCCATGTATCTCGCCAAGCAGCTGACATCTCGCTCGTTGCCGGAAATCGGCCGCAAGTTTGATCGTGATCACACGACGGTTATGCACGCGGTCAGAAAGGTTGAAGAACTGATGGTGGAAGATGCTGCTTTAGCCGAAAATATTAATGCTTTGCAAAAGGCTTTGGAAGAATAAAAAAATTGTTGAAGACTCTGCATTTTATCTTCTTATTTGCGACGATATTTGTTAGAGTCCGAATAGTTTAATATTTGGATGGTAAAAAGATGAAATTTACGATAGAAAAATCAGTATTGTTAAAAACACTCGGACACGTTCAGAATATTGTTGAAAAACGCAATACCGTTCCGGTGCTTTCCAATGTCAGAATTGAAGCCGGCAACGACGGTATCAGTTTCAAAGCAACAGATATGGATACCGAAATCACGGAAATTGTGGATGCCGGAATTTTAGAAAACGGAGCAATTACGGCTCCGGCTCACATGCTGTATGATATTGTGCGCAAATTGTCTGACGGTTCGGAAGTTGAACTTGTGTATCCGGATGAAAAAGAACAATTATCAATTTCTTCCGGCAGATCTAAATTTTCGTTGCCGACAATCGGTGTTGAAGATTTTCCGGTTATTTCGGCTGATGCGCTTCCAACATCATTCAGCGTAAAACGTGAAGATTTGAAAGATGTTATTGATCGCACACAATTTGCGGCATCTACCGAAGAAACAAGATATTACTTAAACGGCTTATATATTCATCCGAAAACCGAAGGCGAAACAAAAGTGCTGCGTGTGGTTGCAACTGACGGTCACCGTTTAGCCTGTGTGGAGACTCCGCTTCCGCAGGGTGCGGAAAAAATGCAAGGAGTTATTCTGCCGCGTAAAACCGTTGCCGAAATTCGCAAGTTGCTGGACGATTCTTCAGCGGAAGAAATCAATATTTCTTTATCAGACAGCAAAGTTCGTTTTGTGTTGGAAGACATTACTCTGGCATCAAAATTGATTGACGGAACATATCCGGACTACGAACGCGTTAGTCCGACGGATAATGACAAGATTTTGGAACTTAATGTCAAAAATCTTTCCACTGCCGTTGATCGTGTTTCGGTAGTTGCCGAAAGAACTCGTGCCATTAAAATGATTGTTAACACCAACCATATTGTGGTTACAACATCAAGTCCGGATTTAGGAAGTGCCGTTGAAGAAATGGAGGCAAGTTACGACAGCGAATCTTTGGAAATCGGATATAATTTCCGCTATTTGTTGGATATTCTGTCCGAAATTAAAGGAGATAATGCAAAATTCAGTTTCAAAGACAGTTCTTCACCTTCAATCATTCATGATACTTCGGATTCCAGCGCAATTTATGTATTGATGCCGATGAGAGTGTAAGTTGAGTGATTTAAACGAAAGAATAAAACAAATTACAGTCAAAAAGTCAGGTGTTACTCGCCTGACTTTATCTGACTTCAGAAATTATCAAAACTTACGAATTGAATGTGAGATGTCGCCGCTGGTTATTACCGGAGACAACGGCAGCGGAAAAACAAATATTTTGGAGGCTCTTTCTTTTCTTACTCCCGGAAGAGGTTTACGCAGCGCTAAATTGTCAGATATTAAATGCCTGAACTCAAAATCAGAAAACGGCGGATGGTCGGTGGCTGCCGAAATTTTGAAAAATGATGAGGAATACCTTATCGGAACCGGATTGCAAAACGCAGCGGAAGAATCTGCGGAAACGGGTGAGCAAAAAATTTATAGTCGCCGTATCATAAAAATCAATCAGCAAAAAATTTCACAACAAGCGGAGTTAGGTAAATACATTTCGGCAATTTGGGTAACTCCGCAAATGGACAGATTATTTCAGGGCGGACCGCAACCACGGCGCAGTTTTTTAGACAGGCTTGTTTATGCTTTTGATTTGGAACACGCAAAGCGCACGGCAAATTTTGAACATTTGTATCGGCAATGGTTTCAACTTTTGAAATCGGGCTGCAGAGATACTAAGTGGTTGGAATCCATTGAAACGGATATGTCTTCTTTAGCGGTTGCCATCGCTGCTGCCAGACGGGAATTAATTGCTCGCTTAAACACCTTTATTCTAAATGAGCCGGATGACATTTTTCCGGATGTTCGTTTGGAACTTGACGGACCGGCAGAAAAAATGCTGGATACGGAACCGGCAATCAAGGTTGAGGATTTTTACTTGTCTCATTTAAAAAAGCAAAGAAACAATGTTTTATATAATGAAAGTCCTGATGGGATAAACCGCACCGACTTCAGAGTTTTTTTCCGCAAAAAAAATATGCCGGCTGATTTATGCTCTACCGGAGAGCAAAAGGCTTTGCTTATCAGCATTATTTTGGCACAAACAAAATGCCAAATTTTGGACAGAGGATTTGCTCCGATTTTGTTGCTTGACGAGGTAACCACTCATTTGGATAATCAAAAAAGAGATGCCTTACTTCAAAAAATTTCCGATTTGAGCATTCAGGCATGGATAACCTCTACCGAACCGCAAAATTTCGGGATTTTGAAAAATAAGGCGCAATTTTTTGCTGTTCGTAATAACTCAATTTTCAGTCTTTAGGGTCTTTAATCAATCCGGCATTGCGGAAACTGAAAACACTGTTTCTGGTAACGATTATATGATCAAAAACTTCAATATCCATTGCCTCGGCAACCATTGCAATTTCATCTGTTAAAGCATAATCAGTTTTAGAAGGTTTGCTTTCACCGGACGGATGGTTGTGAGCTAATACTATTTTTGTTGCTTTGTATTCTATTGCCGCTCTGATAATTTCTCGCGGATGAACATAAGCTTTATTAATTGTGCCGGTATTCATCAATTTTCCTCTCTTGAACTGTAATTTGTCATCAAAAAAGAAAACACGAAATTCCTCAACTTCTTTATAAGCCATTAATTGGCGGCAATAGTCAATAAAATCACCCCAGAAAACAATTATAGGTCCTTCATTATCACTGAAACTTTCGCCTGCCGCACGCAAACCGCAGGCAGAAACAAGTTTAATCATTGTTGCAGTGTTTTCGCTGATACCGTTAATTTCCAGCAATTTTGATACCGGAGCGTTAATCACCCCGCCGATATCCTTAAATTTAATAATCAATTCTTTAGCCAACGGTTTCACATCTCGGCGCGGAATAGACATTGTCAGCAACAATTCCAGCAGCTCGTAATCAGGCATACTTTCTCCGTTATCTGCCATAAATCTGCTCCGTAGTCTGGCGCGGTGGCCCAAATAAAGCGGTTGTGTCTGATTTTTATCGTCTGTCATGAAGGTAGTCCTGAAAATTTATTTATACGGAGGTTTATCCAAACCTTTCGGAGAATACGTAAACACTTCATATCCGTCTTTTGTTACTCCGAGAGAATGTTCAAATTGTGCAGACCATTGGTGGTCACAAGTAACGGCGGTCCAACCGTTAGAAAGAATTACTCCGTCTTTTTTACCCATATTTATCATCGGTTCAATGGTAAAAATCATTCCTTCTTCCATAATCGGCCCCGAACCCTTGCGTCCGCAATGCATAACATTCGGTTCGTCATGAAAAACTTTTCCTACACCATGACCGCAAAACATATCAACCACGGAATATCCGTATTTGTGAGCATATTCTTCTATTACTGCACCGATATCACCAAAATGCGCCCCCGGTTTCACCACATCAATACCACGCATCAAACATTCATACGTAACTTCACACAAGCGTTTTCCCTTAACTTTAGGTTTTCCGGCAAAATACATTCGGCTGGTATCTCCGAAATATCCGTCTACAATGGTGGTAACATCAATATTCAAAATATCTCCGTCTGCCAGTTTACGCTCATAATCCGGAATACCGTGGCAAATTACCTGATTGATAGATATACATACCGATTTAGGATATCCGTGATATCCCAAACAAGCCGGAATTGCACCATGATCTTCCATATATTTGCGGCACAAATCATCAAGTTCGCCGGTAGTTATCCCGACCTGAACAAAATCGGTAATATAATCCAAACACTCTGCAGCAATTTTACCGGCCTTACGCATACCGGCAAAATCTTCTTCACCGTAAATTTTAATTCCGTTTTTATTCGTTTTCACGCCTATAAACTCCATTAACCTGTTTAATAGAAGAAATACAACAATCAAATATAAAATACAAGAGCAAAAATACACCGGAAAAATTTTTTATTCTTCACGCCTGATTAGCATCTTTACAATTAAGCAAAGTTTTGCTAGAATCAGCGGCAGAGCATGAAAAAAGCATGCTTCAGGGCGTAAGAACTCTAAACAAAGATTAGTCGCGTGTATGCGATTTACAGGTTTTTACCGATATTTCGTTCTTTGTATGGACGGATGTCGGTGCGATAAGGCTATAGGCACGAAAACGCCGAGCCGTCTTTAATCTTTGTACGGTTTCTTAACATCCGCCCACCGATTTAGGTGGCTTTTTTATTAACTTTTTTGATTTAATGAAAGGATGTTTGAGATGAAACATTTAAGATTTTTGAGTTTGGTTTTGTTAACGTGCGCAAATTCTGCTACGGCAGCCGAATTGCCCTTAAGCGGCAGCTGCGGAAACGGTTGTTTATATGAAATCACCACCAATGCAAACGGCAAAAAAGATTTGCGGGTTTATAACGCCCCGACTTATGAAGGCAAGGCATATATAGCTAATGCAGCGTTTGCAAACAGCGGTGTAAATGTTGCCAACAATTATGAAGAATACCATGAAAATGCCGTATTTGATAAAATAACGATTGACGGAGATTTTGATATAATAGGAGGTTCCGCTTTTGAACGTAACAGAGCAACGGAAGTTGTTTTCAACGGAAAGGTTAGGGAAATAGGATATGGAGCTTTTGAACAAAACAATCTTACCTCCATTGATTTACCGGAGTCTCTTGAAAAAATCGGCGGAGAGGCTTTTCATGCAAATCCGTTAACAACTTTGGTTATTCCGGATTCGGTAACAAGTTTTGGAAGTTTTGGTAGCTCTACATTAGTAAATGTAACAATAACAGATACGCTGGAAAGTTTGGGAACTACTTATCCGTTTGGAGGCAACAGTAATTTATCTATTGTGTGCAAAGGAGATATTGAAAAGTGCAGAAGTTTGGTCAAAAAATATCGCCCAGATAATATTTCTACTGAAATAGACCTTTCCGGAAATGTTATTGCCGCAACTTATGAGCAATGTGACGGGCAATATTTTTGGAACGGTATAGGCTGCGTAAAAGAGCCGGATATATCAAAACGTGCCTGCTGTCCGGTGTGTGCTGATTTAGACGGCTACTGCAGCCGTATTCGTTATACCTTGCCGGAGGCTGACAAAGCAACATCTGACGATAACGAAAATATGATTGAATGGATTTTTGAGTAAAGTATTATCCTTTGTCATTTTTGGGCAAATTATCAGATTTGAACCGAAGATTTTGGCTGAATCTTTAATTCGCGTCCGACAATGAATTTTTTATGTCATAATCGGTAATAAAATGTGATTGATAAGTGCTAAAAAAGGCTTACATTTTATGTCGGTTTTTATTATGATTCCGGTGAATTTACAGGAGAAAAAAATTATGGATAACAATAATATTGAAGAAAAACAAGAACAAGAATATATTAACGGCTTGATTTCCAAAGTGAGCAAGGCTCAGAAAAAATTTGCCACTTATACGCAGGAACAAGTTGATGAAATTTTTCGCCGTGTGGCTTTGAAAGCAAGCTCACTCAGAATTCCGCTCGCCAAAATGGCTGTTGAAGAAACCGGAATGGGAATTGCCGAAGATAAGGTGATTAAAAACCATTTTGCTTCGGAGTATATTTACAATAAATACAAAAATACCAAAACTTGCGGTGTGATTGAGGAAGATAATGCGAACGGTTTAATTAAATTTGCCGAACCGATTGGTGTTATTGCCGGAGTTGTGCCGACAACGAATCCGACTTCAACGGTTATTTTTAAGACTTTGATTTCACTTAAGACACGCAACGGAATTATTTTTTCACCACATCCGCGTGCAAAAAAATGCACCAATGAAACTGCTCGTATTTTGTTGGAAGAAGCCGTTAAAGCCGGTGCTCCTGAAGATATTATCGCATGGATTGATGAGCCGAGTATTTTGCGCACACAATATTTGATGCAGCAGGCTGATTTGATTTTGGCTACCGGCGGTCCGGGGATGGTGAAGTCCGCATATTCTTCCGGAACTCCGGCTATAGGCGTAGGCCCTGGAAATACTCCGGCGGTGATAGATGAAACAGCCGATATTCAGATGGCGGTAAGTTCAATTTTAATGTCAAAAACTTTTGATAACGGTATGATTTGTGCTTCCGAGCAATCTGTTGTGATTGTTGAAAGTGTGTATGAGGCTGTTAAGGCTGAATTTTTGAAGCGCGGAGCTTATATTTTGAATGCTGCCGAAGCTAAAAAAGTTGGTGCTACCGTTATTCAAGACGGCAAGGTAAATGCTGCCATTGTGGGGCAACCGGCCGCAAAAATTGCCGAAATTTCCGGTGTTAAAGTTGATGCAAACGTAAAAGTTTTAATCGGTGAAGTTAGTAAGATAGGTGCAGAAGAACCGTTCTCTTATGAAAAACTTTCTCCTGTTTTGGGTATGTATAAAGCAAAAGATTTTGATGATGCCGTTCAAAAAGCCAAGGCTTTGATTGAATTTGCCGGCTGCGGTCATACTTCTGTGCTTTACACAAACCAGCGTAATGATGAACGCATTAAGTTTTATGGTGACACAATGCCGACCGGACGTGTTATGATTAACTGTCCGTCGTCACAAGGAGCAATCGGCGATATTTATAACTTCAGACTGGATCCGTCACTGACATTGGGTTGCGGTTCATGGGGAAGAAACTCGGTTAGTGAAAATGTGGGGGTAAAACATCTTATGAATATTAAAAATGTGGCAAAACGTGCCGAAAATATGTTGTGGTTCAGAGTTCCGCCAAAAGTTTATTTTAAACCAGGTTGTTTGTCCTTTGCTTTGAAGGAACTGCAAGGAAAGAAAAAAGCATTTATTGTTACGGATAAACCGCTGTTTGATTTGGGCTATACCAAAAAAATTACCGATATTTTGGAACCTCTCGGTATTTCTTACAAAATTTTCAGTGATGTTAAACCGGATCCGGATTTGACCACCATTAATAAAGCTCGTGATATGGTTAACAGCTTTGAACCTGATGTTTTGATTGCTTTGGGCGGTGGTTCGCCGATTGATGCCACTAAAATTTTGTGGATTATGTATGAGCATCCGGAACTCAAGTTTGAGGATTTGGCCCGTCGTTTCATGGATATCAGAAAGCGTATTTTTGAATTTCCGGAAATGGGTGTTAAAGCACAAATGGTGGCTATTCCGACAACATCCGGAACAGGTTCCGAAGTTACGCCTTTTGCCATTATTACAGATGATGCTACCGGTGTAAAATATGCCGTTGCCGATTACACATTGACTCCGTCTATGGCCATTGTTGATACCGATTTGGTTATGACAATGCCGCGCGGATTGTGTGCCGCCTCCGGTATTGATGTTATGACACATGCCTTAGAATCTTATGTTTCCAATATGGCAACAGACTACACCAGAGGTCTGTCGGTTGAAGCCGGTCGTTTGATTTATGAAAACCTGATTAAATCGTATGAAACCGGTGATGCAGAGGCAAGAGAGAAAGTTCATCATGCCGCCACAATTGCCGGTATGGCATTTGCTAATGCATTTTTGGGCGTTTGTCACTCTATGGCTCACAAGCTCGGTGCTGCATTTCATATTCCGCACGGATTTGCCAATGCTTTGTTGATTAATCAGGTGATTCGTTATAATTCAAACGACTGTCCGGTTAAACAGGCTGCATTTCCGCAATATCGCTATCCGAATACAAAAGCTGCTTATGCGGCATTTGCCAGAGGAATCGGTTTGAGCGGAAAAACAGATGATGAGGCCGTAAATAACTTGATTGCCGCTATTGAGAATATGAAGAAAAAACTGAGTATTCCTGCTTCAATCAAAGAGTGGGGAATTGCCGAAAAAGATTGGGAAAATGCGATGAAAACTTTGCCGGAGTTGGCATTTGATGACCAATGCACCGGTGCCAATCCGCGTTATCCTTTATTTAAGGAAATTGAGCAGATGTATCGTTATGCTTACGAAGGCAAAACAGATTTTAAGCTTTAATTCTTATACAAGATAAAAAAAGATACCGCCGATCGGGATAATAAACCGTCGGCGGTTTGTTCATAACAAAAGAGGAAAAAGGAGTGCGTAAACCGATTTATTAATCGGCTCCGATAACTTCACGGCGTCCCACACGGTCCGGAGGAGTAACAATACCTTCGTCTTCCATGCGTTCAATCAAAATTGCGGCACGGTTATATCCCAGACGTAATTTGCGTTGAATATAGCTGGTGGATGCTTTTTTATCGGCTCGCACAATGGCAACGGCTTGGTTATACAGGTCGTCATCATCATTTGCACCGCCCATTTCTCCTTTATCAAATACAGGTGTGTCTTTGGTGTTGAGTTCACCTTCGGTTACGTCGGAAACATATTGCGGTTCGCCTTGAGACTTAATATATTCCACAACTTTTTCCACTTCGGCATCAGTGACGAAGCAACCGTGAACTCTGATAGGACGCAAGCCCGATGGCATATAGAGCATATCACCCATTCCCAAAAGCTGCTCGGCACCTTGTTCACCTAAAATTGTGCGGCTGTCAATTTTTGTAGTAACGTGAAAACTTATACGACTCGGAAAATTAGCTTTAATTGTTCCGGTAATAACATCAACAGACGGACGTTGAGTAGACATAATCAAGTGAATACCGGCAGCACGCGCCATTTGTGCCAAACGCTGAATGGCTGCTTCAACTTCTTTGCCGGCAACCAACATCAAGTCTGCCATTTCGTCTACCACAATTACGATATACGGTAAAGGTTTTGTATCCACAATTTGCTCTTCGTATATCGGGCGGCCGGTTTCTTTATCAAAACCAACCTGAATTGTTTTCTTAATTTCTTTGCCGGATTTACTCATATCGGCAACTTTTTGGTTGTATCCGGCAATGTTGCGCACATTTAACAGAGCCATGGCACGATAACGGTCTTCCATTTCGCGCACTGCCCATTTAAGGCCCACAACGGCTTTTGCCGGATCGGTAATAACCGGCGTTAAAAGGTGAGGAATACCGTTATACATAGAAAATTCAAGTTGTTTCGGGTCAATCATAATTAATTTGCACTCTTCCGGTGACATTCTGAACAGCAGTGACAAAATCATGGAGTTTACACCTACGGATTTACCGGAACCGGTAGTTCCGGCAACCAATAAGTGCGGCATTTTTGATAAGTCGGCATAAACATGCTGTCCGCCGATATCTTTACCTAAAGTTACATTTAAGATGTTTTTACTGGTCGTAAATTCGGTATCCTCTAAAAGTTCGCGCAACCACACTGTTTCTCTTTTTTCATTCGGAATTTCTATACCTATGGTATTGTGTCCGCTGACAACCGCCATACGCACGGAAGCAACAGCCATAGAACGAGCAATATCATCAGAAAGGCCGATTACCCGTGCGGTGCGAATTCCCGGAGCCGGTTCAAGTTCATAAAGTGTTACAACCGGACCGGGGCGAACTTTGACGATTTTACCGTGAATACCGAAATCTTGCAAAACATTTTCCAGCTTTTCGGCAACACTTTTTAATTGGTTTTCGTCATACACCGTTGTGTTATTGTTTTGCGGCACGGAAAGCAGGTTAATATCAGGCAGGTGATACATATCGGAAGCTTCCGGTTGTGTGGGAGTATTAGCAATATTTTGTGTATATTTTTTTGCTTTTACCTCATTTGCCGGAACTTGTTGCTGCAACTCGGTTCCTTCTATTTTTTGCGGATTAACGGTCAATAAATCCTGCTGCAAAGTTTCACTTTCTTCCTTATTCTGCTTTTTTCTCAAGCCGGATAATTTAGGGAAAAAGCTGCGGATTCCTTCACTTTGATAAATATCTTCCGGAGTTATTTTTTTGCTGACTTTCTTGTTATTTTGATTTGCGGCATCACTTTCTTTTACAAAATCAAAGGTAGGGTTAAAAGATTGCTGTAAATTAACGGCAGTGGCCGGTTGCGGTATATCTATTACTTTTTGAGAAGACACGGGTGCTTCTATTTGAATTTGCGGTGCCGGCGATTTTGTTGTTTCTACCATCGGTTCGCGGCGCTCAAAGGACGGTTCCGTGCGGCGGGAATTTTCTTTTTGTTTTAAGGTGTTTGCCAAATATTCCGGATTCAGCTCTTTAAATTCGTTAAATTTGCGGATATTCACCAATTTTTTGCCGAGGTTTACAAAAAACATGATTATTTTAGCAAAAATTGAACATATTTTTTTGAATAGCTTTGCCCATTTGCGTAAAGTGATTCCGGCGGAAAAGTTAAAGGACAGAATGCTTATAAACAGCAGTATTCCGACAATAATCATGGTGTTGTATGTGAAATTAAGCATATTGATATAAGTATTAATCGGGCGGCTTATGATGCGGCTCCAACTGCCGGTCAAATTGTTGGGCAGATTAAAACGCCCGAGATATTCGCTGAATGTTATATCCAAAAAGCAGGCAAAGCACAACAGGCCGACGAACCATGCAAAAATGCGAATCTTGTATTCGGCAAAAGCATTGAAACGGAGCAAATTTATCCCCCAGATTACGGGAATCGCCAAAAATATGATTAAAGCCAGTCCGAAAGTAGCTAAAATGGCATCAGCGCTGTATGCTCCGAATGTTCCCATAAAATTATGCACTTCAGCGGTAGCCGTTTTGTTAAAAGACGGGTCGGAAGAATTGTATCCCATCAGACTCAGCCACAGCAGAATCGGAAAGATAATAAATGCGCTGCCGATTATTTTGCACAGCAATATTTGCCACCAACTTTTTTTATGCTCTTCTATTTTTTTCTTAGCCATTTTCTTACTCTTTTTTTCATTTTTCGGAATCAACGGAATTATAAAGTATAAAATTCAACAAAAGATTAATAAAAGATAAATATCTGCCGATTTTCGGCTTGTTAATAAACATTTATGTTCGGCTTGACTTTTGGAATTATGTGACTAAACTCCCGATTAAAATAATTTGGAGATTTATGTAAATGAAATACGCTTTTGTTTTTCCCGGACAGGGTTCTCAGTTTGTGGGGATGGGGAAAGAACTTGCCGATAATTTTGCTTCGGCAAAAGAAGTTTTTCAGGAAGTTAATGATGCTTTAGAGCAAGATTTGTTTAAGTTAATGACAAACGGTCCGGATACGGAACTGACAATGACGGCAAATGCTCAGCCGGCGTTGATGGCTTTTTCCATGGCGGTTGTAAGAGTTTTGGAAAAGGAGTTTGGAATTAATTTGCGGGAAAAAGCAAGTTTTGTGGCCGGACATTCGCTCGGAGAATATTCTGCTGCTTGCGCCGCCGGTGTTTTCAGTCTTACGGATACGGCAAAATTGCTGCGTATTCGCGGTGAAGCAATGCAGAATGCCGTGCCTTTCGGCGTTGGCGGAATGGCTGCCGTTTTGGGACTTTCTTATCATGATGTCGGAGCATTGGCAGAAGCTTGTGCCGGCGATAAGGATATTTGTGTGGCTGCTAATGATAATTCGGAAGGTCAGGTTGTTCTTTCCGGAACTATGGGGGCAATTAATCGGGCTGTGGAGATTGCTTCGGAATTTGGTGCCCGCAAATGTGTTAAATTAGCGGTAAGCGCTCCGTTTCACAGTCCGATGATGAAACCGGCGGCAGAGGTTATGGCTCGTGCTTTTATGGAAGTAGAGGCAAAAAATGCACAAATACCTTTGGTTGCCAATGTTTTGGCTGCGCCTATTTGTGAACACAAAGAAATTATTAAAAATTTGATTGAGCAAGTTACGGCAACAGTCCGTTGGCGCGAAACAATGCAGTTTTTTCAAAATGAAAATGTTACTGATATTGCCGAACTCGGAGCCGGAAAGGTTTTATCCGGAATTGCCAAACGCTCACTAAAAGAAATTAATTCATTTTCTGTCGGTTCGGTGGCGGAAATTGAAGAACTCGCAAACAATTTATAACTGACAAGAGGAGGAAATAATAATGTTCAGATTAGATGGAAAAATTGCCCTTATTACCGGTGCTGCCGGTGGTTTGGGACACAAAATTGCCCATACATTGCATGAACAAGGTGCAATTTTGGCTTTGACCGATATGAATGCCGAAAGATTGGAGGCATTGAAAAATGAATTAGGCTCAAATGCCGAAACTTTTGTTGCCAATTTGACAGATGCCGAGGCCGTAAAAAATTTGGTGGCTGATGTTGAAGAAAAAATGGGACGCATAGATATTTTGGTCAACAATGCCGGTTTAACCAGAGATAATTTGTTTATTCGCATGAGTGATGAAGATTGGCAGCTTGTTTTGGATGTAAATCTTTCTGCCGGATTTAAGTTGGCAAAAGCTGCGGTTCGCGGCATGATGAAACGTCGTTTCGGTCGTATTATCGGTATTGCTTCAGTGGTTGGTGTTATGGGTAATGCCGGTCAGGCAAACTATTCTGCTTCCAAAGCAGGAATGATTGCCATGAATAAATGTTTGGCTCAGGAAGTAGGCTCAAGAGGTATTACCGTAAATTCCATTGCTCCGGGATTTATTCGCACTCCGATGACTGATGTTTTGCCGGATGATGTTAAGGCCGCATTACTTGCCAAAATTCCGGAAGCAAAGCTTGGCGAAGCACAAGATATTGCCAATGTTGTTGCCTTTTTGGCCTCTGATGAAGCTCAATACATTACCGGACAAACAATCCATGTTAACGGTGGTATGGCAATGATTTAGCCTGTTTGGCAAATGATTGAAAAGTCCTCGTGTCTGATGATGCGGGGATTTTTTTTTATTTTTTCGTTGATTTTGTCAAAAATGTATGGTAACATACAAATATAAGTAACAATCGGGAGAACTCTGATGAGTGCTAAAGATATAATAGAGAGCTTGAAGTTTAAAAATTTGCCGCAAGAGTTGAAGCAGTGCGTGGTTGTTTTGGCAGCAGCTTTAGTTTGTCAAAATATGAGCGGTCAAACGGTGTCAGGGGAATTGCATATTGGTAATGGCGGCACTGTGACATATAGATCATACCAAGCGAATAATAATCAAGGCGGCGGAAATTCCGGCGCAAGAACTTTTCGTGTCGGAGCGCAAAACAATCAGAGCCGACAATATGCTCAAGGAACGGGGCAGCGTCGTTCGGCAGGCAGAATTACCGGTGCGGTTTACAGAGTTTATAATGACGGGCAAATGGATAATTCGGCAATTATTCAGTGTGACGGCGGTGGTTATTTGCTGATTGAAAATCCCGGAAATGGCATAAGATGGAAGAATAATGCACGGGTGAGTGTTGATTTTGGAAGAGGAAATTCTATGACGGTTACTCAGAGTAGTGTTGCAGACAGGTATGATACTCCGCACAGTTATGGTCATAAAGTTTATGACAGAGTAAAAAACATATATGTTCGCGGCCGTCAGATTTATAATAATCCGGACAGGATATTCCGTGATGCTGAAGGTATTGAAAGTTCTATTGATGCAAGCAGGCCGGTTACAAACAGAATTTATGCAGCCGCTTTTATGGGACATAGAGAAGACGGTCATTTTGTGAAAGATTATCAGGTTAACGGTAATCAAAATATGAACCAATACAGTAACGGTGGATATACCCAATAACTTAAGTTTGAAAAAATAGCAAAAAGCCGAGAACGTTTTCTCGGTTTTTTTTGTAACCTAAAAAATTTTTTGCGTGATTGAAATTTAGAATGTTTATGTTATTATAGGCAGAAAGTTTTGTGTTGTGTAAGGATTTATCGTTATGTTGAAAAGTAAATTTATTTTCTCTGCCATGCTTTTAATGCTTTACGGAACGGCAAAGGCGCAAGAATTGGATATGGTTCCGGCTCCGAAGGTTCAGCAATCTCAAAAACAAGAAGAAGTGCCGCAAAATTCAAAGGTTGACGGAATAGCATTTATTGCTCCGACCAACAGCGTTAATATGGGAAAATCAGCATCAGAAGTTGTGATTACCCCGAAAGAAAAATTGGAATTTAAACAAAACGGTGAAGTTGAGGAAGCGCTTTTAAAAGAAGACGGGACTCCTTTTTCCGGTGCAACCGTTGTTACGGATGAAGAAGGTAGAGACATTACTTATTTTTATCGCAACGGCCGCAGAAGCGGTGTGGCGCTTTCCCATTTTGAAGATGGAAAGGTGGAGCTGGAAATTACTTACAGTAAAGGATATAAAAGCGGCGAAGAAATATTGTTCTATGAAAACGGTTATCCTAAATACAAAAAAACATACAGAAAAAATGTTTTGAACGGCGAAGAAATATTGTTCTACGAAAACGGTAAACCGGAACGCCGAAATATGTATGTTAACGGATTACTTGACGGTGAAATCAGTTATTTTGACCGCAACGGCAATTTGGTGAAAATAGAAAATTACAAGTCCGGAAAAAAAGACGGAATTGAGCGTATAATAGAAAATAATCAGTTGTTGGAGGAAAATAATTATGTTGCCGGAGAACTGAACGGAATTACCAAAAAATATAACCGTGAACGCATGCTGGAAGAAATTGAATATAAAAACGGTAAAAGAAACGGAATAACAAAACGCTATTTGGATGATGGCGGCTGGGATGAGATTCCGTATAAAGACAATATGATAGAGGGTGTTGCAAAAAATTATTACCCGACCAAGCGTTTGGCAAGCATGACGCAATATGCCGTGAATATGAAAAACGGACCAAGCGAAAAATATTATCAGAGCGGCAGTTTACAGCAGGCAGATAACTATAAAAACAATGTTCAAGAAGGTATCAGCCGAATGTTTGATGAAAGCGGAAATTTGCTGAGTGTCAGCTATTATGCCGGTGGTATTGAATTGGCAAAAGAAGATTTGCTTAATGATGCGGAAATCAAAAAAATTTATGATGCCGTGAAGGCAGATAAGCTTAATACCGTTTTGAATAACAAACAGTTATGGTATCCGGTTTTATGGCTCGGAATTTCTACCAACAGTCTGAAAATTTTGGATGAACTTGATAAAAGAATGAAAATGTATGCCACAAATATTGAAGATATTTCGGCGTATCAATCTAATTTGGTAAGGTTTTCCGAACAGAATCGCCGTTTGTTTTTCGGGCTTACACCGTTGAGTTATGCCGTAAATATGGCGTCTCCGGTGGAAATTTTACAGCGTTTTGCTTCCGGTCAGGATAGTGTGGAAATGAAAAACCCGCGCGGCGGATATGCAATTATTGAAGCGGTTCGTTTGAATAATTATGATTTAGTGCAATATTTGCTTTCTCATCATGCAGATGTCAAAAAAGTATATGATGACGGTAACACCATTCTTTTGTATGCCGTAAAAGAAAAGGTTCGCAACGATATTATTGCAGCTTTGATTAAGGCCGGCGCAGACGTAAATGCGACAGATTCGTCGGGATACAGTTTATTAATGCTTGCCGTTCGTGACAACAATTTAGAGTTGTTGAAAGTGTTGCTGGATAATTATGCTGATTTTTCCGGCAAAACTCCCGATGGCAAGAATATTCTCTCGTTTGCACTGGAAAATAATGCCTCAAAGGAAGTTTTGGAACAGTTGTTGATAAAGGGAGCTGATGTTAATGCAACAGATGAAGACGGAAGCGTTTTGATATTACGTGCTTTGGCGGCGGGCAAAGAAGATGTTGCAAAGTTGTTTATGCAATACGGTGCGGATATTAATGCCGAAAATGCCAATCACGATACGGTCTTGACGTATGTGTTGGAAAACAAAACCGGAGATGATTTTGTTGCCGATATTTTTACACACAGTCTGGATGTTAAAAACAATTTGCCGAAATACAATAAACCTTTGTGGAAAATTTTGGCGGAACAAAACAAAATTGACTTGTTGAAAATTGTTTTGCAAAACATGGGTGGCGGTGCGGTTGCTGATGCCAACGGTGAAATTCCGGTGGTGTATGCAATGGATAATTCCGAAAACCAAAAATTGAAAGAGGTTATTTTTGCGGCTCTGAATGAGGCGGTATTGAAGTCTCATCCCGAATTTTTGTGGAAAGCCGTGAAGGATAAAAAGTTTGATTTGTATAAGGAATTGCTGCAAAAGAAAAGTTCCGTCAATGTTACGGATGAAAACGGTGACAGCCTGCTGCTTTATTTGATTAAAAACGAATATCCGTTTGAATATATTACGGAACTGGAAAATTATGCCGAGCTTGATTATATGGCAAAAGATGCAACGGGCAAAACTGCACTGCAAATTGCCATAGAGGCGGATAATACCGCTTTGGTTGAAAATTTGCTGGCACACGGGGTTAGTCCCAATTCGGTTAATAACGAAGGTAAATCTTTTATTGAAACACTTGACGGCAATCAGGAAAAAATTACCGAATTGTTATGGAATGCCGGCAGTAAAGATATGGTAACACCGGACAATATTAACCTCTTGTTGCGTATCGCCGTTACAAATTTGAATGTTAAGTGGTTAGAGTTTTTGTTAAATGAGAATCCGGATGTGGCATACAAAGACGAAAACGGAGAATATGCGCAAATGTATTTGGCTGATGCGCTGGAAAAGCATTCTGAATTACCTCAGGCCGAGATTTTAAACAAACTTGAAACCTGTTTCACCTTGCTGAAAGAGAAGGGGGCAGACATAAATTGGCAGAATAACAATGGAGAAACTTTGTTGATTAAGCTCTCCAAAGCAAAGAGTCAATACTACCCGTTGATTGCCGATTTGTTTGTGCGCTTAGGTGCTGATGCCGCCAAAAAAGACCAATATAACAAAACGGCGAAAGACTATGCTGTGGAATATTTGCCGGATATTTAGTTTACCTGTTTATTTTTTGCGTATAAGTCTTGCGAATAAGGATAAAACAAACTAAATAACAGTTATTGTTGAACTTTAGAGAAGAAAAAATGGCTGATACAGAATACTATGATTTGCTGGAAGTTGCGCAAGATGCAAGTCAGGACGAGATAAAAAAAGCGTTTCGTAAGCAAGCAATGAAATATCATCCGGACAGAAATCCGGGAGATAAAGAAGCCGAGCAAAAATTTAAGGCAATAAATGAGGCTTATGAGGTTTTGAAAGACGAACAAAAACGTGCCGCTTATGACCGTTACGGAAAAGGAGCTTTTAGCGGCGGAGCCGGAATGGGCGGAGGTGATCCGTTTGGCGGCGGTTTTGATTTCGGCGGCGGTTTTGCAGATGTTTTTAATGATATTTTTTCCGATTTTATGGGAGGCGGCGGAGCGCAGTCATATACCAAACGCGGCAGTGATTTGCGTTACAATCTGAATATCACGCTGGAAAAGGCCTTTAACGGAACGGAAGAAGAAATTGTTGTTCCGACTACCAAAACTTGCGAAACATGTCACGGACACGGCACAAAGGACGGTAAAGAGCCGCCTGTTTGTCCGAGCTGTCAGGGAAAGGGCAAAATCCGCACGGCACAAGGCGGTGGCTTTTTTGTGTTTGAAACAACTTGTCCGCATTGCAAGGGAACGGGGCATGCCGTGAAAGACGCTTGTCCGGATTGCCGCGGTGTCGGTCAGGTTAAAATTAATAAAAAACTGAAAATCAAAATCAAACCCGGTGTTGAATCAAATATGCGTATCAGAGTTGCCGGAGAAGGAATGGCCGGAGTTCACGGCGGAGAAAACGGTGACTTGTATGTCGGTATTTATGTTGAACCGCACAAACTTTATGAACGTAACGGCGACGATTTGTATACTTCTGTTCCGGTTTCGGTCAGCAGTGCCGTTTTGGGCGGAAAGGTTGAAATTCCCGGAATTGACGGCAGAAAAATAGAAGTTGAAATTCCGGCCGGAACGCAAAATGATACGTTGCTGAAAATCAAAGGCGAAGGAATGAGGTTGTATGATTCCGAACGTCGCGGAGATTTGTTTGTAAATACCAAAGTCATTATTCCGACAAAACTGACGGCAAAACAACGTCAGTTAATGGAGGAATTCAGAGCAGATGCAAAAGACGAACAAAATCAACCGGAAATGAAGGGGTTTTTTGATAAAATAAAAGATTTATTTCAATAGGAAAAACTTTAACAAAACTGTTGAAATAGCAAAAAAAAGTGTTAACATCACAGGCAGATTTTAAGTTAAGGAGATAAAAATGTTTAGATCTGATTATAATTCCAACTTGGTGTATATGGTGATTACGGCCTTGTTTGCAGCTGCAGCCAGTTCATTAATTACATATAAAGCAACTTCAAGTGACAAACAATTTGCGGTTGTTGATTTGAACGTTGTATTAAATTCTTCAAGAGATTTGGCAGCGCTCAAAAATGAACGTGATACACAAATCGCCGATTTGAAAAAAATGGCTGATTCGGCAAATGAAAAAATTAAGGCTGTCAGCAAAGAAGAAGACAAGAAAAAATTAACACAGGAATATTTGGAAGAAATTAATGCCAAAAAGGCCGATTATGATAAAATATACGCCTCGGCATTACAAGCATCAGACCAAAAACTTACGGCCATTATTAATTCCGTTGCCGAAAAAGAGGGGGTTTCCACTGTTGTAAACAAGGCTTATGTTATCTCCGGCGGTATTGATATAACGGAATCTGTCGTAGATATGGTAAAGTAAAATTTTTTTCGGCAGAATAAAAACTCCGTAGTTGTTATAAATGACGGAGTTTTTTTGTTTGCAAAATCGGTTGTTGTAGGGTAAAAAAAATAAGGAGGTGCTGCTATGAAAAAGATTTACGGAATATTTATCGGGATTGCATCTGTGATGATTGTGTATGCAATCGGATTGTTTTTGCTGCAAGAAAAATTTATATATCATCCGGATGACTACTATACATCTCCTAAAGAGGCCGGATTGAATGAATTTGCAGAAAATCCGTTACAAATGTCGGACGGTCAAACGATAATGACTTGGTTGGCAAAAGGAGAGGCGGATAAACCGGTTATTTTGTTTTTTCATGGAAATTGCGCCCAAATTGCGGAATTTGCACCGCACCTGATTTCGTTAATAAAACAAGGGTATCCGGTATTAATGGCGGAATATCGCGGCTTTGGCGGCACAAAAGGAAAACTCTCTCAAGCTTCCATGTATGCCGATGCACTGAGAGTCTACGATTGGCTGAAAGAAAACGGCCATGATAAAGTGATTGTGTTCGGCTATTCTCTCGGAACGGCAGCGGCTTCCGTTGTGGCAGCCGAGCGCAAACCTGACGGTGTTATTTTGTTGTCACCGTTTTATTCCATGCGCTCTCTGGTTGCCGAAAAACCGATACCGTTTGCTAAGTGGGTATTGAAAGACAGCTATGATTCTGCTTTAAAATTGAAAAATGCGGATGTTCCGCTTCTGATTATTCACGGCGCAATGGACCCTCTTATTCCATATCATCACTCATTGCAACTTATGGAAAATGCCGGCTCAAAAAATAAAACACTCAGGTTGCTGCCGTTTGATACGCATCAATCTGTTTTTTATGATGAGCACAGTATTCCGTTTATACTTGAATGGCTGAAGAATTTTTAATACAAGCATTACGGAAAAGAGTTTTATTCAAAAATCCATTCAATCATATTTTCATTGTCGTCAGATGTTGCCGCATCCGCTTCCGGCAGGGTGTAACGTTTGCGTAAACATTCGTTATATATGTCGTCATAAGCATAACCGGCTCCACAGCCTGTTCCTTCTCTGATGCAGGTATTATCTTTCAGCACATAGCCCGTTCCGCAGCCTTCCGTATCGTTTATACATTTCATTTCTTTGCCTAAATAACCGCTTCCGCAGTCAGAAACACATTCAGCTGATTTTACAAAACCGTCACATTTTTTAACGGTTTTTCCGCAAAGAGAAGTTCCTTGAAAATTTGTGCCGACAAAAATATTATTTGCCGGCAGATTGTTGCCACTAGCACAATTTATCGGTGCTGTTCCTTGATATAAAATCACGGCACCGGACGGAACGGAAGTGAAAGCTCCTGTGCCGATAATTTCAACATTCGGCATCTCAACGGACTGTAAGGCAGTGCAATAAAAAAAAGAATCATAAGGTATTTCCTTAACATCTTTCATTCCCGATACGGTTTTTACGTTTGAGGCATTTTGAAATGCATTTTTGCCTATTTTGGAAATATTGTCTTTAATTACAATGTTTTGAATTTGTTTTATATAGTCTTCCCAAGGGCGATTGCCGGCAAGAGCCGAGCAAGTTGAAGCACCTTCGCAAACATAATCATCCATAGACACATTTTCAGTTCCTTCAGCGGCGGAAACGGTTAGCGTTCCGGAGGAATCTATTTCCCATAAGCAGGTTCCGCTTGAATTACAAGTGCCGGATACATTTGCATAAGTGTTTACGGAATACATCATTGATAAAAAAGTAAAATTAAGCAATTTAAAATGTTTCATATCAAACATCCTTTCATTAAGTTAAAAAGTTAACAAAAAAGCCACCTGAAATGGTGGGCGGATGTTGAGAAACCGTACTAAACTAAACGGCTCGGCGTTTTCGCGCTCATAGCCTTATCAAGCCGACATCCGCTCAAATTTGAACGAATCATCGGAAAAATATTTAATGCCGTGTTGCGGCAAGTTTAGTAAAGGGTTCTCACGCCCTGAAGTGCGTTTTTTCGCACTCTGAAATCAGGTTATCAAAATATCGCCGTAATGTAAAGAAATAAAAAACTTAAAGGAAGTATTTTTGTATATAGGATGCGCTTTTTGCTTGAGATTTTGCATAAATATAGTAAAATTCACCGCATGTTATTTGTTTCGTGAGGAGAATTTCTGAAATGTCTAAAATTTTGATTACATCTGCATTACCGTATATTAACGGTGTTCCGCACTTAGGACACATGGTTGGTTGCTTGCTTCCGTCTGACGTTTATGCACGCTATATGCGTATGATGGGTAACGAAGTTTTGTATATTTGCGGAAATGATGAACACGGAACCGCATCAGAAGTCGGAGCTTTGAAAGAAGGTATTTCCGTTAAAGAATACTGTGATAAATATCACGCTCGCCATGCTCAGACTTATAGGGATTTTAATCTGTCGTTTGATTATTTCGGCCGCACTTCAAGTGAGCAGAATAAAGAAATTACGTATCATATTTTTTCGCAGTTGGATAAAAACGGTTACATTGCCGAAAAAACAATGAAGCAAATTTATTCGGTAGATGATAAAATGTTTTTGGCCGATCGCTATATCACCGGAACTTGTCCGTATTGCGGATACGAAAAAGCACGCGGCGATCAATGCGAAAATTGCACTAAGGTTTTGGAGCCGACAGATTTGATTAATGCAAAAAGCACAATTTCCGGCAGCACTAATTTAGAAGTTCGGGAAACAAAGCATTTGTTTTTGAATTTGCCGAAAATAGAACCTCAGTTGGTGGAATGGCTGAAAACAAAAGAAGCATTTTGGCCTGATGTTGCTTTTTCCATTGCGAAAAAATGGGTGAAAGAGGGGCTGCAGCCGCGTTGTATTACCCGTGATTTGAAATGGGGATTTACGGTTAATAAAGAAGGTTATGAAGACAAGGTTTTTTATGTTTGGTTTGATGCCCCGATAGGCTATATCGGTATCACGAAACAATGGTCTGATGAAAAACCGGATGAACGTAATTGGAAAGAATGGTGGCTTGATGCTAAGGATGTTCGTTATGTTGAATTTATGGGAAAAGACAATGTTCCATATCATTCCATAACCTTTCCGGCAACAATGCTCGGAACCGGAGAAAATTGGACTAAGGTTGACTACCTGAAGGGTTTCAGCTATCTGACTTTTGAAGGTGGAAAGTTCTCTAAGTCCGAACATCGCGGAGTGTTTGCCGAAGATGCAATCAAAGAATTTCCGGCCGATTATTGGCGCTATTGGTTAATGGCCAATGCTCCGGAAGGATCGGATTCTTCTTTCACGTTTGAAAGTTTTGTGAATACCGTGAATAAGGATTTGAACGGCGTTTTAGGAAATTTTGCGCAACGCGTGATGAAAATGACAGCTTCAAAAATAGGTTCATTCGTTCCGACCGGTGCTGAACTTGAAGCCGTGGACAGGGAAATGATTAAAACAATTCAATCAAGAGCAGACTCTTATTTCAAATTTATGGACGATTTGGAATTCAGAAAAGCGATAGCTGAATTGAGAGCTATTTGGGTTGAGGGAAACAATTATATTTCCGCAACCGAGCCGTGGGTTGTGATTAAGGAAAATCAGACAAGAGCCGAAACAATTTTGCGTTTATGTCTGAATTTAGTTCGTATTATGGCTATTCTGACCGCTCCTTTGATGCCGCAAACGGCCGAAAAAATGCTGGCAAAGTTTGGATTAAGTGTAAAAGATATGCCTTCACTTAAGGGTTTTGATGTGGAAAAAGAAATTATGTTTCTGCCGGCAGGTCATACATTTGAAACCGGAGATGCATTGTTTGAGCGTATAACAGAAGAAAAAATGACAGAGTTGCAACAAAAATACGGAGGTGCAAATGGCTAAAACCGGAAGCGAATGGAATGAAATGAAGTTGCACGGATGGCAAAAGTTTGTGTATCAAATTTTGTTGATTTTGACATTTCCGTTTCGCCGTTGGTGGGTAACACTCGGCGTGTTGGCAACGGTGCTTTTGGTTTTGATTATTATTCCGAGTATGGATGGTGTGGCTAAAGAAGACATTATTGATTGGTATAAAAACAAGCTTCATCTTTCGCAAGTCAATGAAATTAAAAACGAGAGTGTTAAGTTGATTAATGACAAAGTTGGTGAACTGAGAAAAAATGTTAATGAAATTATGCCGGAAATTGCTGTGATGAAAAATAAACAAGCTAAGCCGACCACGGAAGAAAAACAAGATGTGAAATTTGTGGCTTGGAATGTTGCGGAGTTTAAAAAAGGTAAATATGAGCCTAAAACTTCTCGTAAATCTGATGAAAAAATTAATGGAAAATCGGCAGCGAAAGTCAGTGAGCAAAAATTACCAACATTTAAGAACAAAAAAAATTCGGCAGAACAGCCTTCTAATCAAAGCAGAGATGAAGAGAAAAAAGTTGCCGATAAAATTATTGCAAAGCAAGAAGATGTTGTTAAAACCGTTGCCGATAATTCTTCTGAAGCCGGTATTCAAAAACGCGGTGCAATTAATTTGAGCGATTATTACACCAAAGATGAAACTCTGAACCTGATTTATATTGAAGAACCTGAGAAATATGCGGGAGAGGCGAATGTGTCCGGTCCGAACAGCTTGTTTGTAGATAATAAATTTGTTTTTCTATACGGGATATACAGCGATTATATTAAATATGATGTTAATCTTGTGCAGCAATATTTGCAGAATATGGTGCAAGACCAAACAACAGAGTGTTATGTTGTTGCCTACGGCGAACAAAATAATGCCGCAACCGCATTATGCTTTGTGAACGGTGTTAATATAAATCGTGAATTGGTATTGGAAAGCATGGCTGACAATATTGCCTTGCGTATAGAATAAATCGGCGGTGGAAAAATGTGGCAACCGGTTTTAATGATAAGCGGTTATATTTTGGGTATATTGGGATTGATGATGCTCATTCCTGCCGGTATGGATTTTGTTGCAGATTCCGGTCTGTGGTCGCCGTTTGTTTCGGCAAGTATTACAACAATATTTGTCGGTTTTTCGTTGTTTTTGGCAAATCATCAAAAAATAGACCATATAAGCTACAAGCAGGGGTATTTGATAACAATTACCAGTTGGTTTTTGAGTATAGTTTTTTCCGGTTTGCCGTTCATTTTATATAATAGTGTTCCCTCGGTTACGGATGCTTTTTTTGAGGCCACCTCGGGAATTACGGGAACCGGTGCAACAATTATGACGGATGTGGAAAGTTTACCTCCATCCGTTTTATTATGGCGTTCTATGTTAAACGCTGTCGGCGGGTTGGGAATTGTGATTTTTGCCGTAGCTTTGTTGCCTTTTTTGGGAATTGGCGGTATGCAGATGTTTCAACGCGAAAATTCTGATTCAAATGATAAATTTATGCCCAAATTCAGCTATATAGCAAAGCGAATAATTGCCGTGTATTTGATTTTGATTGCGCTTGCCACGGGTGCTTTGTTTGTGTGCGGAATGGGATGGTTTGATGCGGTTAATCATGCAATGTCGGCAATCGGAACCGGCGGATTTTCCACTAAAAACGAATCTGTTAAATTTTATGACAGTGCGCTTATAGATTTTGTTATTATGCTGTTTATGCTGGCCGGTTCTTTGCCTATGACGTTTTATATATTGCTGTTTCGGAGAGGTAATCCCAATAAGTATAATCAAGTGTTTGTCTTTTTGAAATTTGTGCTTATCAGCGGGTGTATGTTGAGTGCATATTTGTTTTGGCAATCGGAATATTCTATTGCAGATGCTTTCCGCTACGGATTTTTCAGTATTATTGCCACCATAACGACAACCGGTTTGTCTGTTGTGGACTATACTCAATGGGGGGTGTGGATAACGGCGGTGATTTTATTGTTTTCACTCTGCGGAGGATGCACAGGTTCTACTTGCGGTTCAATCAAAATTTTTCGTTGGCAGACAGTATATGCTTTTTTACACCGCTATTTGCTCTCGGCAACGGAACCTCACAGAGTTATTCCCTTAAAAATCGGCAATATTAATGCAAGTGAAAAAATTACGACTTCGGTGTTTGTTTATTTGTTTGCATTTATGCTGAGTCTGATATCTTTGAGTGTGTTAATAAGTTTGTGCGGGGTTGATTTTGCAACATCCATATCTGCAGTAACGGCATGTATTACTAATGTCGGAGTAGGGGCAATAAACGTTATCGGACCAAGCGGGAATTATGCGTTTTTTTCTGATAATATAAAATTGATTTTGTGCTTTGCCATGTTTTTGGGGCGTCTTGAAGTGATTACCGTTTTTGTGGTATTAAGCCGTTCATTCTGGCGGAATTAATTTGTTTTTATAGTATTGCAAAACATACAGACGAATCGCACTGGATAGGTTTTGGGTGCTGCGTTTGCCGTCTATCGCCGTAATCAGTTTATTCAAACTGATGTTTTGTTCATTTGCAATATTTTGCAGTTCAGCAAAAAATTCTTCTTCCAAAGAAATGCTTGTGGCGTGCTGACCGGCAATGAGAACAGATTTTTTCAGCATCATTTTTTACGAAAACTGTCAATGGAAATTACTTCGGCATTGTGATTTGTCGGGGCTTCGGGAGCCGCTGTTTCAATTTGATCTTCGTCATCAATCGGAGTAAAACTTAAACCGAACTTTGCATACGGATCCGCAAAATATGTTATGGCATCAAAAGGGATGGTGAGTGTTTGCGGAATGCCTCCAAAACTCAAGTCTACGGAAAAATTGTTATGGCGAACCACCAAATTTTCAAATTGATTTTGCAAAACTATCGTCATTGTTTCCGGATATTGTGTCTTCAAATTTTTTGACACAACCGTTCCCGGAAAGTTTGTCTTAAATGTAATGTAAAAATGGTTTTCCCCCGGAAGACCTTGATCTTCAACGATTTTTAAGGCATAGTAAACAACATTACGGAGAGACTTTTCTATCAGCTCGTCATAATTTATGCTATCAATAAATTTAACCATTTTGTGTCCTTTTAACCATAAAGTTTAAGAGCCGTCCTGTTGCTGGGTGGCTCATACCCCACTTTAAGCTAACCAAAGCTTAGAGAATTGAGTTTTGTTGCTTTCACAATTAAGCAGCTACGGCAACAGGTGCAAAATTATCATTTGCATTCATTTAGTTTGAACCGATAACGGTGGTATCTCACCGAACACAACTCTTATCTTTATTATGCACTGTCAAACCTGTTTCACCCCCATAATATGGTGGAGGTGCCGGGTACTGCCCCCGGGTCCAACGCACCTATTTCATAAGGCCTCTGGTGTCATAGTCAAATTTCTTTGACACATACAATATAGATATTTTTTTGCAATTTTTCAATGATAATCATGCAAGAGCAAAAAATTTTCTATTTTGTGTTTGATTTGTCCTTTATTTTGCTTCTGTCCAGAGATGTTTTGCGAACCTCTTTAAGTGTTTTTTTGCCGAGGCCTCGCAAAGCAGTAATGGTTTTTCCGGCTGATTTTGGTTTGGATGTTTTTTTCTTTTCTTCGGCCTGCTTAACCGGTTCCGGAGTCTTGACTTCAACTTTCGGCTCAGCCTGCTTAGCCGGTTCCGGAGTCTTGACTTCAACTTTCGGCTCGGCCTGCTTAACAGGTTCCGGAGTCTTGACTTCAACTTTCGGCTCGGCTTGCTTAGCCGGTTCCGGAGTCTTGACTTCAGCTTTCGGCTCGGCTTGTTTAGCCGGTTCCGGAGCCTTGACTTCAACTTTCGGCTCGGCCTGCTTAGCCGGTTCCGGAGTCTTGACTTCAACTTTCGGCTCAGTTTGTTTAACCGGTTCCGGAGCTTTTTTCGTCATACCCTCAATAATCAGCGGATGCTCTTTTTCCGCATCATTAATTACGAGTTTGGCTCCTTGCGGCAGAGCAATATTTTCATCCATCTTGCAATTTATGCACTTTAGTTCTTTCAAGCATTTTGAGGTGTCAATATTTTCCGGAACAGTGCAATCTTTTATGTGGGTAATCGGGGGCAATTTTACACCATCACCGATTTCGCAGTTAATGAAAGCAACTTTCTCCATACGGCTTAAATCCATTCCTTTCGGGATGCTGACATTTTCTAAAACCGCATAGTCAGGAAGTTCCGTTTTGGCGGAAATTTTGCAATTTTTGCAACACACATTTTTTACCGCAAGCAAATTTTTATCACTTAGGTCATAGTCTTGCAGCATAATCATGTCGGAGGATTTGCTTAAAGATTCAAAGCTGATTTTTTCAAAAGCAATATCTTCTTTTTTGCAAACGGCAGCAGTAAGCTGACGAGCGGGTGCTGCCTCCTGAAAAGCGGCTTTGGAGAATCCTTCACTGTATTTTTCTAACACGGTTTTATCATATCCGGAATCGCGCCATTCTTTCATGGCAGCTTTTTTATTTTCCCACTCGTCTTGCTTAAATGCTGAGTTGGTGAATTTTTCTCCGTTAGAGAACATCACGCCATATCCGACATCTTTACATCCTGCTTTATAATACATTTTATTGGCAAGTTCATATCCCGGTGAAACCACGTAAATATTCTGCTCGGCAAAATATAATGCGGTGTAGCCGTTATTTGTTCCCATTAATATTTTTGCACCTTCTTGTTTGGCTTCTTCTTGGGCATTGAAATAACCTTCTATTGAACGTCCTGTATCAAGATATGTGGTTTTGAGCCAAGAATCGTCCGGAGTCAAAAGCAGGTATGTTTCTTTTGGCATATCCACATCCGCTAAAATTTTTTCAACCTGTTCTTTCGGTGTTTTCGGTTTTGGTCTTATGCGGGTTTTTTCCAATTCAATGGCTTCAGTTTCGTGTTCCGGTTTGTCGGCACGGACGGAAGCTTTTATTTGTTGCTGTGCTTTGGTGTTGTCTTTGCTCAAATTGACAGTTATATTATCTTTGCTTTCTGTTGGTTGTAATAATGCTTCAGCAACAGATTTACCAAATTTCGGATTAGTCAGTGCAGCTTTAACAGTTTCTTTAATTAAAGTTTTATATAATTTATTATCAATCAGCTTATTTTTGTGCAAAGCGGCAAAACAGGTTTTTAATCCTTCGGCCATACCATTCGGGTTTTCCGGCGTATTCATGTGTTTCATTACGTCTGATATTGCGAGCAAACCGCGCTGAACATCTGATACATAGTTAACATCTTTTCCCGCTTTTTCAAACTTTTTAATTTTTTCCAGCATAAACTCACTTAAATTACTGTCTTTACCTTTTTGTTGTTCTTTTACAACCGCAATTAAAAAGCGGCCGAGCAATTTCTTTTCATCTTTGGTTGGAGCAGCCCGCTGAGCGCCGGTATCAAAAATTCCGATTTCTACAACCGGTTTTCCATCCTTATCTTGAGTTATATGAAAGTTCTGCTGTTTGCTGTGGCGGTCAATATCCCAAGCCTTACCGCTCATCAGATTAGTCATTTCAATCATGGTATAAGCCAAGGCCATATCATGCTTTTGCTGAGGGGTAAAATCCGGGGAATCAATGCTTTTTCCCGGCGCCATTTCCATTATTTTGTAGTTGGAAAATTTAGAATCGCCGTATCGTTCCCATGTTGCCACATGCGGAACATAGGATACTCCGTTCACTTCAACACTTTCTATTGCACCGTAATTATTGCAGGCATTGACGTATTGTTTAGCGCCTTCATTGATGTCAACTTCTATTTTAGCGTTTTTGGCTGACCTGTCTACAATGCTTTTTAAAATTTCGTATTTTTTATCTACACCGCAAAGTTCGGTAGTTGCTCCGTTGATTTTTCTAAACTCATTGGCTGATTTTGTTGCCGCTCTGTCATGCATTACTTGAATAACAACATCTTTTGAACCGCCGTTTTTCTCATCTTCCGTTTCCACTAAAATTGTTTTATTGAAAGAGCCGCCGCCGATAAACTTTTTAACCTTTTTAATGCGGTTAAATTCTTTATCCGGCATGGCTTCGCGCAAATCTTTCCAGATTTCCCACTGTTCCGGTTCATTGGCTTTGTCTTTTAAACGTCCCAAGCTGTCGCGAATATCTTGCGGAAGTTGATCAACATACGAAAGTGTTTGTGCCAATTTTACCCATGCGGTTCCCTGTTTTTCACAAAACATGGTTAACCCGTCACCAACATTCATATTTTCATCAGCTTGTCCCGGTTCTCGTCCGGCTAAAACACCTCCGAGCAGCAATGTCGGTTGTTCTTCCTGATGACATACGGCAGTGGCAATTTTTTTCACTTCTTGCAACAGTTCGGCATCTTCTTTACGGTTCCCGAATATTTTATCTGATACATAAGAAATTTGGGTTTCTAATTTCTTTTCTTCCGGAATTCTTTCCACGGCATGATCAAGCATACGGTGCATAATAACTGCTCTGGTTTTAAAATCAGCGTTTGTGTATGATTGATGCAGACCGGCAAGTTGTTCTGTCAATAAATCAGGAGGCAACGGAACATTTCTGATGTCGCGTGCGGTGAAAGCGGTAACTCCGTTGTCACTCAGCTTGTTATTGATACTTTCTTCCCATTCCTCAGGTAAATGTTTTCTGTTTTCCTGAACACCGCGAATAATCTGTTCGCTGAACTTTTTGCAATCGGCAACACTTCCGTTGGAAATTAGAAAATCCATTGCCATTGTTGAATATTCCGGATTACGTTGCAGAAATGTGTTTATCACGTTAAAACTGCGGATTGCTTCCTCTCTGACTTTATTGTTTTCTACCGACTTTCCGGCAATTTCTTTAATATCATAAGCAAGTTCTTCTTGAGCCATAATTCCTTTTGCTATACGTGAACATATACGAGAACGGCTGGTGATGGCAACGTTTTCCGAGAGTTCATCTAAAGCAAAGTTCATATTTTCGCGATATTCGGCAGATTTATCATCCGGTCCGAATTTGTTGATAACATAATCCGCATACATGTTTTCGGCAATAATTTTGTTGTTATCATAGCGTAAGATGGAGCCCCCCATCTCTTTTAAGCGCTCCTTCATGATAGTTGCTTTTTCGTAATCACTTTGTTCGGAGAGAAAGCTGTTGTCAATTTGTGAATCCGCCAATGCATGGTCTGCTTGTGTGTTGAGTAATTGATATACTTCTCGGGCTTGTCTTTCCGGCGGCAATTTTTGCAGATGACTCAAAAGCTGTTTTTCTATTTTGTATTGAGTATCATCTTGGGATGAAAAGGCGGATTTTTCTGCCATTTTAATATACAGCTCTTTGCATCTGTCATAAGTTTGTTCAGCGGTTTCTCCTTCACGGGCGGCAAACATATCATGTTTTACAACATATTGCGTCATCTTGTCGGCCAAAGCCGGTGACACATTTCCCGGTATATACGGCAAAACTTGCGGAATATCTATATCTGCACCATTATTGATGGTGCGCATAACCTCATAGTCATACATCATTTTTGTATAGGTTATTGTATTTCCGATATATCCTCTTTGTTCTTCTTTCGGTGCCATTTGTTTTAAATTATCCAGCAAATCAGCGTTGTTTTGAGCATCTTTTAAATCGCGATTTTTTCTGAATGCTTCGGCATAAGCTAAATTGCCGTCTGCTCCGACATTATCGTTCATCAGTGTTTGGGTAACAAATGCATGCATCAATGCCGCAGATTCTTTTCCCGGAGAATTTTCAAACAATTTGTCGTAGGTGTTAAAAATAACCGGAGCCATGTTGCGAATTACATCTTTTCTTACTGTTTTTCGTTGCTCTGCGGAAAAATCTCCGCTACTGCTGAAATCGTTGTATAGGTCTCTGTTTTCAGATGCAACAAATTCCATTGCATTTTTTACGCAATCATCTCGTGTGAGATAGTCGGAAGGGTGAGTTTGTTCTCGGATTTTCAGTTCTGTATCAACAATGACTTCGGTGTATAAGGCACTGAAAGTGCGTAAATATTTTTCATTACTTGCAAATTGAATGTATGTCGGAGAATGTTCATTAATTTCTTTGGCAAATAATTGACCTGTCGGGCGGTCCAAATCTTCTGTGCTTAAATGAATTGCAACACCTCTGTGTGTGCCTAATATATCCCTACTGTTGTCCAACTCAACAAAAGCATCTTTGGATTGAATATATATTTCGGAGGCGCGCTGTTTTGCCTGTTCAAATTCCGGACTGCCATGCTCGTTTTGGCTCATAATTACCAACTGGTCATGAAAATCCAACACCATAATACGTTTTTGTTCTTCAATCGGTAAACTCCGGACAGTTTCTTCACACTGTTGATAGAGTTGTGCCACTTCTTGCGGATCTGTGCTGATTATCACTCCTTTGGCATCACAATACATTTTATCTTTTTCATTTGTAATGTATCCCCCGTTGTTTCCGTATTTTTGTTCAAAATAGTCGGCATGCACTCCGAGAACGGACATAATCAGTTGCATATCGTCTTTGTTTCTTACATTAAGGGAAGCAGCTAATCCCGCCCAAGGCACGGTGTTTCCTTTTTGCGGATTTTCAAGTGAAAACTTTGGCATTTCCACATAATCGTGCAAAGGATGCTGTTCTCTTATCTTTGAAAAGACATCTTTAGCGGAATACGGATTTTTGAGTTCTTCCCATTTTTTTTCATCTGTCATGAGCTGTTCTAAAAACTGCATCCTTTCTTTAACTGAACCGCGCGGTTCAAGCCAAAGATTGCCGTTTTCGTCACGCGGCGGTAACTTTAGCGCACAAGCTTTGTATAAAGATTCATTCTCCGTATCCAGTTTGTAGCATTTTTCTAAAATCCTGTTGATTTGAACGGCATCTTCCTTGCTTAAACTTTTTGTGTTGCCGCACAAAATACGGGCGAATTCTCCGCCGCGCTGTCCGGTATTCAGGACATCAGGTTCATCAGTAATAATTTTTTCACAAAAATCTCGTCTTTGTTGAGGAGAAAGCTCTGAACTTGAAGCTACATTATGTTCTTGTCTGATTCTTTCTTCCAAGTAGCTTATGTATCTATCGTTACTTTCTACTGCCTCAAATTTTTTTACAAAATCATCAAAACGGTCTTTTCCGGTGTAGGTGGGCATAACCACACCTTTTCTTTCAAAGTCTGATTTATAGTCTTTGATATTGGCAATACGTGTTGAAGTGCTGCCGTGAGAATTATTTGCTGATTTATAGGCACTTACCGTATCCGGCTCCATATAATCTATTTTATGGAAAAAGGCTTCAGCTTCTTCCGGATTATATCCGCCTTCTACCATTGAGTTGAAACCAAGTCTGTCCGCTTGAACTTCGTGTTCATGTCCGGAAACATGGACGCCGTATTTATCGTCTTCTCTGGTTTCTTCAACAGTGTAGTGTCCGAGCTCATGGGCAAGCACAAAGGCAAGTTGTGCTTCGTTAGCAACGTTTTTAAACAACCCCTTATTAACGCACAATATTGCTTTTCCGTCTTTAGTATAAGTTTTCCGCAAATGAAAAGCATTCAATTCATCAGAATCGGAAACGATAATATCAAAATTTTTCTTGAAAAAATCAGGTTGAGAATATTCGCCGCCTTTTTGCTTGAACAGATTTACACATATAGACTCAACATAATCGTTCACTAACTTAGCTGTTTCGCAGTCTCGCGGTAAAACATGATTTCTTTCCCAAAAATCTATGTTTTCGGATTCAGAATATCCGACTTTGGCATTATTTTCATTTCCGGTATATTTTTCCATAAGAAATTCCTTTATATTAAAACACACGTTCATTGTAGCACATAATTTTTTTTGTCACAAGGCAAGTTTTGTGAATGTTTTGTTACAGAAAAACGGGAAAATGTAAGGGAAATATGGTAAATAAAAAAGAAACCGTCTGACCGTGGCTTAAAGTTTCTATACCGAACCGCTGTTGACAAGGTGGGCGCCATATAACCAAACCACGATTTGGACAGAGACAGCTCCCTAATAAAATATGTTGGCTCGAAAGACAACGCGGCTTCACGCGTCAGACAGTCCCTTATTATGTTTTTTAGTATACCATAAAATGATACTTTCTTCAACCATAAAAAATTTGTTGGGTAAAAGTTTTTTATCTTGCGCACAAAAGGGAAAGCGAGGAAATTGTGTCGCCCATACCAACCAATGTCTTCGGTTTTTCTACGATAATTGTCGGTATGGCTGTTACCGTATAGTTATGGAAATTGCATATTCCGGAAGATAAAAGTTCGGGAGAGTTCAAATAATCCGAAAGTTTTTGCAACTCAGACAAGCAAATATTACCGACATGATTTTCTGCCGCATAGCACAAATCGGATTTTTTCTCCAATTTACTCAAATATGCTTTTGATGCTGCCGCAGTTGCGGCGGCTAACATTCCGCTAATGCTTTCATTGCTGCCGATTAACGGTTTTTTGTTTTGTATGGTCACATAAAGTCCGAACATGTGCAACTGAATACGCGGAGCTTTTGTATATTCCTTGATTTTGCACAAAGCGTCAAACAGTTGCGGAGAGTGTAATTCTGTAGTGTTTAATGCCTTAAAGTCTTGCGGAGAAAGCAATTCTAAAATATCTAAAGTTTCGCGTTCGTTTAAGCCTAAAGAATCGGATTGCACGGCAATTTGATTTAATATTTCCGAACGAACGGCTTTATCTTGGGTAGAAGCAATTTCAAGATGAATAATTCCTTGCGGGTTTGTTTTTTTCAGTTTTTGTATTTCCCGAGCCGAATTTTTTACGGCCTCTATACCGCTTTTCCCTTGCAGCATGTGGTAACCTGAAAGCAACAGACAATCAAAATTATTTTGTTTCAGCTCATTCATAAAATAATTGTTTATGTGCATTTTTGAATTAAGCGGATCGTAAGTGGCTATAAAGCGATTGGATTTAGGACAAACGATTGTTTTGTTGCCGATAACACATTCATCACCTTTGTCAAATTCAATAATCCAATGCACCAACGGAATATCGTTTTGGCGGTTTGTTTCATAAGCAATATGTAATTTACCGTCATCACCAACGGCTTTTAAGTTTGGTATGTGCAGAAATTGTTCGGCTTGCAATCTCGGATGAGAAGCAGTATGAACCAAAACATTTTTGATGCCGGTCAAAGCTAAAACATTGGCGATAATTCCGGCTTGTCCGCCCATTTGCAGGCGGTCATATCCGAGATTTTTTTGCATCCACTCATAAACGGCTGCATCTTCGGCCAACCATTCTTCAGCTATTCCGTGTTGAAAGCATTTTACGATTCCGCGCACTACATTATGCGGAGAATTGAGTTTGTTTTCTCCTTGCTCAATATTTTCGTATTCAAGCGCAACATCATTTGCCAATCCGGAGATTTTTGAACCGCTTATTTTAAGCACGGCATCAATGTTTGAATTAAAAGCGGTGGCAACAAATTTTAGTTCTGCCGTTTTTTCTATTTGAGCGGCAGCCGTTTTATATTTTTGCTGCCATAAAGATATAATTTGTGAGTGGTCCATAGTTGCTCCGTTATTCGGTTATTTGATTGTTGCTTTGAAATTCTTTCATGCGAATATTTGCCAAAGAATTCATGATGAGACCGTTAGCAGCTTTTTCAAAAACGATATAGTCTTCAACCTGTTTTATCCATTCGGCCAAAACAACCGAGTGCAACTGCATATATTTAGGTGAGGTTGCAATCAGTTTTAAGGCTTGAGATAAGTTACCTTCGTTTACGGAATCATAAACTTCATCAGGTGCGGCATCAAATTTGAGTGCCGGAGTATCTGTTTTGCGGAAGGTTACCAAGTTTTTAAGCTTGCGCAACACGGTATCATACCATTTTTCGTCCGCCGGAATGGTTTCTTCAACTTTTTGTTCGGAAATTTCATTTCCGAGATAAGCATAAAAGGAATTAAATGATTTTATAAGCATAGATTTTCCGCTGATGCCGGATGAAGCATATTTTTTTATGTCGGCAACGTATTCTTCGGCAATCTGATTGCCTTGTGCCAATATTTGCAAAACTTCGGTTTCATACACAAAACTTTCGCCGTTTTCTGCCAATCCGCGAACGGTTAATGCACCGGAGGCAAGCATAATTTCGTTCATAAAACGAAGTTCTGCAGATGAGGTGCTTTCTTGAGTATGCAGAGCTTCTATTGTTTTTTCCAAAGCCGCGATTTTGTTGCTGTTTATTTTAATTAGTTCACTGTCTTCGGCAGAAATTCCGGCAACCGGCAAATTTTCTTTCAACTGTTCAATTTGGGTATTGATATAACTCTCAACATTACTGCTGTCGTGAAAATTGTCGGTTTTCATTTTATTTATTTCGCGTTGAAGCAAACTGACTTCTGCAGTAAGAGAATCTATTTTTGCCGCATAATCGGCACGCATTTGCGGTAAAATTTCATTATTGATGACCTTTGTTTGGTGTAATTCAACACTCAGACAGGCTAAAAAAGCCAACAGAACAATCAGACAGGCAAAAGCAGAAAATTTGGCAAAAATATGCTTATTTTCAGGATGCGGCTGTGGGTGCGGGTGAGGATGTTCCGGTTTCGGCGGTTCGGGTTTTTTGATTTCGTTTATATTTTCTTTTCCTTCTTGAATATTTTTAGCCATGCTCGTTTATCCTTTTTCTTGACAATTACAACTCATCATATACATATAGTTATAACAGAAAATATTTTAAGGCAAGAATTAAAAAAAAATTGGATGCAAAGATGATTGTTTTAGGGATAGAAAGCAGTTGTGACGATACCGGAGCCGCGGTGGTTAACGAAAAAAAAGAAATTTTGGGCGAGGCTTTGGAATCTCAGGAGGAACACAAACAATACGGCGGAGTTGTGCCGGAAATTGCCGCGCGTGCGCATTTGGAACATGTTGATGAAATAGTTGAGTTGTGTCTGAAGCGCGCAAAATTGAATATTAATGATATTGATGCCGTTGCCGCATCTGCAGGTCCGGGGCTTATCGGGGGGGTGGTTGTCGGTGTTATGACGGCAAAATCTTTGGCTCTGGCTTTAAATAAGCCGTTTATTGCGCTTAACCACTTGGAGGGGCATGCGTTGTGTGCTCGTATTGCTCATGATGTGGAATTTCCGTATTTGTTATTACTTGTTTCCGGCGGACATTGCCAAATTTTGGTGGTTAAAAATGTCGGTGAATACGAGCGTTTGGGAACAACTATTGATGATGCCGCCGGAGAAGCCTTTGATAAGGTGGCAAAAATGTTGGGATTGGGATATCCGGGTGGCCCGATGATAGAAAAATTAGCGGCAATGGGTGATGATTCTCGTTTTTCTTTACCGCATCCGCTGGCAAATTCCGGTGACTGCAATCTTTCGTTTTCAGGCTTAAAAACTGCAGTGCGAAAAGTGATAGAATCGTATGCCGAAGACGGTGATGTGGCTCACGCAATTTTGCCGAAGCAGGATGTTAATGATATTTGTGCATGTTTTCAGAAAACCGCAACCGAGTGTCTGACGGCAAAATTAGAGCGTGCGATTAAGTATTTTAAACAAAAATATCCGCAAGGAAAACATGTGGTTGTTTCCGGAGGTGTGGCTTCAAACACGTATTTGCGCGGAAAATTGCACGACTTGAGTTTGCGGCACGGGCTTGAATTTGCAGCTCCTCCGATTAAGTTTTGCACCGATAACGGCGTTATGGTTGCTTGGGCCGGATTGGAACGTTTTCGGTTGGGGCTTGTCAGTGAATTAGATTTTAAACCGCGTCCGCGTTGGCCCTTAGACGAAAATGCTCCGAAAGCGGCAGGTGCCGGAGGAGTGAAAGCCTGATGCGTAAAAAGGCGGAAATCTTGGAAATTATGAAAATTTTTGCGGCGGAAAATCCGAATCCGCAAAGTGAATTGAATTTTCATAATCCTTATACATTGCTGGTAGCGGTGGTTCTTTCGGCTCAAAGCACAGATAAGGGAGTAAACAAGGCAACGGAAAAACTTTTTGAAATTGCCGATACTCCGCAAAAAATGCTTGATTTGGGATTGGAAAACTTAAAGCAATACATCAAAACAATCGGGCTTTTTAATAACAAAGCCAAAAATATTATAGAGTTGAGTCGGCAGCTGGTGGAAAATTTTAACGGTTGTGTTCCGGCAGACCGAGATGCTTTAGTCGGACTTGCCGGCGTGGGCAGAAAAACGGCTAATGTGGTAATGAATGTGTGGTATAATCAGCCGACATTGGCGGTTGACACTCATGTTATGCGTATTGCTCACCGTTTGGATTTCAGCAAAGGAAAAACTCCGTTGGAAGTTGAAAATGATTTGATGAAAGTCTTGCCTGCGGAGATGGTTGTGCATACAAATCATTGGTTGGTGTTGTTCGGGAGATATATTTGTAAGGCACAAAAGCCTTTGTGCGAAAAATGCCCGATTTCCGGCTATTGCACAAGCAAAGATAAACGGCTGTAAATTTCATCGGCAGACAGCCTGTTTAACTCATCTGCCGAAACCTTTATTTGCTCCATTAAATGGACAACGTTATCAATATTCGGGACGGGAATTTTTTGTGTCGTGAAATTTTCAGCCAACATTTCTGTTGTATTTTCGGCGTTGCATAAACACATTTCACCGCAACCCAAATCAGGAAGACCGATTTTCTCAATGACCGGAAGGTGGGTGACAAAAAGATAGGCACACTTGTTTCCTTCGGTATTGAGCAAAATTCCGGTGATGAATTTTTGTATTCCGAAAGTCGGTTCATTTTCAGATAGCTGCGGTGCTTCTATGAGGTGCGAACAATTCATTCCCAAGGCCAAAAAATTTGCCGTTTGCACTGCCCGAGGAATAGGGGAATGATAAACGGTTTCACAATCGGAAAAAATGTTTTTCAGCAATTTTCCTTGTAAAAACGCCTCCAGCATACTTTGTCTGTCTATAAAAGTATCCGAACCGTAGCGTCCGTGGCGGGCAAAACATAATGAGGCCTGTTTATTTGCCAATGCTTGGTGTTCCTTTGTCTTTAGTTTGTTCGCCTTTAATTAATGAAACGATAATACCTCCGGCCAAAAGTCCGACCGTAACGGCCAATGACTGCCACTCCTGAACATGAATTCCGAAATGAGGCATAAATATTTTCAGACCGATAAATACCAAAATAATGGAAATTGCCGGTTTGAGATATGCAAATTTGCTGATAATTGCTGCCAATAAAAAGTATAAGGCACGCAAACCTAAAATGGCAAAAATATTACTGGTGTATATCACATAAACATCAGTGGTTACCAGAAAAATTGCCGGAATACTGTCAAGCGCAAAAACCACGTCCATTGTTTCAATAATCAGTAAGGCGAAAAACAACGGGGTAATATAGTGCTTGCCATTCTCTTTTACGAAAAAATGTTCTCCTCTGATTTCCGGTGTAACATGAAAATAGCGGGCAATAATCTGATATATTTTGCTGTCGTGCAGGTTTACCTGTTCATCTTTTTTTGCCACAAACATTTTGATTCCGGTATAAATAAGGAAAACAGAAAACAAATACAGAATCCAGTGAAATTTGAGAACCAAAACGTCGCCGATACCGATTAAAATATCACGCATTACAAGCGCTCCCAAAATACCCCAAAAAAGCACGCGATGCTGATACATTTTCGGCACGCCGAGTGCGGCAAAAATCATGGACATCACAAAAATATTGTCCATGGACAAGCTTTTTTCCAACAGATATCCGGTGAAATAATCCATTCCTTTTTCCACTCCGTCTTCATACAGAACGAATACACCGAACAACAATGCCACGGCAACATAAGCCACGCAAATCCAAAGTGTGTGCCAAAAATGAGGTTCCTCGTTTTGCGATTGAACCAAAATAAATCGGCAGCCAATAACAAAACAACGACAATGCCGAAAATTGTCCACAGCCAGAACGGCGACATTAAAGCATGTTCGGAAAAAAGTGTACTAAAGTTTCCCATTATTTTTTAACTCCATATTCCATACGGTTTTAATGATATCATCTATGTTTGTATATTCAGGTTTCCAACCCAAAACGGTTTCGGCAGATTTGCTTGAAGCGGTTAAAACAGCCGGATCTCCGGCACGGCGCGGGGCAATTTCGTAATTCACCTTTTTACCGGTTACTCTTTCTACCGATTGAATTATTTCCAAAACGGATGTTCCTTTTCCGGTTCCGAGATTGAAAATATGCGACGAATGATTTTTCATCAAGTGTTTTACGGAAAGAACATGAGCGGAAGCTAAATCCTCAACATGAATATAATCTCGCAAACAAGTCCCGTCCGGTGTTTCGTAATCGTTACCGAAAACAAAAATTTTTTCGCGTTTGCCGGTAATGTTTTCCATCACAATAGGCTGCAGATTCTGCGGATTTTTTTCCATACCGCAGACAGAACCGTCGGCGGCATATCCGACGGCATTAAAATACCGCAAGGCAATGTAGTTAAAGTTTTTTAACTCGGAATACCAGTTCATGACTTTTTCTATTTCCAACTTGGTGAAGCCGTAAAAATTAATCGGATTTGTCGGGTGTTGTTCGTCAACCGGAATATATTGCGGAGTTCCGTAAACGGCGGCAGACGACGAAAAAACAATATTTTGGACACCGTTCTTCAACATCGCGTTGAAAATATTGATTGAGCCGATTAAATTATTTTTTGCGTAAAAATCCGGCTTTTCCATTGATTCTCCAACGGCCTTTTTGGCTGCCAGATGAATTACGGCATCAAAGCCTTCGGACATGGTTTGTTCTAGCTTTGCCGAATCAAGTATATCTCCCTTAACAAGTTTGTTATCCGGAAAAAGATTACATTCCTGACCGGTTGAAAAATTGTCATATACCGTAACGGCAAAAAGGCTTTCATTCAAAGCCTTTACCACGTGACTTCCGATATATCCGGCACCTCCGATTACCAGTATTTTGCCTTCAGACATATATCCTCCGATTATGTTATGCACATTATACACAAGCAAAAAAATATTTTGCTGATTTTTTTGATTGTTTTTACTTATAACTTAAGCAAATAAAAATTACAACGCAAAAAAAAGGATATTAAGAAAAATGGAAGCCTTAGATGCGGCAAAATTGCCGAAAAATATTGAAGCAGAACAAGCTTTGCTCGGTGCATTGTTAGCTAATAACAGAGGATTTGAAAAAGTGTCTGAGTTTTTGAAACCGGTGCATTTTGCCGATTCTACTCACCAAAAAATTTTTGAAGTTATTGCGAAAATGATTAATCGCAATCGCACTGCCGACGTAATTACACTGCGTGATTATTTTGAACAGGAAGGAACTCTTGATAAGGTTGGCGGTTTTTCTTATTTGGTAAAGTTGGCCGACAGTGCTTCTCCGCTGACAAATGTGGAATATTATGCGCAATTCATTTATGACAAATATTTGCGCCGCGAATTGATTAATGCCGGTTATGAAATTGTGAATGCGGCAATGGAAGAAAATATTGATGTGACGGCAACCGACCAGATTGAAATGGCGGAAAAGGCTCTGTATACAATATCGGATCAGGGTGATGCTCAAGGCGGTTTTTTGGATTTTTCGCAGGCATTGGATTCTTCGTTAAAGGTAATAGAAAAGGCTTATCAAAAGGAAGGAAGAATTTCCGGTGTGCCGACAGGATTGAATAAATTGGACTACCGAATCGGCGGATTAAATGATTCCGACTTAATAATTTTAGCCGGTCGTCCGGCAATGGGAAAAACGGCACTGGCAACCAATATTGCCTACAATGTTGCCGAGTTTTTCAGTCATGACAAAGATACTCATCCGGAAAACAGAGGGGTGGCCTTTTTTTCGCTGGAAATGTCGGCCGATCAGCTGGCATCCCGCATATTGTCTACGGTGACGCAAACACCGGGGCAAAAAATGCGTAACGGCGAGATTGATGAGGCCGAGTTTACGCGTATTACGGCCGCGGTGCGTGAATTAAATAAAATTCCGCTGTATATTGACGATACGCCGGGGGTAAGTATTAATGCCATCCGCACTCGCGCCCGAAGATTAAAACGTTCTAAAGGATTGGGATTGATTGTGATTGACTATATCCAACTTATCAGCGGAACCGGAAGTAAACGAGGTGAGGGTAATCGTGTGCAAGAGCTGTCAGAAATTTCACGCGGCCTAAAGATATTGGCAAAAGAGTTGAAAGTTCCGGTAATTGCTTTATCTCAACTTAACCGCGGTGTGGAAGCTCGTGATGACAAACGTCCGGTAATGTCTGATTTGCGCGAATCCGGATCTATTGAGCAAGATGCCGATATTGTGATGTTTGTGTTCCGTGAAAATTATTACATTCATAATGCCGAACCAAAGCAACAAGAGGGAGATTCTCCGGAAAAGTTTGCAAAAAAACATGAAGATTGGGTAAAACGCGACCGCGAAACCGCAAATTTGGCCGAAGTTATTGTCGGCAAACAACGTCACGGACCGACAGGAACGGTTAAACTCTTTTGGAACGGTGAATTTGCACAATTCGGTAATTTGGCGGAAGCGGATAAGCTGCCGGAGCAGAGGGGCTGATTATGAAATCAATCTCTCGTGAGGAATGGGAAAAAATTTGCGATAACTGCGGAAAATGTTGTTTGTTGAAACTGCAGGATGAAAACAGTGATGAAATTTTTTATACCAACGTGATTTGCCGATATTATGATTTGGATAAATGCCGATGTTCGGTATACGAAAAGCGCTGTGAGTTGGTTCCGGAGTGTGTGCGCTTAGATGAAAATAATGTCAGTAAAATAGAGTGGATGCCTAAAACATGTGCTTATCGCCGGCTTTTTGATGCAAATTTTGTCGCAAAACCGCAAAAAAAATTAAAAGGGCGGGTTGTTTCGCAAAAAAATGTGCAAGAATCCGAATTGGAAGACTATATTATTGATGAGGATGACTTATGAGTAAGGATGAACTCACAGAAGAATATAATCCGCAAAAAAGAGTTGATGAGTTTGCAAAACTTGAACCGGAATTTTGGAAGCATAAAAAGCTTGAAGATTTGAATAAGGATGAGTGGGAGGCTTTGTGCGACGGTTGCGGTAAGTGTTGTTTGAACAAAATTGAAATCGGAGGAAAAGTAAAGTTTACGAACACATATTGTCGTTTTTTGGATTGCAAAAGCTGTTTATGCAAAATATATGAACACCGATTTGAGGTTGTGCCGGATTGTCGGGACATAACTCTTGAGGCAGTTCGCGAAAAGCCGCGGTGGATGCCTAAAACTTGTGCTTATTGGCTGTTGGATAACGGATATGATTTGCCGGAATGGCATCCGCTGATTACCAAGAGAGCCGCAAGTGTTACGGAAGCAAACATGAGTTTGGTCGGCAGAAATCTTGTTAACGAAACAGAGGTAAAAGATTATGAAAATCACATTGTTGACTGGCAAGACCTTTGATATTAAAGAAGAATTGGGCATAGATATAAAGGTTGTGCCGTCGCGTTCGCTGCATAAATTGGTTTTGAAAATTGATAATAAGGAACGTATTCCGGTTCTGAGTGTGCCTAAGTTTTGTTCACGTCGGCGTGCAGTCAGTTTTGTGAACGAAAATATGGGGTGGATTATGACGACAATGGCAAAATTACCGCCGATAAAAGAATTTGAAAACGGTGAGAAAATATCTCTGTTCGGTGAAAATGTGGTGATTGCTCACAGTCCGGATGCACGCTGCGGAGTGCGTAAAGAAAATGATTTGCTGATTGTTTCCGGAGGAGCCGAATTTTTGCACCGTCGTGTTCGTGATTTTATTAAAAAACAGGCAAAAACCGTATTGCTGAGCGAATCTGTTTCCATGGCGCAAAAAATCGGTTGCAAAGTAAATGATGTAACCATAAAAGATACAAAATCACGTTGGGGAAGTTGTTCCGGATTGGGAAATATAAATTACAGCTGGCGAATTGCGTTGGCTCCGAGTTATGTCATAAAATATTTGGTTGCGCATGAGGTTTCGCATTTGTTGCACCAAGACCACTCCTCTGATTTTTGGAAATGTGTTGAAGAGCTGTATCCGGAATGGAAAAACGGACATGATTGGCTCAAAAAATACGGCAAAACTCTTTATAAATATAAGTAAAAATCTTTACAATCAAACATTGTTCTGCTATTGTTCATTCAGGACGTGGAAAAAACACGTTTCAGGGCGTAGTAACCCTTATACATGAATTTAGCGATATTTAATCGTGCTGATGTTCGCATATTTTGTGAGCGGATGTCAGCCGAATAAGGCTATGCCAAATAGGCTGAGCCGTTTTCATGTATACGGTTTACTAACATCCGCCCGCCATTTCGGTGGGATTTTTTTTGTTAACTTTTTACTTTAAGAAAAGGATGTATGAAATGAGATATTGCATTTTGGGGATTTTAAGTTTGTTTTTTACGATTGGGCAGGCAAATGCCGAGGTTATAAGCTGCAATAACGGCAAATATGCGGACGGGACGGATTGTGTGTCCTGCGGAGCGGATTGTAACTGGAGTGTGGACTTGACAAGCGGAAAGCTTACGGTCAGCGGAAGCGGAAATATGAATAATTACCGTTTTTATACGGAAGATGACATAAATTATTCGTCCGCGCCGTGGGGAGGCTATAAAGACCGGATTACAGCAGTAGAGGTATCCGGAATGAACAGTATAGGTTCGTGTGCATTCTGCCATTTAGCTGTCAACAGCATACAAATGGATGATTCCGTTAAAAAAATAAATGACAGCGCTTTCGCATGGAATGGTCGCGGTGCATCATCTGTTACTATGTCCGACGCATTAACGGATTTAGGCCATATTGCTTTCAGAGGAAACAGCAGACTTAATACCCTTATCGTGCCGGCAACGTTAACGAATATCGGTTTAGGAGCGTTGGGTGGCAATAAAAACTTAATCAAAGATATGAACATAGTATGTATGGGCGGCAAGCAAGAATGTGCATTGTTGCAAGAACGTTTACAAAACTATCAATTTTACGGTCTTGATTATTCAAGGGAGGTTTTGGACTTGTCCGCCAACGTAAGACTTGCCGGTGCCGAGGAATGTTTTTCAACAAATTATTATTGGAACGGGGCCGAATGTTTGAAAGAACCGGTATTGGCAAATCGTTTGTGTTGTCCGGAGTGTAAGATGATTGACGGAGAGTGTTACCGTGTTCGTTATACTTTGCCGGAAGCGGATGAGGTGACGTCCAATGATAATGAGAATCTGATTGAATGGATATTTAATTAAAAGCCTTGACTCATTGCTTGTAACAAACTAAAGTGTCACTGTAAATTATACAGAAGTATAGTTGTTGTTCAACAAGTATAAAAGGAATTAAATATGAAAAAGTTTTTATTGTTGGCCGGTGTGGCTTGCTTGTTTGCCGCTAATGCTCAAGCAGAAGTTAGTCAATATGTTTCCGGCAAAGCATCATTGGATTTCAATAAAGTAAAAATTAAAGATGCTGATTTTGAAAGCAATGACATTTATCGTTGGAAATCTGATAAAAATTTACCGGCTTCTCACCTTGCTTACGGTGCTAAATTCGGTTTTGTTCGCGGTGAAGTTGAATTGAACAATGCCGTTAACATGAAGCGTAATACTTTGGTTGATAACAGAAGAGAACCGAATGCCGTAATTGACAAATTTGAATTGTATAAGCATTCCTTAATGGCCAATGTTTACTTTGACTATTTGACATGCACACCTTGGACACCTTATGTTGGTGCCGGTCTCGGAACTTCTTATTTGAAAATGAAGTTTAATGACTCCTCTAAGTCTGCAATCAACTTGGCATGGCAAGTTATGGGTGGTATTACATACGATTTGAATGCGGAATGGACACTTGATCTCGGCTATCGTTATGCCGATTTGGGACGTGTTCGCAAAAATTACGGTTCTTCGGTTGTTAAGACTACTGTTCGTGACCACGAAATTTTGTTTGGTGCAAGATACTCATTCTAATCGCCGAACTTTAGATTATTAAGGCAGTGCATCTTTTTTGCATTGCCTTTTTTTGTAAGCCCCGTTAACCGTTCATTAATAAAAAATTCCTTGACTAATCTAAAATATAGGCATAGAGTAAGGACGTTATTATACGAAAGTATAGTTGTTGTTCAACAAGTATAAAGGAATTAAATATGAAAAAGTTTTTATTGTTGGCCGGTGTTGCTTGCTTGTTTGCAGCTAATGCTCAGGCTGAAGTTAATCAATATGTTTCAGCAAAAGTTTCTTATGATTTCAACAAAGTTAACATTAAAAATGCAGATTTTGAAGAAAATCAAATGGAACGTTGGAAAGCTAACAAGAATTTGTTCGGTACTCACGTTGCATACGGTGTTCAAGCCGGTTATGTTCGTGGCGAAGTTGAATTGAACAATTCTCGTGACATTAAACGTAATCACTTGGAATACAGCAATGGTGCTAACTATGAAGACACTATTGATCACTTCAGATTGTATAAGCACTCTGTAATGGCCAATGTTTACTTTGACTATTTGACATGCACACCTTGGACACCTTATGTTGGTGCCGGTCTCGGAACTTCTTATTTGAAGGCTGATTTCGGTGAACATGCTAAATCTGTTTACAACTTGGCATGGCAAGTTATGGCTGGTTTGACATACGATATCAACTCTAATTGGACAGTTGATGCAGGCTATCGTTATGCTGACTTGGGCCGTATCCGCAAGAACTGGGGCAATGCTGTAACCAAAGTTACTGCTCGTGACCATGAAATCTTGCTCGGTGTTAGATATACTTTCTAATTTCCGAAAGGTAAAAATTTAAGAGGCGGGGCAAAATGCTCCGCTTTTTTGCATTTGTGCATATTTATTCTAAGTTCTTGCGAAAAAGATAGTTTTTTTATAGTATGCAGAAAGGTTATAAAATGGGAGAGATGTGTTGTTTTCCAAATTTGAACGTATGACAGCGTGGCGTTATATCAGAGCAAAGCGAAAAGAGGGGTTTATTTCCGTGATAACCGGATTTGCTTTTACCGGAATCGCCTTAGGTGTAGCGACTTTGATTATTGTTATGTCGGTTATGAACGGATTTAAGGCCGAATTATTGAACCGGATTTTAGGAATTAACGGACATATTTCTATTGTGGCCTCTCCCGGTTTTCCGTTTAATAATTATAAAAATGCCATTGATAACATTCAAAGTATTGACGGAATTGAAATGGCTGTGCCGCTGATTGAAAAACAGCTGTTGGTTTCATCCGGTAAAAATGCCGAAGGGGCAATGGTGCGAGGCATTAACAAAGAAGATATTTTGAAAAAGAAAATTACTCGCGACGGTTTTGCCAATATGGATATAGACCTTTTTGAGGGAGATGTTGTTGTTATCGGGGATAAACTGGCACACAAACTCGGTGTTTTTGTTGATGATGAAATTACATTGATTTCTCCGAACGGCAAAGTAACGGCATTCGGTGCAGTTCCGAGGATTAAATCGTATCGGGTAGCGGGAACTTTTTCCCTCGGAATGTTTGCTTATGATTCCGGATATATCTTTATGCCGATGGACGCGGCGCAAAAATATTTCAGCCTGAAAGATTCTGCAACACTGATAGATGTTACCTTAAAAAACGAAAAACAGTTGCCGCAAATTCGTTCCATGTTGGAGCGCAGTGTCAGTTTGGACGCTTATGTTTACGATTGGAAACAGACAAATGCTGCATTTTTTAATGCTATTGATGTTGAGCGCAATGTGATGTTTTTAATTTTGACTCTGATTATTTTGGTGGCGGCATTTAACATTATTACCGGTTTGATTATGTTGGTAAAAGACAAGGGGCGGGACATTGCCGTGCTGCGCACAATGGGAGCAACCAAAGGCATGATTATGCGTATTTTCTTTATGGACGGCGCATTTATCGGCTTGGTCGGCACATCTATCGGAGTTGCGTTGGGTTTGGTATTTTGCGATAACATTGAAAACATCCGTCAATTTTTGCAAAAAATATCCGGTAGAGATTTGTTTTCATCTGAAATTTATTTCTTGTCTCAGTTGCCGGCAAAGGTTGACTTTACGGAAGTTGCGTTGGTTGTAGCCATTACTTTGGGATTGTCATTTTTGGCAACACTTTATCCGGCATACAGAGCATCAAAATTTGATCCGGCGGAGGCTTTGCGCTATGAATAAATCTACTTTGAGTTTGAAAAAAATCTGCAAAAATTTCACGCAGGGAAATGAAGTTTTGTCGGTTTTGAAAAATGTTGATTTGGAAATAAAGCCGAAAGAGGTGGTGGCACTGATTGGCCCGTCCGGTTCGGGAAAATCCACATTGTTGCAAATTGCCGGACTTTTAGAAGCGCCGACGTCGGGTGATATTATCATTAACGGCGAGTCGTGTTCCGCCGGTTCGGATATTGTGCGAACAACTTTGCGCCGTGACTATTTGGGTTTTGTGTATCAGTATCATAATTTGTTGCCGGATTTTGATGCGGCGGAAAATGTGATTATTCCACAAATTATTGCCGGAGCCAAGGATAAAGAAGCCGAAGAAAAAGCAATGTGGCTGCTTCGCCGTTTGGGTTTGGGCGAACGTGAACATCACCGTCCGGCGGAACTTTCGGGCGGAGAACAGCAGAGAGTCGCCATTGCGAGAGCGCTTGCCAATACGCCAAAATTGCTGTTGGCTGATGAGCCTACGGGAAATCTTGATCCGGTAACATCTGACAACGTGTTTTTAACTTTGTTGGAAGTGGTTAAAGAAACCGGACTTTCGGCACTGATTGCAACTCATAATATTGAATTGGCTCACAAAATGGATAGAGAAGTCAGCCTGCGCGAGGGGAAATTGATTGATGCTCGTGCCACAAAATTTATAAAATCGGAACAAAATTTTTATTAAGGCGGATTTTATAACTTTTTTTTAACAAAACTGTGGTTGATATAGAAGGTAATAAAAAAAACAAAAAAAAGAGGATAAAAATGGGGATTCTTTCATATCTTGCGTCAAAAGCCAGAAGTTCGGGATTTGTTGTTTTCTTGATGTGCCTGTGTTTTTATTTTTCTTATTTTGCCGTTCGCGGTGATCGCGGATTCTTAAAATATATGTATTTACAGGAAAAAGTCGCCGAAGGTGAAAAAATGCAGGCGGAATACGACCAGCAACGTGTTGATTTGGAAGAAAAAGTCAAGTTATTATCCTCAAACAGTTTGGATTTGGATTTGTTGGATGAGCGGGCGCGTGCCGTGCTGAATGTTATCGGTAATGACGAGTTTATCATTTTGGATGATGAATAGTTTTTCTGTTAGACAAAAATACTTGCAAATTTATTTATTTCATGATACATTGAAGTCCTAGAGATAAGTATTGTGGAGAAGATTATGTAATAGCTACTAAAATCTTTTTCCACTAGTTTTAATTTTAAAAAATTTCTTTATATGAAAAAGATTTTGTTAGCCGCAATCGTGGCAGTAATGGGTGTATGCAATGTTGCAGCCCAGAATGGAGTGTTCGTAGTTCGTCCCATTTCAGGCGTGGAAAAAAACGCCGAGGGACACACGTTTATGGTGGTTGAAGGTCGGAAGTATGCCTGCGAGGTTGCCGACTACATCGTAATCAAGAACGACACCGCCGGCACCTATCAGCGCGTGGCATGGACAGGCGAGAAGCCTTTCCATGCAGTGGCGAAGGCAGGTCAGGCAAGCGTGGACACCTTAGTTGTCAGCGATGTCCGTTTGGACTCGCTGGACAATGTGATCATCAGCTTCAAGGATGACAGTGCAACTCCGAAGTTCACCAACCCTGAATGGGGCAAGGTGAGAACGGGAGACACAGTCATCCGGTTCAGCCTCAACTGCGCCACCATGCGTTTCACGCGCTATGAAACTCTGAAGGCCAATGCCGAGGCCAAGCGCAAGCACGAAGAGCTGGTGGCAGCGAATCGTGCGGCTCGTGAGGCTGATGCCACGAATTAAAAAGGATTCCGTCCGGTGACCAAAACCGACAAACCTTCACCCGCTTACCAAAAGCGGGTGTTTCCTTTTTTATGCTTGGCAAAAGCACAACAAAACCGTCGGAAGTTACTTCCGACGGTTTTGAGTTGTAAAAAAGACTCCGACGAATCGGAGTTAGGGGGATTAATCTTATTCTTCGCCTACATACATTCCGATAGTGCGTGCGGCTTTAACATAAGGACTGTTTGCGTCTAATCCGGTTGTTCCGGCTTCTACAACATCTTTTAAGGCAAAAGATGTAACTTGACCGTGCTTTAATCCAACCATACGATTAGTATGTCCGTTTGCCAACAAGTTAACAGCCTCGGCACCTAATACAACAGCTAACCCGCGGTCAAAAGATGTCGGGTTACCGGAACGCTGAACGTGTCCTAACTTGGTAACACGAGTTTGAAAACCGTGATAATTGGCATTAATCAAATTGCTCAAATACTCACCGATTCCGCCGTTTATTTTTTCACCAACCATATTTTTGGCGGCAGTAACGGCTTCGCCTGTTTCTGTTTTAACACCTTCGGAAACAACAATCAAAGCACTTGTGCGGCCGCTCTTTTTAATTTCTTCCAATTTGTTGATTATGCCCTTTAAGGTATATGGAATTTCAGGCACCAAACAAATATCTGCGAATCCGGCAATGGCCGAATGCATAGCCAAGTGTCCGGCATCACGTCCCATAACTTCCAAAATCAAAGCACGGTGGTGTGAACGGGCGGTTGTCATCAAGTCATCTAAGGCATTTGTGCAAACCTGACAAGCAGTATTAAAGCCGACCGAAAACTCGGTTAACGGGGTGTCATTGTCAATGGTTTTAGGAATACCCACCATTTGCACGCCGGCTGTTTCGCAATAATTGCTGACAATATTCATACTTCCGTCACCGCCAACGACAACAACGGCATCCAGTCCCAGCTTGCGCACACCTTCGCCGAAACGAACAGCAGCTTCGGCTTGAGATTCTTTTTTTATACCGGAATTTAAGGAACCAAGGTAAGAGCCTGCCAACCTCGGCCAAGGAGTATCAGAAAAATTCTGTCTGGTCAAAACTTCGTAAGAAAGAGGTGATTCGGTTAATCCGTTGGTGCCGTCATGAATACCGTAAACTTCCCATCCGTTTTTGGTTGCGGCATTTACCACCGACATAACAACGGCATTGAGTCCGGCGCAGTCACCGCCACTCGTTAATACTCCGATTCTTTTTATTTTAGTCATTAAAAACTCCGTTTTTTATATATTGCAATCAGTTCAAAAATATTGTATAATCCATACAACTTTTGAGAAGAAATTCCACTAAAAAAATGCAGTTATTCTACATTTTTACGAAAGGACCGCCGAATACTATGACTAATAATGAAAAAAACGCCAAGTTGCAACTTTTGTTGTGCGAGATGAAATTGGAACAGAGGCATTTGAACACTGATATGAGCAGGCTTTTGCGTCAGGGTAAAACAATAGATTTTTTTCAGGCAAAAAAAATAAGTTCTCTTAAGAGCGGGTTGGCTAAAAAAATAAGCAAAGTGGAAGCAAGTATTGATCCTAATATTATAGCATAACAGATTGTTGTCTTTGGTTGTCGTTACTCCCGACCTTTTACTTTACGGGGATTCCCACGTCGCTACGCTCCTCGGAATGACAGTGAGGTAGGAAACGTCATTGCGAGGGAGTGAAACGACCGTCGCAATCTCCTTGAATAAGGCACATTTTCTTGCTTAAAAAAGATCTTTACGGAGATTCCCACGTCGCTACGCTCCTCGGAATGACCATAAGGTAGGAAACGTCATTGCGAGGGAGTGAAACGACCGTCGCAATATCCTTGAATAAGGCACACTTTCTTGCTTAAAAAAGATCTTTATGGGGATTCCCACGTCGCTACGCTCCTCGGAATGACCATAA
>JAFUTN010000035.1 GCA_017484225.1 Alphaproteobacteria bacterium
ACTAATAATCTGGTGCGCCGGATTTGGGAACATAAAAACAAAATTCACAAAGGTTTTACCGCAAAATATAACTTAAACAAGTTGGTGTATTATGAACATTGCGAAGATGAGCTTGCTGCAATAGCAAGAGAAAAACAATTAAAAGACAAAAGCAGAGAATATAAAAACCAACTGATTTTTAAAATGAATCCTCATTGGACGGACTTATATGATTCCATTTGCTGATGTATTTGCATGAGTCACGTGTTGAGGGAGATTCCCACGTCGCTACGCTCCTCGGAATGACCGTAAGAGTCACGTGTTGAGGGTGATTCCCACGTCGCTACGCTCCTCGGAATGACAGCGAAATATTAATCAGCCGAGATTACTTCGGACTACTTGCGGAAAGTATACATCTAATTCTCCCATCGGCAATTCTTAATATTGAAAAAAATTTTATGACCATTATATGAATGAGCAAAGGAGAAAAACAATGTTTCAAAAATCACTTTACAATTTTCTGCTCAGCCTTTTTTTAGTTATTTTTACCGCCGTTTGGTGCAGTTATTTTAATTCTTTCGCCATGAACGGATTTTACGAACAAATTCAACGTTCTGCCCTCACCCCTCCGGGCTATGTATTTTCTATTGTCTGGACACTTTTATATGCTCTTATGGTGATTTCACTTGATATTTTACTCAACATGAAACCGGAAAAAAGCAAACATGCCGTAAATTTTTTTCTGGTAAATCTGCTTTTACAAATTTTATGGTCATTCGCTTTTTTTTACAACGGATATTTCTTAATCGGTCTGATTATCCTGCTGATTTTAGATATTGTTGCGGCAATTCAGATTGAAATTACATACAAACTGAACAAAACCGCAGGTTTGCTGTTATTTCCGTTTGGTGCATGGATTTTATTTGCCACCTACCTTAATTGGATTATTTACCATCTGAACGGTGCATCTTACAGTATGTAAATGTTGCACAGATGAAATCGGCTGAGATCCTCGGTTGATTGCTCACACAATCCCCGAGGATGACTCTATTTTTTTACTCAAAAATCCATTCAATCATATTTTCATTATCATTACTTGTCGCCGCGTCTGCTTCCGGCAAAGTGTAGCGTTTGCGGTAACAATAGCCGTATTCCAACGAAAAATTTGAACTTTTGCATTTTGTGCAGCCGGTAGCATCCATTTTTGTGCAGCCGTCCGGATATGAAAACAATTTGCCGGAAGAAAGAAGCGCATCCAGATTAGATTGACATAAGTTTCTGTATTTTTCTTCTAATGTATTACAATCTATATTTTGAAACATCTGCTCGCAATTTTCAGCTCCGCAATAAATTTTCGCATTATTTCCAAGGAATAATCCGTAAGCAACCCATGCCGAAACATTTTTTATAGTCTGAGGAAGAATCACCGTCGCACCAAGAAGCGCACTATACAAATGACCGGAACCTAAAGACGTTTGTTTATCATTGATAATGACTGTTCCGCTCAAAGTATTACCTCCAAAAGCGTGATGATTGACATTATTCAGATAAAGAACACCGTCTTTGCCTGATATATTTGCGTTGTTATATAAAAAAGCATGCCGTCCGATGGTGTTAAATTCGCCGGCTATTTCAACATTGCTTATTTTTGGAAGTTTACCTGCTTCATAATAAGAAGGAGAAAATATCCCTTCGGGAATAACTGCTGTCGGTTTTGTGGCGGTTACGGTTAATTTACCGTTGTTATAGTCATACGTGCAACCGTCTCCGCAATTATTGCTAACTCCGGGATTCCATGTATCATGGCACGAACCACTGGTGTAACCATTCTCTTTTGCTTCACATTCAGCTTTTGATTGTTTTATCATTCCGAAAGAAAAAATAAACACTCCCAACATCAACACAATTTTTTTCATCCTTAATTCTCCTTTAAGCAAAATTTAAAAAATAAAAAAAGCCACCTGAAAGGTGGGCGGATGTTGACAAACCATACAAGTATTAAGATGGCTCGGCGTTTTCGTGCCTATAAGCCTTATTGCACCGACATCCGCTCACAAAAAGAACGAATCATCGGTTTAAACCTACAAATCGCAGAAACGCGATTAATACTTGTTACGGGTTGTCACGCCCGAAGTGTGCTTTCTTTTCACACTCACGGTTGATATTATCAGAACTGAATTTGATTGTAAAGAAGGATTTTAATCAGCCGCAAAACAAAAAACCTCTCTGAAGTATGTGCTTCAGGGAGGTTAATTAATTGTTTTTATCACTACATCATTTCAACAAATTGCAGTGTCTCGCTTTCCTCGTCATAGGAAATCTTTGCCACGCAGCAGTTCGGTAATTCTATTCCGAATGAGCCAAGTCCCGCCAAAAGGGAGGACATCACACCGCCATGGGTAGATATTCCGATAACTTCAGCCTTGCTTTGTTTTGCAATTTGCATTAAGACGTTGTTCACACGAACAAACACATCATGCTTGCTCTCACTTGATTCGCCGGGATATTTGATATCCCATGTCTTAGGAGTAGGATACAAAAAGTCGTGAACTATGTGCGGATATTTTTCCTGCACAAAATCAAATTCCTTTCCGTCCGCTTCTCCGAAACAACATTCATGCAAGTCGTTGGCTACTCTGATTTTAAGTTGCAGCACATTATTAACTTCACCCGCCGTTTGTAAAGCACGCAACATAGGCGAAGAATATATCTCCTGCATACCTAAACCTTGCAGTTTTTCACCAAGTTTTGCCGCTTGTGCAAATCCGTTGTCGTTAAGAGGAGCATTGATTGATGTTCCTTGCCAAACATTTCTGACATTAAAATCTGTTTGACCGTGTCTGAATACGTAAAATGTTTTCGTTTTCATAAGCTATCCATAAATATATTTTTAAAACTGTCCTATAAATCCATTTCTTTGCTTCTGTTCAGCAAAGTATCTGCCGAAAGACTGAGTGTGCTGTCGGTTAATGCTTTTATCTCTGATGAATCAACAACTTCCATCATCAAACTATCTTGCACAACAGTGCTGTCCGGCTTAACAATCTCATCAACTTTATCGGATTTGTCGTTTTTGTATCGTTTTTCGTAACGTCTGGCACTTCTCGCAGAACGTTCTGTTCTTTCTTTGTTATAACGTTCCAAATTCCGCACATAATGTTCTTCATCACCGATAAAACGCAAACATCCGTTATTGTCGGCCAAAAAGCAATTTTTATCAACCAATACATTATCACGGTCATACACTTCAACATAAATGCTGTGATTTTCCAAATAGGCATCTGCACCAAGCTTAACCTTTTCAATATGCGTTGGTTCTCCGGTTCTATTCGGCCATTTTTTGCTGTTTTCAACTCCCCAACAGGTTTGCACAATATCACTTGGAGTTCCTTTTTTATCGGCATAAAGTTTTAAATCAACTTTTTTCAAAACAGCCCTATTACCGTATATATCCGTTCCATGCACGGTGTCACGCGATAACATATCGGAATATTCCTGTTTTTTATGTATAATTTTACCGTCACAAGAAGTCAAACCGGCAAATATTCCTAACCCGCCGACAACAATGGCACCATTGACAAACGCACGCTTAAGCTTATTACTATGCTTTTCCTTAAAATTCATATTTCACCTCATTGAATGGTAAAGTTATACTCTTTTTCCCACTTTTTGTCAACCGAACTTTTAATAATTCCAAAAAAATATTTGCATTTTGGCGCAGAACATTTAAAATTCCCTATCGTGTAGGAGAATTTTGATGCTTAACATTTTATGGACTTTGTTTTTTCTGGCCAGCTTTTGCGGCGCAATTTATCAATGTTTTATTTCCGGCAATACCGAAATTTGGACAACTTTGGTCAATCAACTTTTTGAATCGGCAACCGGCGCATTTACACTGGCTATTAATTTAACCGGAATGCTTTGCTTTTGGCTCGGTTTGATGAAAATTGCCGAAAAATCCGGTTTAACCGAATTGCTGGCAAAAGCTCTCCGTCCGCTGTTCAGAGTAATAATGCCTGAAGTTCCGGAAAACTCCCCTGCTCTCGGCTCTATCGTAATGAATATGGCGGCAAATATTTTGGGATTGGATAATGCCGCAACCCCGATGGGGCTGAAATCTATGGAGCAACTGCAACAAATTAACCGCAAAAAAAACGAAGCATCAAACGCTCAAATTATGTTTATTGTCATCAATGCTTCTGCAATAACGGTTATTCCGATATCTATTTTAATGTATCGCAGTTTGCAGGGAGCCGGCAATCCGAGTGCGGTGTTTGTGCCTATTTTGCTCGCCACATCATGCTCAACGTTGGTCGGTTTTTTATCCGTTTGCATGGTGCAGAAAATCAATATATTTAATCGCACGGTTTTGAGTTACACCATCGGACTTGCCGCGCTTATTGCCGGAATTTGCCGTTTATTTTTATCCCTTTCTCCGCAAGAAAGATTAGAATATTCCGAAGTATTCGGCAACGCATTGATTATGACATTCATTACTCTGTTTTTGCTTTACGGTGCCGTTAAAAAACTTAATTTATACGAAACATTTATTGAAGGGGCAAAAGAAGGTTTTTCCATCGCCGTTCAAATTATTCCGTATTTGGTTGCCATGCTAACAGCCATTGCCGCCTTGCGCTATTCCGGTGTTTTAGACGGTGTTGTGTGGTGTTTTGAAAAATTGTTCTCGGCGTGCGGCATCAACACCGAATTTATTCCGGCATTGCCAACAGCCTTAATGAAACCTCTTTCCGGCAACGGTGCCCGTGCCATGATGATTGAAACCATGAAAAATTACGGTCCGGATAGTTTTCCTGCCTTTGTTTCCGGTGTTATGCAAGGTTCAACCGAAACAACACTTTATGTGATTGCGCTGTATTTCGGAGCCGTAAAAATCGCCCGCACGCGCCACGCATTACCATGCTGTTTATTGGCAGATTTTGCCGGTATATGTGCTGCCGTATTTTTTTCTTATGTTTTTTATCAGAGGTAATAATGAAAGTCTTGGTGCAAAGAGTATTATCAGCCTCCGTTACCGTAAATAATCAGGTTGTTTCGGCAATCGGGAAAGGCTTTTTACTGTTTATCGGAGTAGAAAAAAATGATACTGCGGAAAAAGCGGACTACTTGGCAAAAAAAACTGTCAATTTACGCATTTTTGAAGATGAAAACGGCAAAATGAATCTCTCCGTAAAAGATATAAACGGAGAAATTCTGGCTGTTTCGCAGTTTACGCTTGCTGCCGACTTAAGCCGCGGTAACCGTCCCGGTTTTGACAGTGCGGCTTCTCCGGATGAAGCAAATGAGTTATATCAATATTTTGTTGCCTCACTAAAAAATTACGGATTAAAAGTTCAAACCGGAATTTTTCAGGCTGATATGAAGGTTAGTTTGCTTAACGACGGTCCCTGCACTTTTCTACTGCAAAAATAGGAGTAAATAATGCTGAATATAGGTTGTCATCTGTCCGTTTCCAAAGGTTTTTCTCATATTGCAAAAGAAGCTGTTTCCATAAATGCAAACACTTTCCAGTTTTTTACCCGTAATCCGCAAGGCGGAAAAGCCAAAGATTGGGACATAACCGATATAGAAAACTACAAAAAAACAGCGGCAGAACACCATTTTGCACCGATTGTGGCACACGCTCCATACACACTCAATCCATGCTCTGACAACCCGCAGACAAGAGAATTTGCGCAAATGGTATTTGCTCAAGATTTATCAAAATTAAGCTTGATTCCCGATGCTTATTATAATTTTCATCCCGGTTCTCATGTCGGACAGGGAACGCAGCAAGGCATAAATATGATTGTTGATTTGCTGAACAATGTTCTAAAACCGGAATTTCCCAATATGGTGCTTTTGGAAACAATGTCCGGCAAGGGTTCTGAAATCGGCAAAACATTTGCAGAACTCTCGGAAATTATTTCCGGAGTTAAACTCAAAGAAAAACTTGGTGTTTGTATGGATACCTGCCACATTTTTGCCGCCGGATATGATATTGTTCACAATTTAGATAATGTATTGGCAGATTTTGATAAAATTATCGGTCTTACAAAGCTGAAAGCAGTCCACTTAAATGACAGTTTAATGCCTTTTGCTTCGCACAAAGACCGTCACGCCAAAATTGGAGAAGGAGAAATCGGAGCCAAAGCTCTGACGGAATTTGTTAATAACCCGTATATCAAAAACCTGCCGATTATTTTGGAAACCCCTAATGAAATTGACGGCTATGCCCGCGAAATACAATTTCTGCGCTCATCAACAATCTGAAAGGAGTTCTATATGCCTTCGGTCAATCAAATTAAAAGCGATACAACTTATAATCCGCAAATTGTCGCACGCAAAAAACAACGCCGAAATATGGTTTTTCTGCTCGTAACCGGTGTTGCCGGATGGTTGCTGTATAACACTTACGCCAATATTTACACTATTTCTGACGAAATATTTGCCACTCGTAACGAAGGAAAGTTCAAAGAACTTTTTGCTACGCCATACAAAAAAATCATTTGGTTCGGAGCCGATTGCCCCGTGAGTGCTCAGCGAAAACATATCATTGATACCTTGCTTAAATCTACCGGTTTGGATAAATACTACATTCATCACCCTTATTTGCAAAATTCTCTTTCCGTGCAATGCCCCACAAAAGAATGTATGGACCTGCTGATTATGAATAAATGTTCTTCCGATGCCTGTATTATCATTCCTGCAAAGCAAAAAATAATCAAAATTCCATATAAAAACATGATTGGGAAACTGGAAAAATACAAATACGAATAAAATTTAAGCCCATGTTAATTAAAAAAAACACCCTGAAAAGGGTGCTTGCATAATTTTATTACTTTCGCTGTTTACGTATTTTTTTGAGTATTTTTTCAAACAGAGTTTGCACCAAAACATACATTAACGGAATTAAAAATAATCCGACCAATGTTCCGATTAACATTCCCCAAAATACCGGCACACCGATTGCTCGTCTGCTTGCCGCTGCCGCCCCGCCGGCTACAACCATCGGATACACACCCAATACAAATGCCGAAGCGGTCATCAACACGGCGCGGAATCGCTCTCGCAAGCCTCTGATTGCCGCATTAACGATAGTTGCGCCTTTTGCTCTTTCATCTCGGGCAAATTCCACAATCAAAATTGCGTTTTTACTTGCCATACCAATCAACAAAATTACTCCGAGCTGTGCATAAATACTGAACGGCATTCCGGAAAAAAACAACCCGAGCATTGCGCCGGTTACGGCTCCGGTTAACGAAAGCAAAACCGGTATCGGAATAATAAAGCTTTCATATTGAGCCACCAAAAACAAATATGCAAATACAACGGAAAGTGCCAGCAAATATCCAATCTGTCCATGCGTATTTTTTTCCTGAAAACTCATGGTTGACCACTCTATGTTATACCCTTTCGGGAGGCTGGAAATCAAATTTTCCACCGCCGACATTGCCTGTCCGGTAGAAACCCCCGGTTTTTGCACCGCTGTCACGGAAGCTGCCGGAAATTGATTGTATCTTTCAACCACACGCGGAGCCAAAACTTTGTGTAAATCCACCAATCCCCGCATCGGCACCATCTGTCCCGAATTGTTGGCAACATAAAGCTGATTAATGCTTTCAATGTTGTCACGATATTTCCAATCCGACTGCATCATAACCTTGTTAACCTGCGTTCCGAGGTTGATGTCATTAACATAAGCCGAACCCAAATATGTTTCCAATGTGGAATAAATTGTCCCCATGGAAACTTTCATACTTTCCGCTTTAGTGCGGTCAATATCCAAAAAGATATTCGGTGTTTTGGCATTAAATGTTGTATAGGCATAGGCAATTTCCGGTAATTGATTAACCTTGCCCAAAAAACTTTGTAATGCCGCATCCAGTTTTTGATAGTCCATATTTTGACGAGATTGCAAACGAATATCCAAACCGCTTGCAGTTCCCAATCCCGGAATAGGAGGCATTTCAAAAAATTGAAATTCGGCTTCCGGAAACTGCATCATCTTGAAACGCAATCTGTTCAAAATATTGGTAGAAAACTGTTCGTCACTTTTGCGCTCACCCCAAGGCTTTAATACAATAAACGACATAGAAACGTTTTCCCCGCGTCCGCCCATCAGCGAAAAACCGATAACATCCGAAATATTTTCTACACCTTTTTCCTCGGCAATAATTTTATCAACTTAATGTCATCTTGCTCAAAATTGTTCGTTATGATAACCTGTAAACAACATTTACATAGTCGCCGAAAACATATTTATCTCCTATGGTGTTCCAACCGCTTTCCGATAATTACGTTAATTAAAATACTCCGTCCGATTAAAGAATGACTTTACAAAATTGCATACTTTTGTTAATATCGCGGCAGAGTGTGAAAAAACACACTTCAGGGCGTGACAACCCTTTGGTCATTAATCGCATATTTGCGAATTGTTGGTGTAAACCGGCTTCGTTCTTTGATGAGCGGATGTCGGTGCTATAAGGCTTTGATGCGCGAAAACGCCGAGCCGTCTAATGATCACGGTTTGTCAACATCCGCCCGTTTTTTAAGCGGGTTTTTTTGTTAACTTTTTAACTTAACGTAAAGGATTGTTGATATGAAATATTTAAGATTTTTGAGTTTATTCGTTTTACTAATCGGGGCAAATGCTTCCGGAGCGGAAGATGTTTGCAAAACCAGCCATGGTCTCAATACCCAATGTATTGATACGTTATCTGATGCCAATGGTAATAACTCTTGCGGCAACAACTGCTTATATGAGGTTGTTACGGACCAAAACGGCGTTTCTGTTTTACATTTATACAAAGAAGATGAAACAAAACCGGCTTCAATCCGCACGGGGGCTTTTTCACCAACCTATTATGCCGATAATGTAGTTAAAGATGCCGGCGGCAATGCCTTGCCTTTGCAAAACATTGTGATGGATGATGATTTTGAATACATAGGCTATAATGCTTTTGCTGGTTCAGGCGCACAAATTTCCAACGCAAACGGGCGATTTGTTATCAGTGGGGCAAGTTCATATATAGCTTTTGGCCACACAACACTCAACGGTGATGTCTATTATAATACCTCAAATAACGATTTTATTCTTGAGGCTTCTACAATAAACGGAGATGTTATATTTTCTGACGGCATATCACGTATAGGTGCGTATGCACTTGGGGGTGCTGCGATAGTTAACGGAAACATAATAATTCCATCATCCGTTACGAGTATACACTTACATGCACTTAATACGCGTGTATCCGGCAATATTTATTGCGCTTCGGGAGTAGAGGCTTGTTATGACATGATAAAACAAGGATGTGATGAAAGAGGAGATGCAAGTTGTTATGAATCACTTGATGCTTTATTGGAAGCCGGAAAATTTTCCGCTTATCCTGAAGGGTGCCGCAATTTAGATGCAGGTGCGTTATGCACAAAGTGCAAAAGCGAAAATTATGTGCTGGAAGATGGATTATGTTATCGCCGACGCTATACCCTGCCGGAAGCCGATGCGGCAACATCTGACGACAATGAAAACATGATTGAGTGGATTTTTGAGTGAAATATCCGCCGTCATCTTGAAGCCTAAGCGATAGCGAGTGGGTGTAAAGATTTCATGTTTCAGGAACGGAGTCTGTTGTTATGCACTGCATAACAACAAACACTTTCTTGCTTAAAAAAGATCTTTACTGGGATTCCCACGTCGCTACGCTCCTCGGAATGACGGTGCAGAAATGGGGGAGATTCCCACGTCGCTACGCTCCTCGGAATGACCGTAAGGTAGGAAACGTCATTGCGAGGGAGTGAAACGACCGTCGCAATCTCCTTGAACAAAGATCTCCTGTTTCAGGAACGGA
>JAFUTN010000036.1 GCA_017484225.1 Alphaproteobacteria bacterium
CGCCAGCGTTCGTTCTGAGCCAGGATCAAACTCTCAGATTAATTGATTGTTTCAATCCTGTCTATCATCTTTTACTCATAAAGAATTTCTTAGGTTCCTTTACTTTTATATGCTAGACTTTATATTTATATATACCGTCTGCATATCCTCTTAAACTTATCTACGATGTTTTATAACTCCTTGCTTCTCCGCAAGAACCCTGCCTCGTCTCTGCTTCCTTGCTTCCTCGCGGCTGGTGATGTGTCTTATATGTCATTCCTCTCTTCTTGTCAACACCTTTTTTAAAAAAAAATTAAAAATTTTGATTTTCTTTACACTCACCTGTGCCATAATATCAGAAACCAATATCTTTTCAAGTAGATAAATGTAATTAAATCAATGTATTACAATAACAGGTTTAATTTTTCATGATTGTGGATAACTTTTGCGTATATATATAAAAAAGACGTATATTTTCACAATATACGTCTTTTCCAGTAGAAAAAGCTACTTTATGAATGAACAGGATAATCAGTATAGTATTTCACTATCATTCCATAATATCCGGCACTTTCCGGCTCCGATTCCATTTTTGACCTTGCCGCAGATTCGCTGATTTTATCCAACGCAATCAAATGCAATGTGGAGATTTTACATTCATTCAATGCAATATCTGCGACTCCGCTATCCACAAAATACGCTTCCACCACATTATCGTGTTCATCCAAAATTTTAAGCACACCGGCAACCAATGCCAAAGATGTCGGAGCTCTGTCTTTGATAACCGTCAAATTTTGGCCACCGTCAGGCAGCACAACACGATAAACGGATTTATCTACTGCCAATTTTTCCGGTGTATATATCTTCAAGCTTATATTTTTTGCCATTTTATGCAGTCTCTTTCATTTTTTCGGCTTTAGCTAAAGCATCTTCTATCGTTCCAACCATATAAAAAGCAGCTTCAGGCAAATCATCATATTTTCCGTCAAGGATTCCTTTAAACCCTTTAATGGTATCTTCTAACTTAACAAAAGTTCCCTTTAAACCGGTAAACACTTCTGCAACATGAAACGGTTGAGACAAAAACTTTTGGATTTTACGAGCGCGGGAAACAATCATTCTGTCTTCTTCTGAAAGTTCATCCATACCTAAAATGGCAATAATATCTTGCAGTGCGTTGTATTTTTGCAGCAATTCCTGAACACGACGCGCAACATTATAATGTTCTTCCCCAACAATTTCCGGTGTCAATGCCCTACTGGTAGAATCCAACGGATCAACCGCCGGATAAATACCTAACTCGGAAATTTTACGCGACAACACGGTGGTGGCATCAAGGTGAGCAAACGTAGTTGCCGGTGCCGGATCCGTTAAGTCATCAGCCGGAACATACACCGCTTGCACCGAGGTAATTGAACCGTCTTTTGTTGAAGTAATACGCTCTTGCATCGCTCCCATATCCGTTCCCAAAGTCGGTTGATAGCCGACAGCGGAAGGAATACGTCCCAATAATGCCGAAACCTCTGAACCGGCTTGTGTGAAACGGAAAATATTATCAATAAACAACAACACATCCTGATGTTCTTGATCACGAAAATATTCAGCTTCCGTTAAACCGGTTAAAGCCACACGAGCACGTGCTCCCGGCGGTTCATTCATTTGTCCGTAAACCAAAACGGTTTTAGACTTATCTCCCTTCAAATCAATCACTCCGGATTCTATCATTTCATTATACAAATCATTTCCTTCACGAGTGCGTTCTCCGACACCGGTAAATACAGAATATCCTCCGTGACCTTTGGCAATATTGTTAATCAATTCCATAATCAACACTGTTTTACCCACACCGGCACCGCCGAACAAACCGATTTTTCCACCCTTGCTGTAAGGTTCCAATAAATCAATAACTTTAATACCGGTGGTCAAAATTTCTTCGTTTGTAGATTGATCGGTAAAAGAAGGAGCTTCGCGATGAATCGGCTTATACATATCACTTTCAACCGGACCGCGTTCATCAACAGGTTCACCGATAACATTTATTATTCTTCCGAGTAATGCCGGACCAACCGGAACTTTAATCGGTTCACCGGTATTCACAACATTCATACCGCGAACCAAACCATCGGTAGAATCCAAAGCAATACATCTGACAACACATTCTCCCAAATGTTGTTCAACTTCCAGAATCAAACGTTTTCCGTGATTATCACATTCAAGAGCCGTCAAAATATCCGGCAGATCATTCTCACTTTCAAATTTAACATCCACCACGGCACCCAAGACCTGATATATTTTTCCTGATTTCAACGTTTTCATATTATTTCCTTCCTGTGTTACATAAATTCTTCACTAAACAGCTTCTGCTCCGGCAATAATTTCTATTAATTCCGTTGTAATGGCCGACTGACGCAAACTGTTATAGCGCAAAGTAAGATCACTTATCATATCTTTTGCATTGCGAGTCGCATTATCCATAGATGTCATTCTGGCGCTATGTTCGGAAGCCGCGGCATTAACCAACAAGCGAAACAAGTTGTCTATAAACAATATCGGCACAATTCTTTCCAAAATAGAAAGTTTATCCGGCATATATTCGTAAAATGCACCGCCTGCCATATTCAATGTCTGAGCATTCTCTGCCGTATTCAAGGGCAACGGACAAATTTGTTCACAAATAAAATTACGAGTCACAACCGTAATAAAATCGGCATAAACAACTTCGCACACATCAAACAAATGCCTCCTATACGCCCCCAATAGCAGATGAGACATTTTTTCGGCTTCTTTGGCATAGGCAACATTTTTATCCAATGCTTCACGAACCGAAAAATCAACATCCGTAAAGATATGACGCAAAATATCATAAGATTTTTTGCCCCAGCATAATACCTTAACATTTTTTCCATCATTTTTCAGCTGGCGGATTCGCTCTGCCGCTTTTTTTGCCGCATTGGTATTATATGACCCGCACAAACCGCGGTCTGACGATATAACAACCAACAGATAATTTTTCGGATTTTTTACCGTTTGCAAAATTGTCGGCCGCACATATTTAATGTGTTTTTCTCGTTCTTCAGCTTCAATGTCAGCCAAAACACGTGCCGCAGAATTCCGCAAATTATCGGCATATCCTTGATTTTTATCTACCAATATCTGCACTCGGCGCAAACGAGAAGCCGCCACCATTTTCATTGCCGCAGTAATCTTCTGCGTTGACTTAATGGCGTCTATTCGCATCCTTAATTCTTTTAATCCGGCCATTATGCTGCCTTTTCCTTATTCTTTAAATACTCAGAAACAAAATCTTCAAAATATTTTTTCAGCTTATCGCTCAATTCCGGAGAAATTACTTTTTTCTCTTTAATTTCTTCCAAATATTCCGGATGCGAAATTTTGATATCTGCAAGACTTTGTTTTTCAAAATCTTTTACATTTTCGGTTTTAATTTTCGCCAAAAAACCGTTAACACCGGCAAAAATAGATACCACCTCATCTTCGGTTGCCATAGGTTGATGAACCGGTTGTTTCAAGAGTTCAGTCAATTTTTCACCTTTATCAAGCAACTGTTTTGTAAGTTTATCCAAATCCGAGGCAAATTGCGAAAATGCAGCCATTTCACGATATTGAGCCAAATCCAGTTTCATTGAACCTGAAACTTGCTTCATTGCCTTTATCTGAGCGGCCGAACCTACACGAGACACGGAAATGCCGACATTAACCGCCGGACGAATACCCTGATAGAACAAATTCGTTTCCAAAAAGATTTGTCCGTCCGTAATGGAAATCACATTAGTCGGAATATATGCCGAAACATCACCGGCTTGAGTTTCAATTACCGGCATAGCCGTCAATGAACCGGAACCGTATTTTTCATTCATTTTGGCAGCACGCTCCAATAAGCGTGAATGCAAATAGAACACATCACCCGGATATGCTTCACGTCCAGGCGGACGACGAATCAGTAAAGACATCTGTCTGTATGCAGTTGCTTGCTTTGATAAATCATCATAAAAGATAACGGCATGCATTCCGTTGTCACGGAAATATTCACCCATGGCAGTTCCGGCATACGGAGCCAAAAACTGCAACGGAGCGGCATCAGATGCCGTAGCCGCAACCACTATTGTATAATCCATTGCTCCATATTCACGCAGAGTTTTAACAACCTGAGCAACAGATGAACGTTTTTGTCCGATTGCAACATAAATGCAGAACAATTTTTCTTTATCATCTTTGGCCGCATCATTAAGATGTTTCTGATTAATGATGGTATCCGTGATAATTGAAGTTTTACCGGTGTGTCTGTCACCGATAATCAGCTCACGTTGCCCTCTTCCGATAGGAATAAGAGAATCAATAACTTTTAATCCTGTCTGCACCGGTTCATGCACACTTTTTCTCGGAATGATACCGGGAGCTTTAACTTCGGCATAACTTGATTTTTGAGCTTTAATTTCTCCCAATCCGTCTATCGGATTACCCAAAGCATCAACCACACGACCAAGCAATTCTTTTCCGACCGGAACGCTCACAATCTTGTCTGTTCTCTTAACCAAGTCGCCTTCCTTAATTCCGTCATCAGAATCAAACAGCACAACGCTCACGGTATCTTCTTCCAAATTAAGCGCCATACCTTTAACTCCGTTAGGAAACTCCACCATTTCATTAAGTTGAACATTATCAAGACCATAAACACGGGCAATACCGTCACCTACAGAAATAACTTTTCCGACTTCAGACATATCGGCGCTCAAATCAAACTCTTTGATTTTTTCCTTCAATATTGACGATATTTCACTGGCTTGCACTGACATCTTATTGAATTCCTTTCATTGTTTGTTCTAAACATTCTAATTTATTTTTTATTGAACCGTCTATTAAAAGTGTTCCGCATTTAACGACCAATCCACCCAAAATTTCCGGATTTATAACATATTTAACGGTTATTTTTTTCTGCAGAATTTCCGCTAATTTTTGTTTTAATGCCTTATCTTGTTCCGGCGTCAAAGAAACAACGGTTTCCACTTCCACCTCGGCAATTTCCCTTTTGGCATTATATAAACCGATATAAGCACTGAGAACACCGTTCAAATCGGAAAAATGTCCGTTTTCAGCTAACAATTTCAGCATATTTTCTAATTCCGAACAAGTTCCAACTGCCTTGCATACGGCCGATATCATACTGAATTTTTCGGCATTTTCTACAATCGGACTGCTCAGATAAGATAATTCATCAATTTTTTCATCCAGAAGTCCGGCAAATTTGCTTACATCATTAAAAACCCGTTCCGTAATCCCGAGTTGCTCCGCCGCACCATACAGCGATTCGGCATACAGCATTGATGTTTTTTGTTTTGACCTTTGTTTCACGTTTTCAACTCTATATTACAAAATTAAACTTTATCATACTTACGAGCAACCGCGCAAATAATCAACCCGTTGAGCGATTAATACACAATATTTTAGCTCAATGCAAGCAAAATTACTTATTCAGTTTTGACCACCCTTTTTTAACAGGTTGACTTGCACCGGATGTATTTGCTGCCGCAGGAGCGGAAGCATTTTGAGGTGTATTACTTTGATTCTCCCATTTTTTCAGACTTGGAGCCGCGCTATTTTTTCTGACAAGTTCTTTTTGACCTTGAGAAACAGCCATTCCGTTTGCAACCATCTGATCCATCAACGCCGGAGATAAAAATTTTTCCGACAAACCGGAATATGCTTTTACCAACTCATCTATAATCTCTTTTGACGGTGAAGCATTAAGAATCACCGCTTCATTATCATGGAAAAAGGTCAGAGAATGACAAGGAGACGAAAAAATAACGTCCGTGCTGTCTATACCGTAAAAATATCGTAACAAAATTTTCGGCGAAATAACACAAGATTCCGTTGATGATGAAAAAGCATATCCGTTATTAAGAACGGCAGTTTGAAACAAATTAATTCCTTCCTTTGATAATTCGCCGCAGGATCCGGTAATTTTCATCCCATGGATTTTATACCCCTTGTATTCGGCCTCCGGCAAATCTATCGTGTAACAAAAAACCTTTTCCGCTTTTTCTATATTTTCCGCCGTTGCGGAAGAAATTCTGCTGGAAATAAAATTAGAGAGAACTTTTTCATTTTTTTTCGGTAAATTGTCGTCGGCAACAACCACTCCGACATCATCTTCATCTATATCCAACCCCAAAAATTCTCCGCTTTCATCCGCTGCATACACCGGCAACGCAACAGCAATCATTAAAGCCGCAAAACTTGTTTTTTTCATCATAATTACCTCGTTTTTTGTTCACTTACCTCATGTCTACAAACATAATAGTAAAATTCTCGTAAATTTAAACATATTTTATGTTTTTTTAAGAGTTATTTTAGATATTGGGCATAAAATACAAAAAATTACATTAGGAGACTTTACATGATTGCGTTGTATTTTGCACAATTTCCGATTTATTACCGCATACTCGGAGCGTTTTTGTTTGCACTTATTTTAAGTTTAGCTCTCGGAGGAAAGTTGATAGAGGTTTTACGCAAGCACCAAAAACTCGGGCAACCGATTCGTGAAGACGGTCCGCAAAGCCACCTCAAAACCAAAAAAGGAACTCCGACTATGGGCGGTTTGCTCATATTGGGAACTTCTGTATTATCCGTTTTTTTATTTGCCAATATTTCATATCACTTTGTTTGGGTAAGCATTCTTGTATTGATAATGTATGGTCTCACCGGATTTATTGACGATTATTGGAAAGTAACACGTCAAAATTCCAACGCAATGACGGCAAAAATGAAATTGTTTTTACAATTTTTAACAGCCTTATTGGCTGCCAGCATCATAACGGCAGCAACACCGCGCGGCATTCAAACAATCGTAACGTTTCCTTATTTGCGTGATTTTTTCATCAATCTATCATGGCTATATGTTCCCTTTGCCGTTGTGGTTATTTCCGGAGCATCAAATGCCGTTAATTTGAGTGACGGTTTGGACGGACTGGCATCAGGTTTACTGATAATTGCATTTTCGGTTTTCGGAGCGGTTGCTTATTTTTGCGGTCTGCATAATGCCGTGGATTACAACATGGTATTTATTCCGCGTTGCAGCGAAATTGCGGTTGTATGCGCATCATTAATCGGCTCTTGTTTGGGATTTTTGTATTTCAACAAACCCAAAGCAAGAGTATTTATGGGAGATACCGGTTCTTTGGCACTGGGAGCAATTTTAGGAACTGTCGCCGTAATGACAAAACACGAAGTGCTGTTAGCCGTTGTCGGAGGTGTTTTTGTTGCCGAAACAGTATCCGTAATAATTCAGGTGTTATATTTCAAAAAAACAGGTAAACGTTTTTTCAGAATGGCTCCGATACATCACCATTTTGAACAACTCGGATGGTCGGAAAAGAAAGTTGTTTTTTCATTCTGGGGAACAGCCTTGGTTTTGGCTTTAATCGGCTCTTTAATTTTTATCTGATGAATAGGAAAAAAACGGATGGTTAATTTTTCAAGACAAAGTCGTAATGCTTTCGTAAAGTGGTGGTGGACCGTTGATAAAGTCATTTTATTTGTTTCGTTGGCCTTAATGGCCATCGGTATAATTTTAGATATTACGGCCAGTCCTGCAGTTGCCCGCCGTGTGAGCGGTAACGACTATTTTTTTGTGCGCAAACAGGTAGTTTTTGTTCTTATTTCTGTTTTTACAATGATCGGATTATCTTTATGCAGACTCAAAACAATCCGCCGTATTTCCATAGTCGGATTCGTTTTATTGGTAGGCTTGCTTATCATCACCGATATATGGGGATTTGAAACCAAAGGAGCCAGAAGATGGATAAGTTTACCGGGAATGTCATTACAACCGTCAGAACTAATAAAACCGATATTTATTGTTTTCACGGCATGGTTGCTGGACTGCGGAAAAAAATACGACTACTTTCCCGGTGCGCGTATTTCCGTTGCTTGTTTTATAGCAATCGCCGGACTTTTACTTGTTCAGCCTGACGTGGGAATGACTGTATTGGTAACACTGATTTTTGCTCTGCAACTTTTTTTGGCCGGATTACCGATTATCTTAGTAGTATTAATGGGAATCGGCGGAATTTTAGGATTAATCAGCCTTTATTTTTTGTATCCTCACTTCAGAACGCGTGTTGATCAATTTTTGTATGGAGATAATGAAACAAGTTATCAAATTACCCGTGCCATGGAGGCATTTCAAAACGGCAATCTGGTAGGAAAAGGTCCGGGAGAAGGAACCGTTAAGTTACTTATTCCCGATGCTCATACCGATTTTGTGTTTGCGGTTGCCGGCGAAGAATACGGGGTATGGTTATGTCTGATAATTATTGCACTTTTTGCCGTAATTGTTATCCGCTCATTAAAATTATCCTTAAAAGAAACAAATTTGTTCGTGATGTATGCCGAAGTCGGGCTTGCATCATCCCTCGGTCTCCAAGCCATTGTCAATATGGCATCTTCATTGCACCTGATGCCGACAAAAGGTATGACTTTACCTTTCATTTCCTACGGAGGCTCATCACTTTTGGGAACAGCGTTGGAAATCGGCATGCTATTGGCAATAACTCGTAAAAACACGGCTTCCGAAGATAAGGATATGTTTTGATGACAAAATACACAATCAACAATCTGCCAAAAATTCGCGGGGAATATATTTTTGACGAACCGCTGAAAAAACATACATGGCTCAATGTGGGCGGCAATGCCGACGTAATGTTCTGTCCCGCCGATTCGGATGACTTACGCAATTTCATAAAAAACAAGCCGAAAGAAATGCCGGTATTTGTGCTGGGCGGCGGTTCCAATATTTTGGTCCGTGACGGAGGAATAGAAGGTGTTACCATAAAACTTAAAAGCAAAAATTTTGCCGATATAAGCATACAAGACGGCTGTATTTCTTGCGGGTGCGGTCTCATAAATTCGCAACTGAAGAAATTTCTGCCGCAGCATAATATCGGAGGCTTGGAATTTCTCTGTTCAATCCCCGGCACCATAGGCGGCGCATTCGCATCTAATGCCGGATGTTTCGGAAAAGAGCTGAAAGATGTGTTAATTTCCGCCTTGGTGATGGACGGAACGGGAAATATTTTTACTGCAAATACCGGTGATTTTAACTTTGCCTACAGACACAGCGATTTTCCTCAAGATTGGATTATTTTGGAGGCAAAACTCAAGGTATTTGAACAAAAAGCGGATATAACTGAAGAAATTATCAGGAAAAATGATGAATACCGCCGCACTCATCAACCGCAAAATATCCGCACTGCAGGTTCCACTTTCAAAAATCCGGAAGGATATCGGGCGTGGGAATTAATCAAAAATGCCGGTGGAGATGTTTTAGAATTCGGTGGAGCAAGATTTTCGCCTCAACACTACAACTTTTTGCAAAATGACGGTTCGGCTACGGCTCGGGACATTGAAAAATTAACCGAAACAATTATGCAAAATGTATTTGAGCAAACGGGAATCCGCTTAGAACCGGAAATCAAAATCATAGGAAAGCCAAAGGAATAATCATGTCACCGTCAAATCGTATATATATGCCGGTTTTATGGCCATATCGCTTAATAGGAAACCTTCTTCTGTTGGTCGGAATCGGCTTACTGACATTCGGGATTATCACAATTCGCCACAATTTAGTCGGACAGCATATAGATTCGCTTATGGAAGGAGTATATAAAAATATGGCATCTTCCGGATGGGGACTTGATGACATCACGCTGGAAGGAAGAGACAAAACCTCATTAACCGACATAAACGAACTCATCAATTTAAAACGCGGCGATAACATTTTGGAAATAAATTTAGAAGATTTAAGAAGCAAAATCCTCACGCTTCCGTGGGTTAAAAACGTTAATATCAGCCGCACTTATTCTCCAAACGTTATCCACATTTTTCTGCAGGAAAAAATTGTAAAATCAATCTGGCAATATCAAAACAATTTTTATCCCATTGATGAAGACGGTAAAATCATTGAAACGGAATACGTTCCGCAAAAAGGGTTGTTACAACTGGTCGGAGAGGATGCTCCCGAACACATTAACGAACTGCTGAACATTACGGAAAGAGATGCACTGTTCTCTCGCGTAAAAGCGGCACGCTACGTATCTAAACGCCGTTGGGATTTAATATTTGATGATGTGGAAAACGGTATAATCGTAAAACTTCCGCAGGAAAACGTGGAAGAAGCATGGAAAAAATTAATAAAATTAGATAAAACCAAAGGAATTCTTAAACGTAAATTAACCTTCATTGATTTAAGATTAAAAAACAAAGTAGTGGTTAAAATCAGCAACGAAGATTAATATTTGTTGCCGTTCTGGTTTGAGAGGTAAAAAAGTGAATCGTTCAACTATTGCAGCACTGGATATAGGATCATCCAAAGTTTGTTGTGTTATTGCTCATGTGATGCGTGATAAGCGGTTGAAGATTGTCGGCTACGGTTACAATGCCTCCCAAGGCATTAAAAACGGTATAATTACAGATATCAATCAGGCAACTCTTTCCGTTTGTAACACCGTAGAAGATGCCGAACAAATGGCAAACGAACGGATTGACGGCGTTATATTAAACATTTCCGGAGACAAAACCACCAGTAAGATTCGCAATGCCTCAATCAATTTGCGCAAAAACAAACCGATTAATGAAACAGATATTAACAAAGTTCTGGAAAAAGGATTATACAAAATCAATGTGGAAAATAATGAGCTTATCCACTGCCAGCCTATGAACTATCGCATTGATAACGGCGAAGAACTGAAAGACCCGATGAACATATACGGCGAAGAGTTGTCTATGAACATATTACTCGGTATGTATCCGAGCATATTGTATAAAAACCTCTCAATGGTAGTTGAAGAATCTCATCTTGATATAGATAACAAAGTTTTATCGGCGTATGCTTCCGGAATGTCTTGCTTGGTTGAAGACGAGAAAGAATACGGAGCAACAATCGTGGATATCGGCGGAGGAGTCACCAGTATCGCCACATTCAAAAATGGTTTTCCGGTAGCTTTTTCATCACTTCCGGTCGGCGGAATTAATATAACCAAAGATATTGTAATCGGCCTAAACACTTCATTTGCTCATGCCGAAGATTTAAAAAATCGCCACGGATGTGCTTTTATGGTAAGCCATGATGAATACGAATCTCTGGATGTTTATCCGATGGGAGAAGAAGACGACAGCTCCATACGGCAAATTCATCGCTCGGACCTTATCAGAATAATCGGACCGAGAGTAACGGAAATTTTTGAAATGGTATCCCGAAAACTGGCACTTCACGGCTTAGCCAATCAAAAAAATCACCGTGTTGTTTTAACAGGCGGTTGTTCGCAGCTGCCGGGGATTAATCAGGTAGCCGGAGTTGTTTTGGACAAACAGGTAAGATTAGGCAATCCGCGCAATATTCCCAACATTCCGGAAGCCTTAAATAACCCGACATTTTCCACCGTTCTCGGATTATTGTCTTTTGCCACCGGAAATGCCGAAAGAAAGCCTAAAAAGGTTATTAACCGTCCGGCCGGTGAAACCGGAAAATTGTCCAAAATATTTAATTGGTTGCGCCAAAATTCATAAAAATAGTAACTAAAACTTAATTTATTTATATTAATCTCAAGAGCAAATGTTTGTAATAAATTTTTGCAGGAGAAACAATAATGTCAATAAAATTAGGTGTTGCCGACACAACTGTTACTCATTTAAAACCGCGGATTGCCGTTATCGGCGTCGGCGGCGGTGGCGGAAATGCCGTTAATAATATGATATCCCAAAAATTAGAGGGTGTGGATTTTATCGTTGCCAATACGGATGCGCAAGCTTTGGCTCATTCTTCAGCCAGCCGAAAAATACAGCTCGGTTTAGAGATAACACAGGGACTCGGCGCCGGTGCCCGTCCGGAAATAGGTAAGTTGGCGGCAGAAGAAGCCAGAGAAGAAATTGCCAAAGAACTTGAAGGCGTTAACATGGTATTCATCACAGCCGGAATGGGCGGCGGAACAGGTTCCGGTGCGGCTCCGGTTGTGGCACATATTGCAAAAGAAAAGGGAATCCTGACCGTCGGGGTCGTTACAAAACCTTTCAGCTTTGAAGGTCGCAAAAGAATGGAGACTGCCGAAAGTTCGCTTGCAAACTTTATTAATGAAGTTGACAGTATTATTGTTATTCCTAACCAAAATCTTTTCCGCATAGCCGATAAAAACACAACTTTGGCTGATGCATTTTTGTTAGCCGACAATGTTCTTTATTCCGGCGTGCGCTCCATAACCGATTTAATGATGATGCCGGGGTTGATTAATTTGGACTTTGCCGACGTTCGCAACATCATGCAGGATAAGGGTAAAGCGATTATGGGAACGGGCGAAGCCGAAGGCGAAAACCGCGCCCAAGAAGCTGCACGTCAGGCACTTTCAAATCCGCTGTTGGACGACTGCACAATGCACGGTGCCAAAGGCGTATTAATCAATATTACCGGAAGTTCGGATATCACTTTAATGGAAATTGACGAAGCAGCTTCAATCATTAAAGAAGAAGTTGACGACAATGCCAATATCATATTCGGTTCCAGCTATGACGAAACTTTGTCCGGAAAAATAAGAGTTTCTATTGTTGTTACCGGTATTGAAGACGGAACTCCGCAAAAAACGGCAGAACCTCGCACCAAAGAAGCTTCTTTGATTGACCAAAGTTATGACGACACAACTTTCGTTCCGACCGTTGAAGTTGCTCCGCTACCGATAGTTGAAGATGTTGAGGAAACGCCTCAAAATCAAAATACCGAAGAGCAAAGCGAAACAACCGTTGATTTTGATTTGAATGATGAAACTAAATCCGATTCTTCCCTAACCGATATGTTGGCCGAGATTAAAGATGAAATAAAACCGGCGGAAGATACGGCTTTGGAAGAAGATTTTGCGTCTTTGGATAAGTCGGAAGAATTACCGGAAGTTCCGCAAGCAAGCGCATTGTTCAGTGCTATTTTGAATAATTCGCGCAAAAATGACGAAAAAGAAGATGAAAGCAAAAAATTTGATTTCAGTTCTTTTGCACCGGAAAACAACGACTTTTTTGCCGGCTCCACAAAATTGCAAAATGTAGCTTCTACCGAAACAGAAGCAGAATTGTTTGCCGAAAACAATGATATCTCTGTATTCAAAGACACTCCGAAAGAAACTGCAGAAGAGCCGGAAATGCCGATAGCGGAAAGTTCGGCAACAATCAAACCGTCTTTTATTAATATGTTTATTAACGGCATGACCAGACGGCATAAGAAAGAAGACGAAGAAAATGTTGAAGAATTAACACCTGCTTCGCAAGTTTCCAATTCTGATGCAGAAAATATTGACACTTCCGCCGACAGCGAAATTTCAAATGACAATCTTGAAATTCCGGCATTTTTAAGAAGATAATAACTGCTGTTGCAAACATTACAAAGAAGAGCATCATGAGATGCTCTTTTTTATTTATATATTATTCCGGTATTGTTAACCTGCTTATTGCCGGAATTTAAGCTTTACAAACTCCGTTAATTTTGTTAACATTTATCCCAGAGTGTGAAAAGACACACTTCAGGGCGTGAGAACCCTTTCAGTTAATAAGCAGTCGTCAACAAACAACGACTTTGAGCCGATACGTTCATCACGGACGGATGTCGGCGAATAAGGTTATCAGCTAAATAAGCCGAGCCGGTTTTTGCTTATTGACTAACGGTTTCTCAACATCCGCCCACCGATTCAGGTGGCTTTTTTATTAACTTTTTTAACTTAATGAAAGGATGTTTGAAATGAAACATTTACCACTCCTGCTAATACTTACATTATTTTTTGAAATAAGCGAATCACCGGCGCAAGATGAAATAAATTGTAACGCAAATCAGCAATCATGCGGACAAAGTTGTTGTTGGTCTGTAGAAAATACCAAATTAGTCATAACCGGCGGAAAAGACGGAACCATTGGAACAATGGATGATTACGCTTGGGGAGGAACAGGACAAAATACACAATGGCCGGCAAACATCACATCAATTTATGTATCCGGCGTGAACAATATCGGCAGCGAAGCTTTCAGAAATATGCGCAAAGTCAGAGACATAACCATCGGCGATTCGGTTAAGACTGTAGGTATTGCTGCGTTTGATAATGACAACAGTCTGAGATATGTTGATTTTGGTGATGCCGTAACAAGTATCGGAGGTTCTGCTTTTGAAGATGCCCCCAGTCTCATACAGATAATAGTTCCGGACACATTGAAAAATATAAACTATCAATCTCTCGGTAGTGGAAATATTGTTTCAAGAAATATTCAAATCATTTGCCGTGGTGATAAAGCATCTTGCTCCGGAGTTTATGAAAAACTGTCAAAATACTCATCATCATATGGAGAAGGGCCTTATGATGCCTCAAGTGTATTATCTTATGCAAATTACGAGCAATGTATCTCCGGCAATTATTATTGGGATGGAACAAAATGCGTTAGAGAACCGGATGTATCAAAGCGCGCCTGCTGTCCGGTGTGTGCCGATTTGGACGGATATTGCAGCCGTATTCGTTACACCATACCGGAAGCAGATGAACTAACCTCAAACGACAATGAAAATATGATTGAATGGATTTTTGAGTAAAAAACACTGTCATTATCGGAATTACAAAGCAATAACCGATAATGACAGAAAAAATCAAAAAAAAATATTGACAAAAGACAAAAAGATGATATTTTGGAAAATACCGTGATAATAATTTATGTTTAACAATTTTAAAATTCTGCCTATGAACCAGAAACAGAGTGCGCTGCAGGAGATTCTCAGAATCATGCAGACAAGTGGTATCACCACAGAGGACATCATTACCGAACAGAAGCGTGTGAAGAACGAGAAGTTGCAGGCCTTTGACCTGTTGGTGGTCATTGACGGTGTCAAGCAACGTGTCCCGTTTGAACAAGGCAAGAACTGCCCCGACAAGCTGGGTATCTTCCCTCGTCCGAACAACTCCTCCTTCATTGAGCTGACAGAGAGTGGTCCGTGTTCCTGCCCGTTGGAGCTGGAAGAACGCCGCAAGTTCATCACCGAGAACCTGGCCGATTTGCTGGATGACGTCAAGGAAGAACTCAACGTTAGGCTTCGCGAGATCGGTGCTCCGGAGATTGACGGCAAGTACTGGGCCTATGCGCATGAGTGGTCCGGATGCGGCTACTATATCGCCCGCTTCAGCCCCAAGGATCGCCTGGTCTTCACCTACTACGACGAGAAGCATGTCGCCAAGGTGCGCCGTGTCGGCCGGTTTGAGTGATTATCTCTGTGCCATTCATTTCCCCCTATTGGTTTAGGGGGATTTTTTTATAATGAATGCCCTGTTTTTTGACAAAAAAATATTGAAAGACCAAAAAAAATATGCTAAATTAAGCCATAGTTTGTAAATGAAGGAGCAAAATCATGGCTTATACTTTTCTGCAAAATCAGCAAATGCCGGAGTTAAATGAAGACTACACACCGGAAGCACTTGCGCTTGAGTATGAAAGACGCAAACAGCAAATTGTGGAAAATTATCGTGCCAAAGCGACAGAACACCGTGAATATATGTCCGAAATGAAAAGCAGTGTTGTGGAGGACGAAAAACAAAAAATCAGTAACACATCCGAACATTTGTCGGCACTTGATTTTGAACCGGATGACATACAAAAAGAACGAGCCGGATATCAAAAACATTTATTTGACGTCAAAAAACAAATATCCGATCTCAACACGGAAATTAAATTGTTAAACCAATACGGCGAACAATTTGCTCAGCTTAAACAGATTTTTGATCGTGAAGCAAAATTCGGCGAAGGAGCGGTTATAGAATTTCAAGAAATCTCTCAGGCAAGCAACGACATTACACCGGAAGAAACCTACTACGCCGGTCTTGCAAACGGCGGAAACGGTTCCGAACGGTTAGCTTTGCATATAGAATTACCTGATGTTCCTGCTTTTGATTTATCCGTTATTCCTTTTGATGCTCCCGATTCTGCCGAGGGAAATCAGGGCGAGGAAAACGAAACGGATGATAAACCGCTGAAATTTCAGCTTTCCATGTCTGACGAAGATGCAGCAAGTTTAAGTGATGAAAATTGGGCTAAAATCATTGCCTTTTGCGAATCCCACGGCTTACCGTCGTATGCAATGGATTTACCTTATTCCGGCGATGGAAATCTCACACATGAAAAGTTCAATTCTTTGCTTTCGGAATTACATAAAAAAGTTGAGGCCGAAGCAGCACACAACATGGAAGCAGAGCAAAAATTTGACGAACTTCAGGAGCAATGGGAGAATGAACACGAATTTTCAGCCGAACAAGCTCTCGGTAATGGTATGGGTGCGACTCGCAGCCGCAACGGTTCATCAGCTCAAAATAACAACGGCAACAACCAAAATAATAACAATAATAATGATTTAAGCCCGCTTGACAGATTGATGCAATCACGAGCCTTCAGATTCGGTCGCCGAATTTTTGACAGCACCGCACAAGTTTATCGTGATGCCTTCAGCCAACAACAGGAGAGCGAAGGAAATAATACCGGCGGACAGCAAGTTGCCGCACCAAAAGTAAACGGTGAAGAAATAGTTGAAGATTTGTTGTTTAACAGTCTCGGCAAAAGAGAAAATTTATCGTTTTTCAAAACCGGCGGCAGTATTTTAGGTGGCGGATATACCGTTTACACCGTATTTGACAGTGAAAATGCCGATAATATGAAGGAAAACGGTGTCAAAACAAAAGGCAAAGTTAAATACACATACAGCTACAAATTATATGTCGGACACACCAATGACGGTGAGTTGTCAATCATGTATCATGTCCGCGAAAATAAAAAGCTGGACGAAGGTTTAGCCGGTGCTTTGGCCGGTAAATTTAAGGATTTAAAATATACTCATATCAATATTCCGACAAATATTCCGGACTGCGATAAAAAAACGATTCGCATTGCTCTGGCCGAAAAAGGTATTGTTCCGGTAGGAATGAGCTTGGACAAATCAAAAGCTCAAGGTATGATAAAAGCCGCAAAAGAAAAGCTGACTGCAGAAGATTTTGCTACATTCAAATACCGTTTGGCTCTGCAAATGGAAGAAAATGCCATGATAAAAGGCAAAAAGCTTGCTCCGTCGGAAAAAGATTTTATTGATTCACTGAAAAATGCGCATGATTATTCGGCATTTGTTGATGCCTACAACAATAATATCAAAAGTGTAATGCGTAAAAAATTATCCGAAGCCAATGACAACTATGATGACGGCGCAATAAACAAAATTGCCGTTTATATGACCTTAAACAAGTTGTTTGAAATATATGACACGCAAACAATGGCAAACAGTTCTTTGGTTAACAGTGATAAACTGACACCGGAAGAAAAACGCTTAATTACCGCAGCCGGCGCAGACAGAAAAACTTCGCAGCTTTCTGCCGGTCAAATGACAAAAGTGTATGAGATTTTGTTTGAGCAATGCAAGAAAGATGCTAAAAAACGCGTTGATAAAGATTTGATTGATGCCCGAGATATCGGTAACACCACATCAAAAGGTGCTAAGCGTCCGGATGATACCATTATTAAAAACGTGTTTAACAATATCAAAAACGGTTTTGATGACATTAATGATGCCCTTGCCACCAAAGGGTGTGAAGAAATTGCTCCTCCGAAGGCATCCGGCTTTATGTATTATGACCAATTTTACCGCGAGCATCCGGAATTTACCAGAAGGAACACGAACAACAATAATAACACCAACAATAACGGCGGCAACGCCAGAAATGGCAACAACGGAGGTAATGGCGGCAACGGAGGTAATGGCGGCAACGGCGGCACAACCCCGCATACAACTCCTCCGCAAAATCAAAATACTGCGAGCCGATAAATTTGACTGCAAAACATTCTTAAAAAAAATGCCGGAAGCTAACTTGATTTTAACTTCTGGCATTTATTATATTGTGCAATGATTAAAATTCTGAAAGGAAAATAAGATGCCCATAGATACACATTGCAAAATTTTAGCGACTGTCGGACCATCTACCGCCACTGCGGAAATGCTGGAAAAACTGGTAAAAAACGGCGCAGATGCTTTTCGTTTCAACTTTAGCCACGGCACTCGTGAAGAACACGCCGAAAGATATGCTACCGTGAGCAAACTGGCTGAAAAATATCACCGCAACCTGACAATTATCGCCGATTTGCAAGGCCCTAAACTCAGAATCGGAACATTTAAGAATAACAAAATTATCATCAAAAAAGGACAAACTTTCCGCCTTGATATGGATACCAAGGCCGGCGACGAAACCAGAGTGTGTCTGCCGCATAAAGAAATTTTTGCCGTAATAAAAAAAGGCGACAAATTATTGCTTAATGACGGCAATATTGAACTGGAAATCAAAAATTGCGGCAAGGATTGGGCCGAAACTAAAGTTGTTGTCGGTGGTGAACTTTCGGCACATAAAGGTGTTAATTTACCAAACGTCAAATTACCGATTTCCGCCATTACGCAAAAAGACAAGGACGATTTAAAATTTGCACTTGAACTCGGTGTAGACTGGGTTTGTCTTTCTTTTGTGCAAAGTGTAAAAGATGTTAAGGATGCCCGAAAACTCATTGGTGATAAGGCGTGGATTATTTCTAAACTGGAAAAACCGAGCGCCATTAATGAACTTGATGCCATTGTTAAGGAGTCGGACGGCATAATGGTTGCCCGCGGAGACTTGGGTGTAGAATGTCCGATTGCCACTGTGCCGGTTTTGCAAAAAGATATTGTCAAGACTTGCCGCAAATATGCCCGTCCGGTAATTGTTGCCACGCAAATGTTGGAATCCATGATAAAAAATCCATCCCCTACCCGCGCTGAGGTTTCGGATGTAGCTACCGCCGTTTATGACGGAGCAGACACAGTCATGCTTTCAGCGGAAACCGCTGCCGGAGATTATCCTGCCGAAGCGGTTGCCATGATGCACAACATAATCAAACAGGTTGAAGGTGATGATGACTATTATACGCGAGTTCAGCTGGATAAAGATATATCGGACTGCAACGATATGGCGGATGCAATCACCTTTGCCGCCTGCGAAATGACTAATGTATTGCCTAATATTGCAGCGATTGTAACCTATACCGCTTCCGGATTCACAACTCTTTCAATGGCACGAGAACGCCCTAACCTGCCTATTTTAACGGTTACCGGTTCTAAGGCAGTTGCTCGGAGAATGGGGATTGTTTGGGGTGTAAAGACTTTGGTAAATGAAGAAATTTTCCGCGATTTTTCCAAAATTGAACAAGCTTCTAAAGAAATTGTCAAAACACATAAAATCGGGAAAAAGGGAGATTATATTATCATTACCGCCGGATATCCGCTGGGAGTAAAAGGAATGACCAATATGCTCCATACCGTAATGATTTAGTTTTGAACTTAAAGTTGAAACTGCCGATGGTTAAAATAATCACCGGCAGTTTTCTTTTTCTGTCATTATCGGGCGCACTTTTTTCTGTCATTCCGAGGAGCGTAGCGACGTGGAAATCCCCCTCAACACGTGACTCTTACGGTCATTCCGAGGATCGTAGCGACGTGGGAATCTCCCTCAACACGTGACTTTTACGGTCATTCCGAGGAGCGTAGCGACGTGGGAATCTCCCTCAACACGTGACTCTTACGGTCATTCCGAGGAGCGTAGCGACGTGGGAATCCCCCTCAACACGTGACTTTTACGGTCATTCCGAGGAGCGTAGCGACGTGGAAATCTCCCTCAACACGTGACTCTTACGGTCATTCCGAGGAGCGTAGCGACGTGGGAATCCCCTTCAAGATGACAATGGAGTGTTCTTCCGTTCGGGATTCAAGATGACGATAAGGAAAGAATCAGCCGAGATAGGTCGGGAATGACTGTAAATAAAAGTCGGGAATGACAATAATAAAACTCATCCTTTTAAAAGGGGAAATCCCGCCTTGCATGGTGCAAAGGCGGGATTTCTATATATTGAATGCGTGGGGTTTTCCGCATGAAGTTATTTCCCCGATGCGCGCATCTGGTTGATGCGTGCATTTGCAGCTTTGAACTGCTCGTAGGCATCGTGAGAGCCGAATACCACATTCTGCGTCTTGGTCTTCTGCTTCCAAGACGAGAAGTTGTAGGTTACACCAATCATCAGATTGGCGATTGCTCTCTCTTCCGAGCCGGACTCATAATACTGAAGTCCGACACCGGCCTTAGCCTCGGCAAAGGCTGCAAATCCGGTTCCCCAGAAATGACGCGTATAGCGTAATCCGAGGCCACCCATGGCAGTGCTGCCCTTCACGTGGAAGCGGTTGTTATTCACCGCTTCAGGAGTTTCAAACTCAACCTTGTTAGAGTTGCGGTTCAGCTTGTAACCGCCCCAAATGAAGGCGGTCCATACCTGCTGGTTTCGCTTGCCCCCAGCCGAAGCGTGGGCAAAATTTACACCAGCAGTAGCCTCAAACTGGACTGAAAAATATTTTTGTCCGGCCTGGTCGCTCTCGTCAACAAAGGTATCGTACGTGCCAAGCACGTTAAGAGAAAGATCAAACAGTTTTCCCTCAAACCGGCCAGTAAAACCGCCAAGAGGGGCCGCGTTGCCACGCCAGAGCTGACCACCGGCAATGATACCGGCGGAGAAGCCGTTAATTCGGCGTGTCTCCGTGAGGACATCAATGGACTGAACCACTGAGTCCCCCTGCATCAGGTCAACACTTGCCAGATACTCGTCCTCGTAGTAACGAGACGAGTTCATGGCATCGTCTGACTCAGCAGCCTTGATGGCTGTGAGGATGTCGGTTGACTTGCTCTGGGCGTTCATGTTCACGGGTGCTGCAGCGAATGCTGCGACTGCCATAATGGCAGCAAAGAAAAACTTCTTCATATCTGTAAATTTTAAATTCAAAAAAAATAATTAACTAACTCAAATTTTAAGACGTCTGTCTGAGGGTGATGCCGGAATTGGCACCACCTCAGGCAAATATCTTGGCAAAACTACTTAGCGGTCTTGTAGGAACCAATAACGGTGTTGCCCTTCTTAATGGTCAGCACGTTGTTCTCAAAGGTATAAGAATAATCGTGATTGTGCACGGTAATCTTACCACCATAAGTGTACCAATTCATTGCGGTTGCACTTATGTAGTTTAGAGAACGAACGGATGATCCATTGGAAGCTTTCCAGAGCATGTAATCGCCCTCATCGGAGGCGATCGTGTGCATCCAAGCTCCCTTCTTATAGGCTCCGCCGTTCAGAGCAGCGTTTGTATCTGAGGTGAATACCTTGCGGGCACCCTCCTCAAACTTACCGATACTACTAGCATTCTTGTCCAGCACAATGAGCCATGTTCCTTCCTCAAAGTGAACGCTCAGCGTCACATTGTAAGAAGCATTGTTCTCATCGGGAGCGTTGGTAACGCTCATTGACTTGAAGTGCATATTTATATCTGGCACCCAAGGCTGCTCCTTGGTAACATAGATAGTGCCATAAGCCGTTGCCGACTTATTGTCACCGCCAAAATTAACACGAATATTGTCTGAATACTGATAGGTATCCAGAGTCTCCGTGCTATTGGTCTTTGTGACATTGGCACCACCGGCAGCTACGCTAACCTCTGCATCTGTAAGGGCGTGCTCTTTGCCTTCGTCGTCAACGAAAACGACACCCTGAATAACGTTGATGTTGAATACGTTATTCTTGGTATTGGCATTGAGCTTGGCGTTATCGCTTGCGCGATACACTACATTGTAGTAGCGCCAGTTACCCTCGCTCTTCTTCTCGCTTGAAGAAGACTTTGCACTAGACAACCCGCTGGTTGTCTGGTTGGCGTTGGCCTCATGGCTCTCCCATCCTGGCTGAGCGGTTACAGACCAAGGCTTAACAAGGTCTTCAAGCGGTGTATTCACAACATTACCATCTGTGTAAGTGGTTGTTTTCACAGCATGAGCTGTGTAGTAACCATTCTTAACCTCCCAAGTAATATTGTAGCTCACGCTCTTAACCTTCACTTCGGCCTGATAGAGACCAAGAGTCTCGCTCAGGGGCTGACTGAAACCTAAGTACAATGTTTTAATCTTGTTAGTAACGGTGGCACGCTTGTAGTTGCCATCGCTCGTAACGTTAGAAACATTCGTACCGGCCTCAGATACCTCGGGACGCACGTAGTCAAACTCCACCTTGCCATACTCATCCTCAAATGTTGCACGAGGAATCATATAGGTGTAAGCAGTTGTCCATGTGTCGACTGAGTTTCCAACGTTTGCGCCGGAAGCATCAGTAGTTACCCAACACTTCCAGTTCTTATCGCTGGTCTCAATCTGAGTCTCAGAGGAGCCTTTGACATAACCATTGTCTTTCTTCCATTTCCAAGCAAAATCAGTGGTCTCACGATCACTGAAAGTCTTGCCCTTAAATTCGCGCGGTCCTACGAAAGAATAGTCAACCACAACGGTCTGACCACCCTTATACTCAAAGGTGCGCTTGAAAGAGAACCGATCCTGAGTCTCTGAAATAGCTTCGTGCTTCTTGTCGCTATCAGTTACACTCTTAATATCGTTCTTAGACAACAGCTTACGAACTGCTGAAATGGCCATACGCTTCACGAAATTACGGGGGTTAGAGATGTTTCTAACCTCGTGAGTGTAAACATCCACGTAGAACGTGGTGTTCATTACCTCACTAACGTAATATTCCGGAACGGAAGCGGCGCGAGTTGTTGCAGGGGCATTGTTGACAGCCTTGACGAACTTGATGCTGTCACATGTAAGTGTCGGCAGGTCATACGTATTATTAAAAATGCTATAATCCTTTGACCAGATGTCTACATCTACATGCAACACATTGCCGTCATTAAGGACGATGTCACAATGCTTCTGCTCCCACTGCTTATATTGGGAGCGGTCGGTCATAACGTGGCTCAGAGCCACAACCTCACGCTGGCTTTCAACGATAAAGTAATTCGTTGAATCCTCAGAGAGGACAGCCTTCAAAACCTCTGTCTCAGAGGCACTTTCCTGCTTGCTACCCATGGTAGCAGTAGCAGTAATAGATATAGTGTCCGTGAGGACACTGAGATTCTCCGGACTCCAATTGTGCTTGAGTCCGAAATCAACAGAAATTGAATCACCACTGGGAGTGGGATATTTCTGAGTAGTGTTCCAGTCGATGCCCAACCCCTCGTCGGAGGAATTGCAAGACGTAAATACACAAACAATTACTGCGAGTGCCATCATGATGGTCAGCACGCTGTTCATAGCCTTCTTTGCCATAGTCGTATATATTTAGTTATTAAATTTCTCAAAATTTAACATACACGAGAATCATGAAGAATTTTCATGTGAAACCTTCGCATTCTCACCAATTATAATCAAAATTTTAACTATAATATGTATGTTTTCAGTCTTTAAGTTAACACATTTTTTACCCTAAAGCAAGCACAAAATCACAAAAAAATGAAAAAATTTGGCAATTTTGTTTATTTTGTCACATTTTTAAAACATTAGAACTTTTTAATTTGGATTTATTGTTACGCACTGCATAACAACACACACTTTTCTGCTTAAAAAAAATCTTTACGGGGATTTCGCTAATCGCTCAACCCCTCAAGATGACAGAGAAACATTAATTTGCCGAGACTATCGGTTCGCTAAAGCGCCCGATAATGACAGAAAAAAGAGTGCGCCCGATAATGATTTTTATTATTAATTGCCATCATCTAAGCATAACAACAAAAAAAACTGTTGCATTTAAAAAAAATATGCTCTATAACACATCCCTGATGAATGATTATGCGTGCGTAGCTCAGTTGGCTAGAGCAACTGACTCTTAATCAGTGGGTCCAGGGTTCAAATCCCTGCGCGCGTACCAATAAACAGACCGGCTTTATGCCGGTTTTTTATTTGCCATATTCATTAATGCCGTGCGAATCGCACCCTTAAGCGAAGACCCCGGAATATATGCCGCATCGGTTGCCGGATTGCGGCTTTTTTGCTTATGCAGCTGCAAAAAAAGGGAATAAATCGCACAACCGGATTATTCCCTATTAAACAAACAGTTTATTAATTATCAGTGATATGACTCTTCTAATATAGCCGTGCCTCTCTGCAGTATTTTCTCCGCAACATCCGGAGTTATTTTTGATAAACATCCCATTGCTTGTCTTGAAGGTGCCACAATGAATTGACAACCCACATCAGGCTGATGAACTCCCTTTTTGTGGATTGTTCTGTAATAGTAAATCTCATCATATTCATTCAAATTTTTAAGATTTTTTTGATTTTCTTTTACTTCATCCTGCAACAACACCAATGTTTTTTCAATCGGAGCATAAGCATATTTATATTCCGGCAAATAAAAACGGGTAGATATATGTTCAAAAGTAAAATTGACGATAATCAACGAATTGGCAGAAATATTTTTTGCCGCATATTCACGCAAATTTTCCCATACTTTGTCTTGCATCTCATCATAGTTTGTCTGATAAGAACAAATAAAGGCAGGTAACATAACTAACGGCAGTAATTTCAAATATTTTCTAAAATATAAAAGAGCTATCGCCGAACATAAGAAAAACATCGGTGCAAACATATAAATATATCGTCCCACCAATACCGGACGCATAAAAATACTAATCAATACAGATATTACATAAAACAAAAAGCACACACTCAAAAACATTTTAACTGTTGTTTTTTCTGTCATTTTCACCCGCTTTTCAACCCAAAATTCAAGAATCAGTGTCCACAAATAACAAGCTAAAATAACGTAAAAAATATGTGTATCCCGAAAACAAAAGAAAAAAGCCCATCCCGCATTTTCTACATTAATCATATTTGGATACCAAGCAGCTTTCATATCTGCATATTGCTCAACAAATATTACCAACCACGGAAAATAAAACAAACACACCAAAATACCGCACAAAAGCATTTTCCCGATACTTTTATATTCTTGTTGTTTTACTAAAATCACAAACAGACAAAACCAAATCAAAATATCCCACAAACCGCAGTAGTAGTGATTATAAATCCCGAGTTCGGTAAACAAAAACAGCCAAAACCAATCGCTGTTGTTTTTCCGGTTAACAATACTTAAAGCGTAAACCATAACGCCGAGAACCAGCATACCGGATAAAGCATAACCTCTGATATCCGTAACCAGATATTGCGAGGATGGCATAATAAATACAAGCAAACAAAACAACAAAGATATTTTATCGCCATACAAACGGCGAATCGGAAAAACTCCCAGCAATGTCGTCATAATCAACACTGCAAAATTTGCCACACGAACCCAAAAAACATTATAGGAACCGGCATCTAAAACATACCACAGCCGCTGATAAAGATAATACAACGGAGGATTGCCGTCATCTGAGACAATTATGCGCATCATCTCTGTCAAGGGTTTGCCGACCATCAAAAGTGTCCATTGTTCATCATGTGACAATGCATATCCGGAAAACAAAGGAAAATAGCAGGCAAACGACACCGCAATTAACAAAAAATACTTTTTCCAATAGCTCAGCGAAGAAATTGCCGCAAAAGAATCAATAAATATCTGTTTTATACCCATAACCATTTTTATCTCATCATTTGTTTAATTTTACCGCGAATAAAGGATAGTCTGATTACGTTTAAAACAGCCTCCTTAAATATGTTTGAACTCATCTTAGATTTACCGTTTACCCTATCGCAAAAAATAATCGGGACTTCTTTGATTTTAGCATGCAACAAAACATGACGGAACTTCATTTCAATCAGAAAACAATATCCTTTTGAAAAGATGGTATCTAAATTAAGCCGCTCTAAATAATCCTTACGGAAAGCATTATATCCGCCTGTAAAATCATGAACACCAGACAGTAAAATCACTCTGGCATAAAGGTTTCCGCCTCTTGAGATGATACGACGCATTAACCCCCAGTTTTTTGTGCCGCCGCCCTTAACATAGCGGGAGCCGATAACCAAGTCGTTTTTCTTGGCTTCTGCAATCATTTTCGGCAAATATTTCGGATCGTGCGAAAAATCGGCATCCATACTGAAGAGTATTGTATACCCTCTTTCCATTCCCCACTTAAAACCCTGAATATATGCCGTTCCCAAACCCAGTTTGCCGGAACGGTGCATAACAAACAAACGATTTTGGTAGGTATTATTTTCAATCAATTCATCTATCAGTTGCCCCGTTCCGTCGGGAGAATTGTCGTCAACTACCAGAATATTAACTTCCGGAACGGTTGCATAAATATCACGCAACAAAAATTTTATGTTGTCTTTCTCGTTATATGTCGGAATGACTATCAGAACTTTTTCCATTATTTTGTCCTCTTACAATAATTTGTCTCGGATTCTATTGTATTTTATTGCGAGGTGCAATAAAATTTTTATATCGGCAAACAAAAATAATGCTTGATTTATAAATTAATTTATGATAGATAAGCTGCTGAATTGAGATGGTCTTTATGTATGAACGTTTCACAAACGTTTCCGTAGTAAGGGCTTTGTATTTATCCGCTCCGCCCGCCGGAGCATAGAGAAAAAGAAAGGAATTATCCCATGAGACATGGTGATGCACATAAAAGATTTAATATGCCGAAAAGCCAAAGAAGAGCCTTGTTTTCTAATTTAACGGGTGCTTTGTTGGAACATGAACAAATTACAATCACATTGACCAGAGCAAAAGAACTCAGAACTTTTGCCGATAATATGATTACTTATGCCAAAAAAGGTGATTTGAACAGCCGTCGTCTTGCTGCTGCATTTTTGCGCAATGATGAGGTAGTTTCTAAGTTGTTCTCTACCTTGGCAGAACGCTACAAGAGCCGTAACGGCGGTTATACTCGCGTTTTGAAGGCCGGTTTCCGTTATGGTGACTGCGCTCCAATGGCAATCATTGAGTTGGTTGACCGCGACGTTAATGCAAAAGGCGCTAAAGATTTGGCAAGAGTTGCCGCTGAAAAAGCAGCTGCTGCCGAAGCAGAAAAAGCAGAACAATCTTCTGCCGAATAATAAAGTTTTAAAAATAAAAAATCCGAGCCGGCCGAAAGGTCGGCTTTTTTTTTGTGCGCAAATAGATATTGCAAAAACAAATTTATATGGTATGCTTGTTTCATGACGATATGAGTTCGTCAAGAACCCGAAAAAGGGGTTCGGAGCTGTCAGAGGCTTTAATCGCAAGATACCTGAAGAGGTATCCTATTACGGATGCTTTTTTGGTATTTAAATATCCCCGCTTTGGTTGGGGAGATTGTGGTGTATGTTCAGGCATTTATGCTAAAGGCCACAATAGTCATTACTTGCGATATGATTTCTGAACTCTCCGACCGTCCTTTTGAGGCGGATTTTTTTATTTTAAATTTTGCTTAAATGGAGAAAAATGATGAAAAAAATTGTGTTAATGTTGGGGATTGTGATATGCTTTGCGAATAGAACTTATGCCGAAACATGGAACTGCGGACCGGCAACAGGAGGAGTATACAGTGACAGTGTGAAATGCACTTATGATGAAGCAAGTAAAACTCTTACTATTTCAGGCGAAGGCGAAATGGGGAATTATGCCCAAACAAGTGGTGACGGCTCATCTGCTCCATGGTATGGTAAAGACATTGTTCACGCAGTTATAGAAGGAAACGTAATCAGTATCGGAGACAGGGTATTTAAGAAGACGGCACTTGAAGATATAACCGGAACCGAAAATATAACCCGTGTCGGAGTTGGTGCCTTTGCCTATTCCTCACTAAAAAGTATAGATTTACCTAATGTTCAGGAAATAAGCGGTAGGGCATTTGGTTGGACATCATCTTTAGAGTATGTAGGTATTCCCGATAACATAAATTATACTACGGATGAAGATGGAACCCCGGGTGATACCTTTCAGGCATCTGCCCTTCCGAATTGTGAAAAAAGAAGTGACTGCGGAAATTGCGGAGAAAAATTTGTGCAAGCTGGAGTTGGGTGTGTAAGTAGTTGTTATACAGGATATACTTCATATTACGGGTTTTGCACGCGCACTCGTTATACCATACCGGAAGCAGATGAGGCAACATCAAATGATAACGAAAATATGATTGAGTGGATTTTTGAGTGAAAAACAAATCCGGACAAGAATCAAATCTTTTGCATAAAGGCTTTTACCGGTTTATAGCTCAATCGGTGTTCGCCTTTAATAATTCCGTATTTTTGCAAACCGGCGACATGGTCCTTTGTTCCGTAACCGGCATTTTTTTCAAAACCATACCACGGATATTTTTGTGCCAATTCTTTCATCAAATTATCACGGAAAACTTTGGCAATAATGCTTGCTGCCGCAATAGAATATGATTTGGCATCACCGCCGATATGGCAAGATGCCGGACAAATAAACTCCGTCGGCAGACGATTGCCGTCAATAAGAGCAAAATCCGGAGTAATCGGCAGAGCGGAAACAGCTCGTTTCATAGCCAAAAAAGTAGCCTGCAAAATGTTTAAGGTATCAATTTCCTCAGCGCTGGCCTCCCCTACTCCGATATATACATTGCCGTTTTTTTCTTCTTCACGCAGTAACGCATACAATTTTTCACGTTTTTTGGCCGACAGTTTTTTTGAATCATTTAAATCAGCCGTTAATTCCGGATTAATCTCTTTTGTTTTAAAAACCACCGCACCGGCAACCACCGGTCCCACCCATGGACCGCGTCCGGCTTCATCTATTCCGCAAACAAAACCGGAGCATTTTTCTTCTAAAGTCCAATCAGGCATTTTGCAACTCATTCACAATGGCATCGGCAACATCATCCAAATTTGCCGTCGGCTCAAAGCGGGCAACAACTTCACCTTTTTTACTAATCAAAAATTTAGTGAAATTCCATTTAATATCGCTATTTTGGGCGTAATTCTTATCCAATTTTTGCAAATATTCATCCATAAATTTTCCGGTCTCGGTAGAGGTATCAAATCCTGAAAATCCTTTTTGCTTTTTCAAGTATGCAAATAAGGGCGATTGATGTTCTCCGTTCACCTCAATCTTGGCAAACTGCGGAAAGGTTACCCCAAAGCGAGAAGTGCAGAATTTGGCAATTTCTTTTTCCGTCCCCGGAGCCTGATGTCCGAACTGATTGCACGGAAAGTCCAAAACATCAAATCCTTTATCCTTAAAGGCATCATACATTCCTTGCAAATCATCATATTGCGGAGTAAATCCGCACTCCGTTGCCGTGTTAACAATCAACAAAACCTTACCTTTATATTTTGCCAAAGAAACATCATTTCCGCTCATATCTTTTACCGTAAAGTCATAAATACTCATTTTCTGCTCCTTTCTTAAAATTTGCTTTTATTATATTCTTTAAGTGTTTGTCGTCAAGCGGTGCTTTAACGAGATGGACAATTTTATTGATGTATAACCTGAACAAAAGTCTTTACCATATCCGATATTGTTCTATACTTTGGCTGTTATTGCAATTTATTAAGGACTACAAAATGAAAAACAAGTTATGGTTATTAATGGTTCCGGCTTTAGTTTTTGCCAATGCCGCTGCCGCCGAAGATGATTTTTATGATGACAACGGTTCAGAATACGGTTGGAGAGCAAATTTGAAAAAAGCTTCACTGGAAGTTTCTTCAACAGATGTTAAAAATGCCAAAGAATACAAAAATTCTCCGGATTCTCGTTTGAGCAGTGACAGCGAAACGGTTACCAAAGGAGTATTTGACTTTTCTCTTGACTACAATCAGGCCGATTATTTGTGGAGCAATTCTTTGTTTGCCGAATACGGTAAAACAAAAATTAAACCGGTTGACGGTCCGGATGTAACCAGCGAAAACTCCGATAAAATTTTACTTTCTACGGATTATTCCCGCAAAGTTTGGCGTTTTTGGGATGCTGACGTCGGTCCGTTTGCAAGAGCCGAATATCAAACCGAATTTGAGAAAAATGACGATGCACCGCTGACTAAAATTGCTCGTGGCTTGACCGGTATGAAAATGTTTGAAGGTCAATACATTAAAGAATTTTATGTTGCCGGTGTCGGTGAATACGATTTTACCTATAGCGACCACGTTTCCAAATACGGTTACCAAATCGGACTTAAAGCCGAATATCCGTTCCGTGAAGGTGTTAAATTTGATGTAGATACTTATTTCCGTGACTTTGTCGGATACAGCAGATACAACGCTAAAGATTTTGAATATGAATTCAATTTCACCGGCAGAATGTTGGTTAATATATACAACAATTTGGCATTTGGTCCGTATGTTCAATATTTACGCGCCCAAGACCGCGGCTCCAAAAAATACGGCAGCAGCACCATTATCGGCGTTGCCGTTGATTACAGCGGTTTATGGAATCTGTAAACTTAAAAATTGAAATTTCAAGCACTGCCGGAAGACAGTGCTTTTTTTTGCAAAATTTTAATGATTTTTTTTGTTTTTGCTAATATAATTGCTTTGTAAAAAAAATTTTTTAAGGATTAATATCATGATGTATGTTCTCTATGGCTTTGTTTTCGGGTGTCTTATTCCTTTTTTGGCTCGCAGAATAGGAAAATTTTGTGCATATACTCCGGGGTATACTCTGCTCAAACTTTTTATACCAACCCATTATATGCCATGGAAAAAGCTGCAGACAAACCCTGCATACATGCACTTATTTAATCGCTATCTGATGCGTTCTCTCGGCTGGGGAATTTTTACCGCGGCGGCAACATATTTATTTTCAGTTTGTTTTGATACATTTTACACGGTTTGGTATGTTGCTTTTCTGTGGATATTGTTGCTGTCGGTAGAAATTGACAAGCGTTTCATGCTGTTGCCGGATATTTTAACGCTTCCGCTGCTTATTTTAGGTTTCGGATATGCTGCCATCGGCGGTAACTGGCTTAATACTCTTGAACCGGAAATTATCAACAACGTTCAAAACAGTTTTTTAGGCGCCGCATTCGGCTATATTATGCCGACATTTGCCAGCATATTTATTGTTTGGAAACATCCCGATGCTTTCGGTGCCGGCGACATTAAGCTGTTGTCGGCAATCGGCGCATGGCTCGGTTTTGAATGTATTTCTTACGTAATATTGCTATCTTGCCTGATTTTTGCCCTTACCTGCCTGATATATAAACAAAAAGCCGGAGCTTTCGGTCCGGCAATAGTGTATGCCGCACTGATTGTCAGTGTTTGTATGTTCGGATTTTAAAATAAAAAAATTTTTCTCAGCTCCTTGACTTTAAACATTCGGCTACCTAATTAAGAGGTTAGTTAAAAACTTTAGTTGAAGGAGTTACGATATGAATATTAAACCATTGCACGACAAAGTATTAGTAAAGCGTGTAGATGAAGAAACAAAAACTGCCGGTGGAATTATCATTCCGGATACGGCAAAAGAAAAACCTTCGGAAGGTGTGGTTGAGGCTGTCGGTAACGGTTTTCGTGCCGAAGACGGCAAAATTTTACCTATGAGCGTTAAAGCCGGTGATAAAGTTTTGTTCGGCAAATGGGCCGGAACCGAAATCAAGGTAAACGGCGAATCCCGCCTGATTATCAAAGAATCAGATATTTTAGCTATTGTTGAAGATTAAGAAAGGTAAAGAAAATGGCTGCAAAGGACATTATGTTTGGAACTGACGCCCGTGCAAAAATGTTGCAAGGCGTAGAAACTTTGGCAAAAACGGTAAAAGTTACATTGGGACCTAAAGGTCGCAACGTTATGCTGGATAAATCTTATGGCGCACCTAAATTAACCAAAGACGGTGTTTCCGTTGCCAAAGAAGTTGAGTTAAAAGACAAATTTGAAAATATGGGCGCTCAGTTGATTAAAGAAGTGGCCCAAAAAACGGCTGATAAAGCCGGCGACGGAACAACTACCGCAACTGTTTTGGCGGAAGCAATCATTAAAGAGGGTTGCAAGGCCGTTGCTGCCGGCATGAACCCGATGGACGTTAAACGCGGTATTGATATGGCTGTTGAAACGGTTGTTAATGACGTTAAATCACGCTCAAAATCCGTGCAATCTTCGGCTGAAATTGCCCAAGTCGGCACAATTTCCGCCAACGGAGACACAACAATCGGTGAATATATCGCCAAAGCCATGGATAAGGTTGGTAACGAAGGCGTAATTACGGTTGAAGATGCCAAAGGTTTGGAAACAGAACTTGACGTGGTTGAGGGTATGCAGTTTGACCGCGGATATCTTTCTCCGTATTTTGTTACCAATGCCGAGAAAATGGATTGCGAATACGATAACCCGTATATTTTGCTTTATGACAAAAAGATTTCTAACTTGCAGCCGATGATTTCGGTTTTGGAAGCTGTTGTTCAATCCGGTCGCCCGTTGCTTATCGTTGCCGAAGATATTGAAGGTGAAGCTTTGGCAACCTTGGTTGTGAACAGAATCCGCGGCGGTTTGAAAGTTTGTGCCGTAAAAGCACCTGGTTTCGGTGATCGCCGCAAAGCTATGCTTGAAGATATGGCTATTTTGACAGGCGGTCAGGTTATTTCCGATGAACTCGGCATGAAGATTGAAAACACCACTTTGGATATGCTGGGAACAGCCAAAAGAGTTGAAATCACCAAAGATGACACCACAATTATTGACGGTGCCGGCGACAAAGAAGCAATCAAGGCCAGAACCGCTCAAATTCGTCAGGAAATCGCCAACACCACATCTGATTACGACCGCGAAAAATTGCAAGAGCGTTTGGGTAAATTGTCCGGCGGTGTTGCCGTAATTAAAGTCGGCGGTGCATCAGAAGTAGAAGTAAAAGAAAAGAAAGACCGCATTGATGATGCTTTGCACGCTACTCGTGCTGCCGTTAAAGAAGGCGTGGTTGCCGGAGGCGGAACAGCTTTGCTTTATGCCACAAAGGCATTGGCAGAAGTTAAAGGTGCCAACCAAGACCAAAATGTCGGCATTGATATTATTCGCAAAGCATTGCAGGCTCCAATCCGTCAAATTGCCGAAAATGCAGGTGTTGACGGTGCGGTTGTTGCCGGAAAATTGCTTGAAAGCAAAGATTGCAATTTCGGCTACAATGCACAAAGCGGCGAATATACCGATATGATTAAGGCCGGTATTGTTGATCCGACAATGGTTGTAAGAACTGCATTGCAGGATGCTGCTTCCGTCGGCGGATTATTAATCACTACCGAAGCAATGGTAACCGAAGCACCGGAAGATAAATGTCATTGCCATGACGGAGCTGCCGGCGGCGGTATGCCGGGAGGTATGTATTAAATCTCGTTATTTTCCTTGATAAAAAAAACAGGTTGCAAAAAATCGCTCTTAAACGGGCGGTTTTTTGTTTTTAAAGGGATATTTACAAGTTTGTATTTTTTTGCTAGAGTGTAGGTGTAGAGTGACACAAACACTCTATAGGGCGTGAGAACCCTTAACACAATTAGTCATTATTCTGATAATGACTTGAAATTTGCTGGTATTCGTATCTGTGCGGATGTCAGCTGAATAAGGCAATGCCCAATAGGCTGAGCCATCTGATTGTGTATGGTTTCTCAACATCCGCCCGTCTTTTGAACGGGTTTTTTGTTAACTTTTTTTAATTTAATGAAAGGATGTTTGAAATGAAACATTTAAGATTTATCGGCTTTTTTACCTTAATGTTTGTAAATCCGGTGTTGGCGGAAACGGTAAGCTGCACAAACGGAGTGAGAGAAGACGGAATCACGGCTTGTGATAAATGCGGGGATAATTGCGATTGGAGTTTTGATACGGTAAGCGGTGCGTTAACCGTTTCCGGTAGCGGCAATATGAACGATTACGCACATTACGAAGAAGAAAAAACATATTATACCACTGCTCCTTGGGGAAAGTATCAAGGGCAAATAAAATCCATAGATGTTTCCGGATTATCAAACATAGGAGTACACGCATTTTCTGACTTAGGCTCACAACTGAACAATGTAAACATAAGTGATTCTGTAACTTATATCAAAAAATTTGCTTTTTGGGCTGATAATTCTTTATCAAGTATTGATTTACCGGATTCGCTTGTTTCTATAGGAGATGGTGCTTTCGCTTGGGATAGACTTACCAAGATAATCATTCCGGACACATTACAAACTTTTGGGAGTAGAAATTTAGGTTATTACGCTGAGGCTAATCGTGATGCCGTAGAAATAATATGCCGCGGTAACAACGAAAGTTGCAAAAAACTAAATTCTTTGTTGGAACAATACGTATATTTTACGGAAAGGTATGATGCCAACGGTAAGGCTATATATTCAAAAAAAGATATCAGCAACAGAATGACTTTAGCACAGGCTGAAGACTGCAGCAGTTTAAATTATTTTTGGAACGGTGTAGAATGTGTGCGTGAACCGGATGTATCCAAACGTGCCTGCTGTCCGGTGTGTGCTGATTTGGACGGCTTTTGCAGCCGTATTCGTTATACTCTGCCGGAAGCTGATGCGGCGACAAGTGATGATAATGAAAATATGATTGAATGGATTTTTGAGTAAAAAAATATCCGCCGTCATCTTAAACCCCGAGCGGAAGAACCCCCTACCGTCATCTTGAGGGATTCCCACGTCGCTACGCTCCTCGGAATGACCGTAAGGTAGGAAACGTCATTGCGAGGGAGTGAAACGACCATAAGGTATGGAGTGTCATTGCGAGGGAGTGAAACGACC
>JAFUTN010000037.1 GCA_017484225.1 Alphaproteobacteria bacterium
CGCCGTAGCTGTCAATTCCGTTTTCTCCGACATTATATCCCAGCGGCGACTGATATTTGCTATACATATCCATTTTGTTCTCCTGTTAATTTAATCTTTTTCATAAGTTTTATCCTTTTTTGTAAAACAGTTCCTTTTCGTGAACAAATGGATTCGGATTATTTTGCCTCCTTTTTTCCTCGCTTTGGTTTCCTTTTAATTTCACGCAAATGTCTCTTGCTCCATTTGTATAAGAAAAATATCAATATTATAAGAAATTGTCAAGACAAAAATATGAAAAATATTAAATTATCCACAGAAAAATCTTATAAGGGGATAATCAAAACTTATTCTTTACTTATTTCTTAACACAAGGTTCAACTAATTCGCAAATTTCTTCAAATACTTCCGGTTGACACAAGATACATTTGTTCTTTGTTGACATATTAGAATTAAAATACTCCGGACTGATACAGTTATATACCTTATCTGATTTATATTCGCGAATTTCCAAACCCAAATACTCGGCAATCGGCATCACACCGGCTATATCCCACAAGTTTAAACACATACAATAACCTTTTGCTTTGCCTGCCAATGTATAAAGAGATTGACTCACCGCTGAATAATAGTCTAAAAACAAAGCCTTTTGCACCGAAAAATTTTCACTCAAAGTCCAAAGCCAAGGATGTCCGAATATAATAGGAGAGGCCGAAATCTTATGCGGTTTCAATTCCGTTTTTTGCCCCCGCTCATCATAATATGCTTTGCTACCGTCAAAATAAATCATTTCCGCTGTTTCCGGCAAATACACCAATCCCATATATGGTTTTTTATTTTTATAAACACCAACCGTTATGCCATAAAAAGGATGACCGCCGGCATATTGTGTTGTGCCGTCAATCGGATCAATAACAAACTGATACTCATGTTTATCAATTTCAGAAAATATGTCTTCGCCGTATCCGGAAATTTTTTCTTCATCAATTATCATATAATCAAGAGCTGAAAAGCTCTCAGAAATTGTTTTAGCGAATAAATCAGAAACCATAATATCCGCTTCCGTCACAAGGGACTCTACCGAACTACTTTTATTTTTTTGCGAATGTAAATCATATTTTTTAGCCTTCATTAATTCTCCGGCTTCACGTGCAAACTTAAGTAGAGTATCAATCATTTTTATTTTTTCCTCCTGCAAAATATACTTGTCAATTTGTTTCAAAGTCATTATACCTATCTGTATGATAATATAACAATATTTTATGGAGCTTGTCATGAAATTAAATTTTTTATGCGGAACAATTCTCGGATTAGGTATTTTGTCCGTATCAACGGCAAATGCCGCCGGCACCGATTGGCAAAAAGAAATTGATGAATTGCGAGAAGATATTTTGGTGCTTCAACGCCAAATGTATCGTAACGGTATTGCCGATAACCCGATGGAAAATAAAAAATCTTCTTCCGAAAACATCAGTAGCGAAGTTCAGGTCAAAATCGGAGAATATGATGAAGTTATTCGCAAAGTAAACGGCCGTATGGATACCTTGGAGCATGACATCAAAACAACAAATGCAAAACTGGATAAAATTTCCCGTGATATGGAAATCCGCTTCAAAATTTTAGAAGGCAGACAAGTTCCTGCAAGTTTAAGCGCTCCGGCTCCGGTTCAACCGACAATTTACGATTCTCCGATTGCTCAAAAACCGGCGAAGGAAGTTATGGGAGATTCTATTTCCGGCAATGATTTAGCCCCAATTCCGACAGCCATACCGGAAAAGCAAAAAGATGCCCCGCAACCTCTTGTTCCGGAAAATGATTTAAATATTAAGCCATCCGCCTCCGCTCCGACAACACAGCCGGCTACTGCCGAAACCATGTATCAAAACGGAATGCAGGCATATAATGCCGGTCTGACAGATGAAGCTGAAATTGCATTTAAGGAAATTCTCTCTAAATATCCTAAGGATAAAATGGCCGGAAATGCCCAATATTGGCTTGGTGAAACATATTTAAAAACCGGACAACTGGAAAAAGCCAAACAAGCTTTCAAAAGCGGGTATGAAAACTATCCTAACGGCAACAAAGCTGCCGACAGCCTTTTCAAGCTGGGAGTAACTTTGGCCAGACAAAACGATACATCAAGAGCATGTATTGTTTATAAAAGTTTTTCTTCAGAGTTTCCTAAGGCTAACGCCGAACTCGCTAAAAGGGTTAAGGCGGAAACAGACAAACTTAAATGCAAATAAACGTCTTTTCAGACGTTTATTTTTTTATTACCAAGAATAGCGGGAACTAAATCTTTTGATTCGGTTCAGCCCCCGATTACAAGGGAAGCGAAATGACTACTCTCAAACCTCCCATTTCGCTGTCGGAAAGTTCTATTGAACCACCGTGAGAAACCACAATATCTTTGGCAATAGCCAAACCTAACCCCACACCGCCGGTCTTTTTGTTGCGAGAACCTTCTACACGGTAAAATGCCTTAAACACATCATCTCGCTTGTCTTTAGGGATTCCCGGACCATCATCATCAACCGAAATTTCCAGATATTTTCCACTATTGTTAACAGCCACCGCAACGGTTTGACCATAATGAAATGCGTTTTCTATAATATTGGTCACGGCACGACGCAAAGCCTGCTCACGTCCTTGAATGGCACTTACTTCATAATTGGTGGAAAAGCGCACAAGCGCATTAGTATTTTTGCGATATTTGTTTATGATTGACGAAATCATCTCGTTAACATCCACAAAACCGGATTTTTCACCGCCCTCGCCGCTGACAAATGACAAATATCCGTCAAGCATTTTTTCCATTTCATCAATATCTTGCACAAATTCCTGATTTTCTTTGCTGTCCGGCATCATGGCTGCCTGCAGTTTCATTCTTGTCAGCGGGGTACGCAAATCATGAGAAACACCGGCGAGCATTTGTGTTCTTTCGGAAATTTGGCGTAATATACGCTCTTTCATTTTCACAAAAGCCAAACCGGCACGACGAACTTCTATTGAACCGTAAGGCTTAAATTTTGTATTAATACCTTTACCGAAATCCTCTGCAGCGGCTGCAAGTTGTGTGATTGAGCGCGCCTGCACACGCAAAAACAGCACCGCAACAACAAACAGCAATAAAGAGGTAACAATCATCCAAGCCACGAATCCGAAAATTGAAGTGCTGAAAATATTTTTAACCGAAGTTTTGAAAACATACAACCCCTTATCCATATCAATCAATATATTCAAGTCATCATGGTGATTTGAAACAAACAAATCGGTATTTGCATTCGGGAAATATTTTCTGAGTGAATCAGACATAAAACCGGTAACAAAACGGTTGTTTTTCTTGTTGTTTCTCCAAACATTATGCTTATCGTCATTCGGGTAATATTGCACCTTCATATCATAAATTTTTTCAGCCATAGACTGTATTTGAGCAAAATCTTTTGTTCCGTCATCAGCCTGAATAATAAAAGCCATATCCTGCGCCAAATTATCCGACAATTTACGGCCTACTTTATTCCAGCTGCTGTTCCAATAAGCATAAACAGAAACAACCTGCACCACAATCAGCGGCACAAAAATAAGCAACATTGTGCGAAAAAACAACGAGCGAGGTAAAAATCTTTTTTTAGCATAAGACATAGCCTGTTCAACTCTACTTGGAAATTTAATGTGCATTCTTTCCTCCTAATCGGTTAATAACATATATCCTTTACCGCGCACGGTTTGTAAATAGCGCGGATTTTTTGAATCTTTTTCTATTTTTTTGCGCAAACGAGTAACCTGAACGTCAATGGAACGCGAATTTTCTCCGGCTCCGAGCAATTCCGTCAACTTTTCTCGTGTAAATATCTGTCCTGATTTTTTGCCTAAGATACTCAAGATTGACTGCTCCAAAGGTGTAATGTGAATAATATCGCCATTGGTATACTTCAACTCTTTGGTCACCATATCATAAAAACATTCACCGAAAACTAAATTATCAGTTTTCTTTTCATCAGCGTTTTTTAGCGGAACACGGCGCAAAATGTTATTGATACGCAAAACCAGCTCTTGCGGATCAAAAGGCTTTGGCAGATAGTCATCAGCACCGGCCTCCAACCCGACAATGCGGTCAGCTGTTTCCCCCATTGCCGTAAGCAATATTGCCGGAATATCACTTTCTTGTCTTAATTTTTGCAAAAACTCTATTCCGCTTTCATTGGGCATCATCACATCTGCAATCAGCAAATTTATCTGGTATTGTTTCAAAAAACAGCGAGCAGCTTCAGCTCCATCGGCAGAGCTCACAAGAAAACCTCTCTCCCGCAAATAGCGTTTCAATAAATCACGCAATCTGTCGTCATCATCAACAACCAAAATATGCTTTTGTTCTTTAGACATGACAAAATATCAAACCTATGCCTTTGTTTTAATTTTTGTTGTTTTGCGAACCGCTTTTTTGGCTGATTTTGCAGTTGTTGATTTTATTTTTTTAGCGGTTGATACTGTTTTTTCCGCCGACTTTCTGCCGCGGCGAACAATTTTGGTCTCGGCAGTTTCGTTTTTTTCGGCAACAACCACCACTTCTTTAATTTTCTTAGCTTCTTCGGCACGAACATAATCTAAACTTTTTTGATAATATTGATATCCGGTAATAAAAGTCAGAATTGCTGCCACCCAAAGCAAAAATTCACCGATATATCCCCAACCAATCCACAAATCGCGAAACATCATCATAGCCAAAGCAACCATCTGAAAGGTTGTTTTCCATTTTGCCAATTTTGTGACAGGCAACCCCACATTCACTTCACGTAAAAACTCACGCAAACCGGATACCAAAATTTCACGGCACAAAATTACAAACACCGGAATAATACTCAAACGCAACGCATACATTTCCGGCTTTGCCAAAATCACAACCAGCGCCGTTGCCACCAACAATTTATCTGCTATCGGGTCCAAAAGACGACCGAAAGCCGAGGTTTCATTTCTGGCGCGAGCCAAATACCCGTCCAAATAATCGGTAACAGAGGCAATCACAAACAAAGTCGCCGCAAACATTGCCCAAGCGTAAGATGTAAAATAAATTGAAAGAAAAATAAAAGGTATCACCGCTATACGGGATAACGTCAAAATATTCGGTAAATTATACACTGCTTTTCCCCATTACTAAAAACATTCACTGCCTTGCAGTATAAAAACTTTTTTTCAATTATGGAAGTATTTATATATTTTTTCCGCTACTTTTTTGCTGATTCCGCCGACTTTCATTATATCTTGCACTCCGGCAGACTTAATTTGCTCAACCGAACCGAAAAAATTAAGCAAAGCCGCTTTACGCTTTGCGCCGATTCCTTCAATTTCATCTATTTGCGATTTATAAATTGATTTTGCTCTTTTCTTACGGTGAGTACCGATAGCAAAACGGTGAGCCTCGTCTCGTAAGTTTTGCATATAAAATGCTATCGGCGATTGAAACGGCAATGAAAAACTTTCTTTTCCGATAATATGATAAAACTCCTTTCCGGCATTGCGTTCCGGTCCTTTGGAAATTGCAATCACGGTTATACCGCTTAAGTCATAATTTTTTAGTGCCTCATGCACGGCGTGCAGTTGTCCCAACCCACCGTCCAATAAAATAACATCCGGTCTGTTTTCGTCTGCCATACGTTCAAATCTGCGCACCAAAACTTCTTTCATCATGGCAAAATCATCATGTGTATTTTCCGTGTATTTTATATTGAAGGTGCGATATGATTTTTTATCAAAACCTTCCGGAGTCGCCACCACCATTGCCCCAATGGCATAGCTTCCCTGATTGTGTGAATTATCATAAATTTCAATACGCTGAGGAATACGCGGCAAACCGAAATATTGTTGCATTTCAAGTAAATTACTTTCAACCGTAGCCGTTGCCGCCAACTTGCGATTAATCGCTTCCACAGCATTGTCTTTGGCTCGTTGCGCCAGCTTTGCCTTATTTCCCTTTTGATAAAAATTGATATGACAACCGACGGCATTTTCCAAAAATTCATTATTATCCGGTAAACACGATACGATAATTTCTTTCGGAGGATTATGCTCGGCATAAAATGAACTGATAAAAGCCTCAATAATTTCAGCCTCAGACATATCATAAGCCTTGGGCAAAAAATACGGAACATTACCGCAATTTTGACCGGCACGCACGAAAAATACCTGCACACACACCATATTTTTATGTTTTACCGCCGCGATAATGTCAACCGACTGCAAATTAGAATATTCAACGTTATATCCGCTCTGAATACTGCTCAAAGCTTTGATTCTGTCACGTAAAATCATGGCCTGTTCAAAATTCAGCGCATCACTTGCCTGCTGCATTTGTAACGAAAGCTGTTCCTTAAATTCGGTATTTTTTCCGGACAAAAAATCAATCACCTGATAGACCAAATTCATATAATCTTCTCTTGAAATTTTTCCGACACACGGAGCGCAGCAACGTTTTATTTGATACAGCATACACGGACGCTCGCGATTATTAAACATACTGTCACGGCATGAGCGCAGCAAAAAAACTTTTTGCACAATATCCATAACACTGTTTACTGCCGAAGCACTGGCAAAAGGTCCGAAATACTTAAGTTTATTGTTCTCTCTTGCACCTCTGCTTTTACGAAGTGCCGGAAATTCATCATTCAGGTTAATCATTAAATGCGGAAAAGTTTTATCGTCCTTCAGCAATATATTGTATTTAGGCTCCAACTTTTTAATCAGATCATTTTCCATCAACAAGGCCTGAGCCTCATTATCCACAACAATAAACTCCATTTTGTCCGCTTCGGAAACCATACGTTTTATATGATCCGGCAATTTATCAAAATGTGTGTATGCGACGATTCTTTTTTTGATGTTTTTGGCTTTGCCGACATATAAGACGCGGCCGTTTTTATCCAACATCCGATAAACACCGGGTGCCGACGGTGCTATTTTTACATAGTTTTTAATAACTTCTATACCATGCTTTATATCCGACATTTATGCTCCGATTAAAACTTTCGCCGCCGCACGCGCCTCGTCGGTTATCTGTTCTCCGGAAAGCATACGGGCGATTTCTTCATTTTTTTCGGTTTCATTCAAGCGCGTAACACCGGTTGTCGTAATGCCTTGAGATACGTTTTTCGCCACCTTAAAATGACATTCGCCGAGCGCCGCAATTTGCGGAGAATGGGTTACCGACATAACCTGAACATTTTTCCCCAAACGTGCAAGTTTTTCCCCCACGGCTCTGGCAGTTGCTCCGCCGATGCCGCTGTCAACTTCATCAAAAATCATTGTTTCTACTTGTGATACTTGCGCCAAATTAACTTTTAACGCCAACATAAAACGCGCCAATTCGCCGCCGGAAGCTATTTTATTTATCTGACCGCGCGGAGTATCCGGATTTGTGGCCGCAGTAAAGCAAACACTGTCCATTCCGCGTTCATTCCACAAATTTTCGTCTTTTAAATCAACCGCTGTGACAAAAACTGCTTTTTCCATTTTCAAATCCGGCAATTCTGCCATGATTTTTTTATCAAATTCAGCCGCACACTTTTTCCGCAACGAACTTATTTTTTCAGCCTGTTCAACATACTTATTTCTGAGTTCCGTTTCTGTTCGTTTCAACAAAGCTATATTATCTTCGCTGTTTTCTATATCTTTCAATTTTTCCGCCAGATTCAACCAAGTATCAGAAAGTTCTTCAACCGCAACATTATGTTTTCGTGCCAAACTCTTTAATGAAAACAACCTTTCTTCAACACTGTCTATACTGTCATTATTCCACGTAAAATCAGACAAAACCTGATTTATTTCTTCTCCGGCTTCTTCAATATTTATCAGCGCCGTATCCAAAAGTCCGGATATATCGGCAAATTTATCGTTTGTTACGGCATTAACCCTTGCCACCGCCGTCATTGCCTGCCGCAACGCATCCCGCACACCGGAATTTTGATTCAATGCTTTGTATGCACTATCCATATTTTCGGTAATTTTTTCCGAATTCATCATTTGCCGACGTTTTTCTTCCAATGCTTCCAGTTCGCCTTTTTTAGGCTTAATTGCTTCAAACTCCGTCAGCCAATGGCGCAAATTATCTTCATCTTGTTTGGCTTGACTAATTTTTTGTTCGGCGTTTTGACGCTGTTCCGACGCCGTATTATATTCGTAATAAATCTTTTTAAGTTTTACCAATTCATCCGAATATCCGCCAAAACTGTCCAAAACACTCAGATGTGTAGCCGGATTCAGCAGTCCCTGATTATCAAACTGCCCATGAATTTCAGCCAAACAAGCACCTATCTCTTTCAAAAGCTTCAACGTAATCGGCTGATCATTGAAAAATATTTTTCCCTTACCGTCCGCACTAAGCGAGCGTTTTATCATAATTTCTTCGGAAAAATCCAAATCATATTCTTTGCAGATATCAACCAGATTTTCATTTTTATGTTTCAATAAAAATTCAGCGCTAACCGTCATTTTATCACAGCCTTGCCGGATTAATGAAACATCTGCACGACTACCCAAAACAAAACCGAGTGAATCCAATAAAATTGATTTTCCGGCACCGGTTTCTCCGCTAAACACAACAAAACCATCCGGAAAATCCAAATCAAGCTTATCAATCAAAACAACATTTCTAATTGATAGAAACTTAAGCATATTTTTAACCCTGCATTATTCAGAATCACCGCCGAACCACGGCCAACCGAACCAACCTTTTTCATCTTTGGTTTCTTCTTTCGTTTCTTCGCTTGCCGTTACGGTTTCTTCCACAGCCTCATCACCACCGAACCACGGCCAACCGAACCAACCTTTTTCATCTTTGGTTTCTTCTTTCGTTTTTTCGCTTGCCGTTACAGCTTCTTCCGCAGCCTCATCACCGCCGAACCACGGCCAACCGAACCAACCTTTTTCATCTTTGGTTTCTTCTTTTTGTGCCGTATTTTCTTTCTTTATGTCCGCATTACCGATTTTTTCCATAACATCAGCGGCTTTTGCCGTCCACTGTCCGTCAGGATAGTTCATTTTCAATATTTTATAATAGCCTTGAGCATATTTATTCATGCCGAGAATACCGTAAATTTCTACTTGACGATACAAAGCTTCCTCAATTTGCGCCGTAGTTTGATATTCTTCCAAAACAACATTAAAGCGATTCAAAGCCGAAAGATAATTTCCGTTGTGCAAATAGAACCTGCCTACATCCATTTCCTGACCGGCACGATAGTCCTCCGCCAATTTAATTTTGTTGGCGGCATCTTGTGCATACTTGCTATCCGGATACAACACAATCAAACGACGAAAAGTTTCTTCGGCCAAACGTGTATTTTCCTGATCCTTATCAACGGAAGAAATTTGGTCATAATAACTCATTGCTTTCAGATAATATGCATAAGCGGCATCTTTGTTTCCCGGATGATATTGCAAAAATCTGTCTGCCGCCATAATTGCATCATCATAGCTTTCATCTTTGTAATACGCATACGCCCCCATCAGCTTTGCTTTCACTGCCCATTTGGAATAAGGATGATCAGATTCCAACTGTTCAAATTCCTTGGCCGCTACTTTATATTTTGTGGCTTCCAAATCATCAAATGCTTTGTTATACAAATTTTCTGCCGGCAAATTCAAATCTTTGTCATCAGAAGCACATGAACAAAGCGCCAAGCTCAACAAAACAGCAGAAACAATTTTTTTCATTACATTACTCCTCTACAATTTCGTAATTATTTTCGTCGGCAAAAACAAGTTTCAAAACTTCATTGTTATGAAAATGCCCGCTGTGAAAAGCCGTAACTTTTGCCAGTAACCGATATCCCGAAGTATACATATCACCGATACAATCCAACGCTTTATGAACCACACACTCGTTATCCATTCTGAAACCGCCGTCATTCAGAATTTTATCACCGTCAAGCACCACCGCATTATCCAAACTGCCTCCCTTTATTAACCCGATTGATTTCAGATAATCAACCTGATACTTTTCACAAAACGTGCGCGCCGGCGCAATATTTTTAACAAATTCATCCTTGGTGATAACTTTGTCAAATTCCTGATGACCGACAATTTTTGACGGAAAATCTATTTCAAAATGAATTTGCAACGATTCTGCCGGTTCCAGCATTACAAAATTACCTTTACCGTCATCAAATTTGATGGATTTTTTTATTTTCAAAAACTTTCTCTTGGCCGGCAAATCTACGGTTTCCGCTTCTGAAAGAATTTTGCAAAAGACATCAGCACTTCCATCCATAATCGGCACCTCGGGATTATTTACCTCAATTACGGCATTATCTATCCCAAACGCATACAATGATGCCATAATATGTTCAATAGTGCTGACTATTTGTTTATCAAAATTTCCCAAACATGTGCAGTTACGAGTATCAACAACAAATTTATACAGCGCCGGAAACTCGTTATTTTCAGACAAATCCTTGCGCACAAACTTAATACCGGAATCTATATGAGCAGGTTTTATCGTCAACACACTTTTACAACCGCTATGCAGTCCGATTCCTTCTATCACCACATCTGTTTTCAGTGTCTTTTGCATCAAAATCTCCATATCAAAAAAAGAGAAAGGCAATCTGTAAGCCGAGTTCTGTATGCATAAAAGCCCGTTTTTAAGCTCTTACGCACGATAGCTATTCATCTACGCTGAGTGTTGCCACACAGCTGGTGCGACCTACCTATGGAGAGGAACGAAAACTTTCCCTGTATTTGCACAAAGCAAATCTCCTCATTTGGTCTTGCATCAGGCAGGGCTTGCCTATGCCGCAAACATTGCTGTTTACGCGGTGAGCTCTTACCTCGCCTTTTCAACCTTACCGGCTTATAGCCGGCGGTAATTTTCTGCGGCGCTCTCCCGTGGATTGCTCCAGCCAGACGTTATCTGGTACCTTGTTTCCGTGATGCCCGGACTTTCCTCATTTTGCAAAACAAATTGCAAAACGCAGCCATCCGACCGCCTTTCGTCAAACAATTTAATCCGAAACAATCTCAAAATCAACGATTATTCAGCATTTCAACAACTTTAATTAAATTTTAAATATTAAAGTGGTAAAAATAAGGCAGACATAGACTATTGAAAAGGAGTTAATTCATGAGAAAATTGTTATTGTCTGCTTCTGCTGTTGTTTTAGGCTTAACTGTAGCTTCTGCAGCTATGGCCGATTGCAATGGTTTTTATGTAGCCGGTCGTGGCGGTGTTGCAAAACACGACTACGATTTCAAAAAAGGCGTTGCCGGTTTCAGTTCCAAGGGTATTGATAAAAATAAATTAATGCTCAGCGGTGCTTTAGGTTATCGCTACGACTACTTCAGAGGTGAAATTGAATACGTTTGGCGCGACAAAAGTCGTAAAAATCAGGATGATGTATTTAAATACTCATTCAAATCAAGATCCGGTATGTTGAACGGCTATTTTGATATGGCTCCGTTCAGCTGGATTTCGCCGTATGTTAGCGCCGGTATCGGTTTCACAAAATTGGAATACAAAGACTTTGATTTCCTGAGCGGTGAGTCATACCGAAACGACAAAACTACTAGATTCACTTGGTCTTTGGGCGGCGGTTTAACCGTTAAAGTTACCAGCCGTTTCAATGTTGATGCGGGTTACCGTTATTATGACATGGGTTCCTTCGGTCACGCTGACGTGACTGCCCATGAAATTTATGGCGGTGTCCGTTACGTATTCTAATTATTGGAAACCACAAAAAACCGCTAACCAGTTTAGCGGTTTTTTATCTTTTTTAACCAATATCTGAGAGGAAAATGTTATGAGTGCAAAATTGTTTGGAACAGATGGTGTCAGAGGTATTGCCAATTCTTACCCGCTGACGGTTGATTTTTGTCTTTCTTTAGGAAAAATTCTCGGCTCGGAAATCTGCCGAAACAAACACAAAGCAGCAATAGCTCGTGATACCAGAATTTCAGGTTCTATGCTGTTTTCCGCTCTTTGCGCCGGTCTCACTTCTCAAGGTATTGATGTAATAGATTTGGGTATCATCCCTACCCCGTTATGCACAACTTTAACCCCGCAACTCGGCGTTGATATGAGTATCATGATTACCGCTTCACACAACCCGTATAAAGATAACGGATTAAAATTAATTGCCGCCGACGGCTCAAAATTTTCAGATTCACAAACAAAGGAAATTGAAGAAAAAATCGCCCTACCGCAAATTAATGAATATCAAACCGAGAAAATAGGTAAAGTAATCGTTCATCCGGCAGGACTTTCCGATTATATTGAAATCGTAAAAAAACTCGCCCCGAACAATGCACTTAGCAAAATGAGAATCGTTTTGGATTCGGCAAACGGAGCTTTTTCCTCCATCATGCCGGAAATATTTAAGAATTTGGGAGCGGAAATAATAAGTTTATCAGATTCACCGAACGGAACAAATATTAATGAAAACTGCGGTTCTCAACATACGGAAAACTTATGCAAAACAGTTACGGAAAAACATTTTGACTTAGGTATTGCCGTTGACGGCGACGGTGACCGTATTATTATTTGTGATGAAAAAGGAACACGCACAAACGGCGATCAAATTATAGCCTTTTTGACGACTTATTTGAAAAAACATAATTTATTGAAGGCAAATGCCGCCGTTGCCACTATCTATTCCAATCTCGGCTTAGGTAAATACATAAAATCGCTCGGCGTTGATTTTTATGCCACTCCGGTGGGTGAAAGATATGTAATTGAAAAAATGCAACAGGTCGGAGCCAATATCGGCGGAGAAGAATCCGGTCACATGGTTCTTTCCGATTACTGTATTACCGGAGATGCTCTGATTGCCGCAATAGTTGTCGCCTTGGGTGTTAAAGAAATCGGACAACCGATGAGCCGGATATTCCCGATATTCGCACCTTTTCCATGTGCAGCGCTGAATTTCAAATTTGCAAACAAAGAACAGGTTGAAAAAGTTTATAACGATAAATCTCTGCAAACTTCTATCGCCGAAATTCAAAATATGCTGGGTTCCGAAGGTTCGCTGATTGTCCGTAAGTCAGGCACGGAACCGGTTATTCGCATTAAAATTGAGCATGAAGACGAAAATTTAGTCAACAAATGCCGCGATAAAATCAATAACTGTATATCCTTAATATCCTAAAATAAGGAGAACTCTATTGATAAAAGGTTTAATTGCCATATTTACGTCAGGAATCTTATTTCGTCCGATGGTTCTGCTGGGAATTATTATCGGCACCGTCAGCATGGTTACATTAGATAATAACCAACTAAAAATTATGTATACAACACCGCTTCTATACATAGGTTTATATGCAATCGCCTTAATACATTCCCTGACTTTCGGAAGAATCTTTTACAAAACCGGACGCACGAATGTAAAGGCTTCTCTCTTAGGCTCATTCAGTCATTTTTTTAATTTGCTGCTCGCCGTAATTTTTTCTTCTTTGCTGATATACTCATTTTCTTTCGGGTTTGGTGACGACAATATTCAGCAATCCATTCGCTGAGCTAAGCAAATTGTAACATAAAATTAATACTCCTTTTTACTTAATTTTGATATACTGTCTGTATATGGGTATGTAGGGAGACTAAAATGGCTGAAGATATTGTAAACGTTCCTGATTTTGATAGTTTAGATTCTTTTTCTGTTTGGGTAAAAAATCTTGAAGCCGAAGAAATTCAATCATGGAAAACAAAAGATTGGCTTGCTATGTATGACAAAATTGAAAAATACACAAGCAGTAGTGAATTTGCGAATGTTTGCAAAACAGAAATCCCAAAGATGGTAGAGAAAGGACAACTGAAAGGATATGGAGAATCGTTGACAGGAATTGCCAACTCGTGGATTGCATCTATTCCAAACAGCAAAAACTACCTATTTACAGAAATGTGCGGTGACAGTTTTGAAAAGTTATACCGAAACTTTCGCTTTGAACCAGAACAACTGAAATATATCAAGAAAATAGCTAAAGAAGCCGGTGAAAAACTGGCAAATCAAGGTGTTGATGCAGCTCAATTAGTTATACCGACTACGGAAGAAGGAAACTTCTCCAAAGAATCATTAATATCAAACACCACCCGAAAAATTAATAATATTGCTCAAAACAGCACAGCTTATCCTGAAGATAGTAGAGTAAATACTTATATAGAAATTAATACTAATCTGACTAATGCAAGTGGTGACGCCGGTCCGATATCTGCAAATACTTCAAAAATAAGGATGAACCCAAATAATCTATACGATGCAGCCATTGCTATAGGGGCACACGAATCGGCCCATATAAATTTCCAATCACAGAGTCCTTTACAACAAAATCTTTTACGTGAAGATATTTTGGCTCATCCGGAATTGGGAAAAGATTTTCAACTTTTGATGGAAAAAAATTGTCTTTTTTATTTACAACCTGACAACATAAGACGTAGATACAGCCAATACCAGAGCGTTGTCGGCTTATTTTCACCCGAAGAATTGAAAAAAATCTGGCTTAAACAATTTGATGGCTATAAAAATGAACCCATGGAAAAATTCAGCAATATATATGGTGATGAGGTAGAAAGAGCATTCCGTCATGCTTCCGGACAGGGTTCTGAGCGGACAGCTCTTAAGGTTGTAAATTTTCTGGAAACACCTATACCGCCAAGTTTAGACGGAACACAAAAAGTAGAAATAGGTAATCCTGAAAAAGTAAATTATCAGGATGGGAATATTCTTTTAACCTATAAATCTTACGAACACAGCCCAGAAGACGTTATGAATGCTATAAAAGACAGATTTAAGAATGCAGATGAAAAGCTTCTGAATGACATGAATATCACTCTTGATAAAACTTTTGGGGAGGTAAAATTAACGGTTCCGAAAGGGTATGATTTCAGCAGTAGATTTAATAAATTTTTAACCACACCACCTCCGCCCCCGCTTCCGCCGTTGCCATCCACTAACCAAAATGTTGTTAATAATGTAAATACTGTTATTGAGGAAAACTTAGGACTGGCTACTGATGCAACGGCTAAAACCGTTGCCGCAAAAGCAGCAACAACAGCCACGGAAAAAGGAGCAAAATCCGGCGTAATTGAAACAATCAAAGCCGTTGACGATAAGGTTAATACCGCAATTGATAAAACCATAGAAAAAGGCAGCGAAAAACTCAATAATACCGCCGTAGGAAAAGCTTATACAAAAGCCGAAAAAGCTGTCGCTAATTCTACAGTTGGAAAAGCTGTTAATAAGGGAATGCAAAAGGTTGGTGGTGCCGTTACCAAAACAATCCAAAAAACCGGAGATGCCGTTGCCAAAACTGCTGCAGGAAAAGCTGTCCAAAAAGCTGCCGCTAAAACAGTAGGGAAAACTGCGGCTAAGGCTGTCGGAAAATCTGTATTAAAGAAAATACCGTTGGTAAGTGTTGGTGCGGGTTTGGTATTCGGTGCCCAGCGCGCCATGGCCGGAGACTGGAAAGGTGCCGCCGGAGAAGTTGCTTCAGGTGCACTCGGAACTTTTCCGGGGTTGGGAACTGCCGCCAGCGTAGCCATAGATGCCGGACTTGCCGGACGTGATATCTACAACGAAACGAATCAAGACGGACATAATGCAGATTCTGCTCAATCAAAAAAATCAAATACCTCTTTGAAAAAGCAACTGAAAACCGATGCTCAAAAGGCAAAGCAATACACAACAAAACAGAACAGTCAAAAACCACAGCAACATCATACAAACACAAAATCATTGATGAAAACGGATGCTAAAAATGCCGCAAATAAATATCAACATCAAATGGAAACCCTTATCAATTCTATGAACAAGGTAAATGGCAAAAATAAAGCAATAGATGCTGAAAAAACAACCGAAAAACTGTATCAGAAGTATGGAGATAATGCCTATGCCCTGCTGCAAGAGGCTGTTCAAAAGCCGAGTTCTTACATCAATGCCCTGAACAATAACAGTATCAGAACATCAAGTGATGTTGTTAACTACTTGTGTAATATGGAGAACACCCAACAAAATCAACAAATCATAAGACACATTCTCAGTGACAGAGGCAGATAAATCGTTTGATATAGCTACTTTTTATCGGCATACGGATTATCTGTCTTGCGCACGGTCATGCGGATAGGTATTCCGCCAAGCGAAAATGTGTCGCGCAAACTGTTTATCAAATAGCGCAAATACGAATCAGGCAGTCCCTCCGGATTACTTGAAAAAATGAAAAATGACGGCGGACGAGATTTTGCCTGAGTAATGAATTTCAGTTTAATACGGCGTTTATTTTTGCCTAAAGGAGCCGGATTCTGCTCCTGCACATCAGTAAACCACTTGTTAAGCGGAGCCGTCGGAATTCTCGTATTCCAGCGATTATACACCTTCATAACCGCACTCATCAACTTGTCCAAACCTTCTTTTTTTAGCGCCGATATGGTAACAGTCGGAACACCGCTCGCCTGCGTCAGTGATGTTTCAAGCTTGTAATTAAGCTTATCCAAAGCCTCTTTGCGGTTTGCTATATCCCATTTGTTAACAGCTATAACCAACGCCCTGCCCTCATCCAGTGTTTGTCTGGCAATCGTTAAATCCTGCTTATCCAACACAGCATCAGCATCCAGCACCAACACAACAACCTGAGCCATGTTGGCTGCATATATAGTGCTTTCAACCGACATTTTTTCCAACGTATCACTTACTTTAGCCTTTTTACGCAATCCCGCCGTATCCACCAGATTAAACTTTTGTTTTTTCCAAATCCACTGTGTCGTAATGGCATCACGTGTCATTCCGGCTTCGGGTCCGGTCAGCATTCTGTCATCATCAAGCAAGGCATTTACCAACGTTGACTTACCGACATTCGGACGGCCTACAAATGCTATCTGAATAGGCTTTTGCCCATCACCGTCTTTATCATTTTCTTTTTCGGACTTATCTTTGTCATAGTCGCATAACAATAAATACAACTCATCAAATCCGATACCATGCTCTGCCGAAAACACCATCGGGTCGCCAAGTCCCAGTTTATACGCATCATAAATACCGTTTTCTTGCAACTTTCCTTCACATTTATTTGCCAGCAGAATTACGGGTTTATGCATTTGACGTACCAAATCGGCAAACATCTCATCATACGGCTGAATGCCGACTCTGGCATCAAATAAAAACAAACAAACATCTGCATCACTAATTGCCATCTGGGTTTGCTTCCACATTCGGCTTTCCATATTGTCGGTAGTAGAATACTCATATCCGGCCGTGTCTATAACATTCAATTCCAAATCCTTGAATTTTGCCGGAGCCATTTTGCGATCACGCGTAACTCCCGGCTGATCATGAACCAACGCCAGCTTTTTACCTACCAAGCGGTTAAATAATGTTGATTTTCCGACATTAGGACGACCGATTATGGCAACAGAAAGCATTTTACCTCCTTATTTGTATGCAATAAGCTTTGCATTGTCTGTAACAAACAATACATACTCTCCGGCGGCAATAGGTGCAGAATTTATATCTTCATCCAAATCTGTTTTACTTAAAACTTCTCCCGTCTTAGCAGAATAAGTATACACAACACCGTCAGACAAAGAGATTATCAACCTGCCGTTAAACATAACCGGAGCATAAACGGTAACACCTGCAGGCTTTTCGCCCATATTTACCGATTTTGCCCACAATATTTTGCCTTCTTTTTTATCCACGGCAATCAAGTCATTATCTTTGGATACAACATATAAAACATTGCCGGCCAGCAAAGGAGTCTGCGTTCCGCCGATTTCTTTTTCCCAAATTCGCATACCGGAACGGATATCCACAGCCGTTAGTATATTGCCGTTTCCAAGAGCATAAACCGTTTCTCCTTCAACAACGGGAGATGCTTTGACAGTGTTCAAAAATGTTGAAGAAGATGCCTGACGGCGAGAAACTAACACGTCTGACCACAAAGGAGTGCCGATAGATGCATTAAAAGCTTGCAATTCGCCGCTGGAAAAGCCGGTAACCACAACATCAAGCGCCGGACAATAAGCTGCAGAAGCTCCGCCGACTATTGTTGTGTTTTCCATAGATATGTCATATTGCCAAACCGTTTCACCGTTTTTTATATCAAGTGCAAAAAACTTATTGTCTACACTCTGAATAAAAAGTTTTCCGGCGGCAATAACCGGAGCTATCCGCAAAGGGAAATTGAGTTGCCGACTCCATATTTTTTCGCCGTTCTTGGCATTGACGGCATACACATCTCCATAACCGGCCGCAACGTATAAAACATTGTTTTGGTAAACCATACCGGCACCTTTAAGCGCATTATCTTTTGCGTATTTATTTTCCGGAACCATATCGGCATACCATTCAGCCTCACCGTCTTTCAAATTAAAAGAACTCAACTGACCGTCGGCATCAAGTGTATAAATATGTTCGCCGTGAGCAAGAGGTTTGGAAATAAGCTTTTCACGCTTTGAGCTACCCTCACCGAAATCAGCACTCCACTGCTTATTAAAAGCAGGGCTAACCTGTAAATTAGGAATTATATGCTGAGCATTATAGTCATTTTGCAACCACTCACTGCTGACCTCAGCACTCGGCACCTGCACCAATGATGAGCCGTTTGCGACATCCGGTTTTACCGCAGCCGAAGGAGATAATACAGATATTCTTTTTCCTTGCGGAATATCTTTATCGCCGGAACACGACACAACAAACAAGCATACCGAAGCACAAAGAAGTCCCCTTAAACACTTATTACCAATCATTTAATCACCTGCCACAATCTTTTTATTACATATCACTGATAGAGGAAAGCATATCCTGAATTTTGCTTCTGAAATCTTCCGGCAAATCTTTCACTTTCAACACATTTTGATAAATTTGTTTTGCCGTTTCAATATCTCCGGCTTTAATTGCCGACATAGCCAACAAATCGTTTGCTATCGGTGTCCAAGAATTATTTTCTTGTATCACCGGTTCAAGCAATTTTGCGAATTCCTCACGAGGCATTTCATCTACCTTGTATGTGGCGTATTTGATTAAGGCAATATTCTTAACTTCGCTGTTAACCTGCTTGTTTTCCATAAGTGACTGCAAAGACGCTAAAGCCTCATCTGTTTTTCCTTGTTCCAGCAAAATATTGGCAATCTGCAATTTGGCAAAATCACTGAATATGCCGTTATTGCCTTCATTGATTTTTTGCAATGCCGCAAGAGTTTCTTCCTGATTATTCTGCAACTCGGCGGCTGCCATATAAGTTTCGGTCTTTACTTGGTTTTGATGAAGCTTCCATGCTCTGATTTGGTCAAAGCATACGGCGGCACAAACGGCAATAACCACAAAAGACACAATCAATGCACCATATTTGTTCCATAACACTTTAAAATTATCATTTTTAACATCTTCGTCAACTTCACGAATAAAAGCATCCGTATATTCCGGATTGATATCCGAATTATCACGCGGTGTCACTCTTGTTGCCGGCTTGGTTACTTTTTTAGCTTCTTCAGTCTTTTTAACTGCTGCTTTTTTAGCCGGTGTTCTTGTTGATTTAACTTCTTTAGCCATAACTCATATCTCCTTAAAATCAAAAGCTTTTTTAGATTAATAGTTCATTATTTTCTGCAAAGCAACTTATTTTTGCTATTTAACGACTTCTCTGATGACAAATCCCCTTACCCAGCGCAAATCTTCCATAGGCATATTTTTACCGAAAATCATGGTTTTATCGTGAGAAATAATGGAAAGATAATATCTGTCGGTCGTCGGATTATGCCCGATATCAACCGCTTCAATTTTATTTTTCGGCAGCATTTCGGTATCAATCCGCAAAAAAGGAACATTGTGTCCGAGAATAACATCTTCTTCGCTTATCACCAAAACATCCTTGCAAAAGATTCCCAATAAGGAAAAAATAATGATGGCCAGACATACTGCGGCAAAAATTCCGAACTGCCACTGCGGAACATATTGCAAAATAACATTCAGATTTGCAAACGCATATCCCAAAAGTGCCGTTAAAAGAGCCACTCCGAACACGGCAAGAATGCTGTATACATCAAAAAATAGCCTGCGTTCTTTAATTATTACTTTATTTTTCTTATCCACGCATCTGACGGATAGCGGCACATCTTCATTGCTGCGATACAAAGTTTTAAGATGCCATTTTTTTGACATATCTTTTAATGTTTTATTCAGCTCGTTATGGTTACGCGAAACCAGACCGTGATCCGTCATAAACAAAGCCGGCATCCTTAGTTTTCGCGAATAGTATTCCCATATTTTGCGAATATTTTTGCCGCCCGTACTCATATACAAAGGAACTCTTTTATTTTTGTCTTTATGATAAAGCTCTATGATGTAGCGATTACGATTGATTAATCCTAATTGGTAATATTCAACCTTAAGTAATACACCTAAATAATTGTATAGATGTTCTTTTTCTTCTCTGATATGTCCCAATAAAGGCTTATGTTCTATTTTGACATTAGTTCCGTCAAAATAAATTTTTTTGTAACGCATCATTGCCGCAACGGAAAGGAAAATTACGGCGATTCCCATTAAAATCACTATTCCGTCAAAGGTAAAGCGCTGCGTTTGCAAGTCAGCATACGACACTTGATTCGGCAAATTAAAATCAAAATCTGCCGGAACCGGATTTAAAAAATACATTACCAATTCCAAAATCCCCATAGCCGCCAACATAAAGCCGAACAGCACCCCCGGAACAGCCAAACGGCTCGGCAGTTTATCTTTTTTCATTGCCGGCAACTGTTCTATATCAAATTTAAAATCATAACTGTAGTGATCAGGAGCTTCATAAACCATTTTCAATTCCTCTCAATAATCAGATACTCTACTTTAGCGCAAGAAAAAAAATATTTCACTATTTTTTTTAAATATTGTTTGTTTTTATTGTAAAGCAAGTGTAAAATGCCGTTAATTTAATGTCGGAGACATGGTAAATGTTAAATGCAAACGTATTTTATTCGCTGTATTCCGTTCCGGTCGGGATACTATCTTTATTAGTCGGTTCTTTGTCCGTTATGTTTATATACGGCTCAAAAGATTTCCGCGGTGTATTTTTGTTTTTGTCCGGCGGGCTTTTAGCCTTTGCGGCAAACTATTTAGCCGCAAACGAAATTATTTTATACAAAGTCGGACTTAACAGTGCTTTTATAATTTTTATTGATATGATAATCGCACTTGTTATTTCGTTGCTTTGGTTAAATGCTTCATCAGAATTAAACAGCGGGCGTCTTCTTGACAGTGCCTCAATGACATTTTACATATCAGCATGTTTGGCAATCAGCATTTATTATTCGTTTATTGCCTACAACGACGGATTGGGTAAATCTTTTTTTGTTTTACTGCAACTTACCGGATTAGCCGTTTTATTGGTAACAACCGTGCGTCGCTGCTGGCAAAATTTTTCCCTGTATATGTTTTTTTTGTTTTTAACCTCATTAATGCTTTGCGGAAAAATGGTTGTATCTACTTACTTTTTCCAATACAACTGGCTGAATTTAAACATTTTCAACTGGTCATGGATATACACCTTTGTAGCATCAATGGTTTTCGGAAAAATTGATTTACTGAACAATGACTTGCAAAAAAGTTGGAATCAAATTGATAAGCTTAACTTGCAACTGACAAACATGATTAATTTTTCGCCGTTTCCGATTATTCTGGCCAAAATCACCGGAAATCGCATAATCTCGGTGAATCGTAAGGCGGAAATTTTGTTCGGCATAACTTCAAAAGAAGTCGGATACTATCAACTTTCGGATTTTTTCATTGATGAGAAAAATCGCAATGAACTGTTCAAAACACTGGAAACAAATCACGAAGTAGAAGATTTTGACTTGATGGTAAGCAATATTATCAACAACACACCTTTTTGGCTCTCGGTTTCAGCCAAAACCATAACCTACAACAATGAACTTGTTTTGTATCTGGCTTTTCAAAATATTACCTTGCGCAAAGAACGTGAAAACAGATTACAAAACCAAGCTGACAATGATGCTCTGACAATGGCATGGAACAGACGATATTTTGAAAAACAAATACCTTTGCGGATAAAAGAAATAATCAAAAAATCACAATATTTCAGCCTGCTGATGATTGATGCCGACAAATTTAAGAATATTAATGATACTTACGGTCACAAAGCCGGCGATTCTGTTTTGATTGAACTTGTGGATATATGCAAAAACTCGCTGCGCAGCAATGATGTTGTTTGTCGTTTCGGCGGCGAAGAATTTGTAATTTACTTAGATAACACAAATTCCGCTGCAGCCATGAGTGTTGCGGAAAGACTTCGCCGCACAATAGAAGAAGCCGGCGTTACGGATGATAACGGAAACATTATAAAATTTACCGTCAGTATCGGTGTCGTTTCTTCCGAAAAAACAGACAGTTTGGATATTTTGCTTAAACAAGTTGATGATGCCATGTATCTGGCTAAAAATAACGGACGCAACAGGATTGAACTTTATGATGAGGAGGCTATCAGAAAAATAATGAAAAAACGCACTGCCAAAGCCTCTGTTCATCCGGTATTCAACAGCGAAGAAAATGAAGAAATTTCTTTGTTGGATAACTATGATAATCACATAATTTCCGAGGATTTATAAAAGATGAATTGCCCATATCAGGAAATTTGCGGAGGATGTCCGCTGCGAGGCATTGCACCTGAGCAATACCGCGAACAAAAAAAACAACACTTTGAATATTTAATGCACCAAATAAATCAGGAAAACATTTCGTTCGGATTGCCGGTTTTTATCGGTGACGGCAATCGCCGGCGATCCGAATTTTCTTTCAGCTACGGCAAAAACAAACTTATTTTCGGCTTTAATGCCGCCCAAACACATGTAATAGCCGACATTGAAAATTGTGTGCTGCTGACAGACCAAATCAATACGGTTCTACCTATGTTACGCTCCTTTCTGAAAGAATTATGCAACATAAAGTTTAGCACACAAATCAAAAAGAAAAAGCCTGCAGAAGAAAAAAACATAAAACAAGGTAAAATATTGCTGACACAAGCGGAAAACGGTATTGATATTTTGCTTAAAATCAGTGAGCAAATCAATTTACGGCACCGCATGATTATCAGTGAATTTATGGCAAATTGTCCGAGCATTATTCGTTTTTCCGTGCAAGCAGGCAACAATTCGGTTGAAACGGTTTTAGAAAAAATGCGGCCTTATATCAACATTGCCGGTTACCGAATATATATTCCGTCCGGCACTTTTTTGCAGGCCTCCGAAAAAAGCGAAAAAGCCATGACCGAGTTGGTTGTAAAATATTAGCCGATACACAAGGCAACATTGCCGACTTGTTTTGCGGTGTGGGAACTTTTTCGTATCCGTTGGCAAAGAATATAAAAAACAAAATCACTGCAGCCGATTCTTCCGCCGAACTACTTGAAGGATTCAAACAATCGGTGAATACGCAAACCATACCGAACATCCGCATCATAAACAGAAATTTATTCAAATATCCCTTTGATTCTTCAGAATTAAAAGGATACTCAGCCGTTGTTTTTGACCCTCCGCGAGCCGGTGCTGCAGCCCAAACAAAAGAAATCGCAAAAATGAAAAATGATGAAAAACCGCAAAAAGTTATTGCAATTTCCTGTAATCCACATACTTTTATAAACGACGCCGACACCCTCATTTCCGGAGGCTATAAAATTACGGAAATTACTATGGTTGACCAATTTACTTTCTCAACCCATTGTGAACTTGTCGCACTGTTTGAATTATAATTCGGGAGATAAAAATGAATAAAGAAAATATTTCTTTCAAACAAATGTCCACGGCAATCCGTGTTTTAACCGCAGATGCCATAGATAAATCAAATTCCGGACATCCGGGAATGCCTTTAGGTATGGCAGACGTAGCAACCGTTCTTTTCGGTAAATATATTAACGTCAATCCGCAAGATGCCAAATGGTTCAACCGTGACCGATTCGTTTTATCGGCAGGACACGGCTCTATGCTCCTTTATTCTCTTTTTTATCTTTTGGGCTATTCCGATATAACCATTGAAGATATTCAAAACTTTCGCCAACTGGGAGCCAAAACCGCCGGACATCCGGAATACGGACATTTAGCCGGAGTTGATATGACAACAGGACCTTTGGGGCAAGGTATATCTTCCGCTGTCGGCATGGCTTTGGCCGAAAGAATAATTAATGCCAAATTCGGTGATGAATTATGCAATCACTACACTTATGCAATGTGCGGAGACGGTTGTTTAATGGAAGGAATCTCCGAAGAAGCTGCCTCTCTGGCCGGACTGCTGAAACTCAACAAATTAGTCGTATTTTGGGATAACAACAACATTACCATAGACGGCAAAGCAGACCAAACAAATGCAACAGATCAAGCAGCCAGATTCAAGGCTATGGGATGGAACGTATTAAGAATTAACGGCTACAGCTATGAAGAAATTTCCGCCGCAATAGAAATGGCTCACAAGTCAAAAATGCCGACACTTGTTGCCTGCCGAACCATTATCGGTTACGGTGCACCGACAAAAAGCGGAACACCAAAAGTTCACGGCGCACCTTTGGGTGCCGAAGAAACGGCAAAGATGAAAGAGACGTTTAATTGGACTTGCCAACCGTTTGAAGTTCCGGAAAGCACCCTCCAATTATGGAGAGCCTCCGGACAAAAATCTATTGATTTATACAATAAATGGAAGAAAGCCGCAGAAAACAATCCGGAATTTTTAAGCTACATAAATAACGAATTACCGCAAAACTGGAACAAAGAGCTGCACGAGTTCAAACAAAAACAATTAACCGAAAAAAATAAGCTTGCCACTCGTAAAGCTTCACAAATGTGCTTAGAAACCATTGTTCCGAACATTCCGCAAATTGTGGGCGGCTCAGCTGACTTAGCGGCTTCAAACCTGACATTTGTGGACGGAATGAAAACCATTACCGCTCAAGATTATAACGGCAATAACATTATGTATGGCATTCGTGAACACGCAATGGGAGCAATTATGAACGGTATGGCTTTGCACGGCGGTGTTATTCCTTACGGCGGAACATTTTTTGTTTTTTCGGATTACATGCGACCTTCCATGCGTCTTGCCGCCCTCATGGGGTTAAATGTCACGTATGTTTTAACCCATGATTCCATCGGAGTCGGAGAAGACGGGCCGACGCACCAACCGATAGAACATTTAGCCTCATACCGCGCTATGCCTAATATTTACACTTTCCGTCCTTGTGATGTGATAGAAACGGCAGAAGCATGGGAATTTTCCGTTACTTCTGAAAGAACGCCTTGCATATTGGCTCTTTCCAGACAAAGTGTTCCGACTCTGCGCACAAAATGTGACGAGAACCTGAGCGCACACGGTGCATACATAATTTCTGCCACAAAAAACAAACCGTCGGCCACAATTATTGCCACCGGAACGGAAGTTTCCATGGCAATCACGGCCCAAGAGCTTTTGGAGCAAGAAAAAATCTATGTTAACGTAGTTTCCATGCCGTGCTGCGAACTGTTTGATACCCAAACTCCGGAATACAAATCTTCGGTATTGGGAAAAAATCCGATTGTTGCGGTTGAAGCCGGTTCAACATTCGGGTGGGAACGCTATACCGGCAAAAGTGAAAACATTATCGGTATTGATTCGTTTGGAGCATCCGGCAAAGGAGAAGAGGTATACAAACATTTCGGAATTACGGCAGAACATATTGCGGACAAGGTTCGCAACATATTGAAGTAGCCGAAGTATAATTGACGACACCTGTTTTTTGTGATACCTTCACATAAATATGCGTCAAAGAAGGAGAATAAAAAATGAAATCTGATTGCGCAGGAAGATCAATGATAGAAATGCTCGGTGTTCTGACCATTATCGGTGCATTGTCTGTCGGAGGAATTGCCGGTTTTTCCAAAGCAATAGCCCACAATAAAGTAAATACCGTTATTGCCCAAATAGGAGCCATTTCCGCTAAAGTATCGGCAATCGGCTCAAACAGCGACTCTTATGATGGAATAGACAATACGTCTGTTATTAAGCTAAAAGCCGTTCCTAATGATATGGTAACATCTTCCAGCACCTTACGAAACCCGTTCGGCGGAAGTGTGTCGGTTTACCCTTCCACATTGATGACGGAAAATGACAAACAAGCTTACGTTATCCAGTATGACGGACTGAACAAAGAGCCGTGTTTGGCACTGGCAACACACAACTGGGGCAATGCTCAAACATCTTCATTTATCGGAATATCCGTCGGCAAAACCACAAAAATGACCACTGAGGTAGCAAAATTGTATAAAAAATGTTCGGGCAGCACTGCAGCACAGGCTGCTACCGCATGTAACAAGGGAAGCACAATGGCTATACCGATGACGGTTGTTGCTGCGGACAATGCTTGCGATTGCGCGCAAGGAAGCTGCTCTTTTGCCATCAAATATTATTAACCGAAGGAGAATAATCATGAAAAATAATCAACTTGGTCGTTCTATGATAGAAATGCTTGGCGTTCTTGCCATTATCGGTGTTTTGTCGGTAGGCGGAATTGCCGGATATTCAAATGCCATGCATAAGTTGAAAGTAAATAAAGCCACCGATATTTTGATGACTACCACCACAAACTTAAACAACTTGGCTCTACGCGGAACAAACGGAATTAATGTTGCTGCTGCCAAAAAATTTAAGGCCATACCGGATGAAGCCCTAACCTCCGGAAACCCGACACATCCGTTCGGCGGAAGCATTGATATCGGTAACATCACCGGCAATACAAAACTTTTTTATGTTGCTCTTAATTCCCTGCCGAGACAAGCTTGTATTGATATAGCCACCAAAGATTTCGGCGATGGTTTGGTTTTTATCAGCAACGCTGACTTTTCTGCAGATGTATCTTCTAAAATTAATATTACAAATCCACGCACCCATGCACCGATATGTTCATCCGGCACAGGATACGCATATTGTTTGAAAAAAGTAATACCGGTGCATGAAGCCGCCGCAGCCTGTAATTGCACAAATTCTTGCAGTTTAGCCCTTATTTCATATTGATTTTCCGAACACTTAAGGGTGTAAAAAACATACACCCTTAAGTGTTTTATTACTCTACTCAAAAATCCATTCAATCATGTTTTCGTTGTCGTCAGATGTCGCCTCGTCCGCCTCCGGCAGAGTATAACGTGTTCGCAAGCAATATCCGTAATATGACGTAAAACCATATCCGCAATCAGCAACACACCCCACAAAAGGCATAATATACTGATTGCCGCAATTAATGCAGGCACCATCTTTTTTGCCGCAATCCGGAACGCCTGACGAACTGAAAACTCCCGAAGCCAAAGTGACATCATCCGGCATATTAACGTAAGTTAACTTACTTGCACCGTAAAATGCCTCTCTGCCGATTGATGAAACATTAGGCATATTGACACTACTCAAATTTGTAGCACCGTAAAATGCCTTATTGCCGATTGATGTAACACTAGGCATATCAATATGAGTAAGATTTCTAGCATAAGCAAAGACATCGCTGCTTGCGCTGTTATCCCCCAATATTTTAACATCTTTCATACCTGTTACGGTTTTTAAATTGGTTGCAAACTGAAATGCATTATCCCCCAGTTTTACTATATTATCTCCGACTACAATATTTTGTATATCTGCCATACTTGCTTCCCATGGACGATTACCTGCTTTACTAGAACAAGTAACTTGTCCATCACACTCATAATTATCCATGGAAACTTCTTTAGCTCCCTCTTTTGCCGAAATTGTAAGTGTTCCCTTTTCATCCAATTTCCATAAACAAGTTCCCTCATTATTACAAGTTCCGGAAGTCGGTATTTCCGCATGAGCAGCACAAGATTGCAAATACATAAACAACGCAAAAAACGTAGCGGAATTTTTAAATATACACATATTATCAAGCATCCTTTCATTAAATAAAAAAACAAAAAAGCCCCCTTAAATCGGTGGGCGGATGTTGACAAACCGTATATCATCAAACGGCTCAGCCTATTCGGCATTGCCTTATTTGGCTGACATCCGCACAAAACACGAACACCAGCACAGTTTTAAGTCGCGTGATTGGCGACTGATGATATATAGGGTTGTCACGCCCTGAAGTGCGCTTATTTCACACTTCGGCTCAATTTTAACAAATGTCTTGCTCAAAGTAAAGTTCTTTTAGGTTGCCAAACCAAAATATTCTTGTCTCACAAAAAAATATTGACAAAATTTCCAAAACATTATACAAATATGTTATAACATTAAAATTTATGCGTATGATTAAGGTAAATGTAAAAAAATCCCGCATGTGGATTCCAGCCGCCGGCTTTGTCTTGGCGCTTGGTTTTATGAACAACTGTGTGATTCTCCCTTACCTTGAGGGAGGTGAAACTATCAGCTGGTTTAATCTGATAACCACAATGTGTTTGCTGCTCGGAATTGGCGGAGTTCGCGATTTTGTGCTTCGCAAGTTCAATTATCTGGCCCCTGTGCTTGATGCCAACAAAAAGCTGCAGGAAACGGGCCCGATGACCAACAAAGCGTGGATACCTTGTATAGGGTGGTTTCTTGTAGCCGGCCTTTTCAACAACTGCTGTGTTTACCCGTTTTTCAAAATCGGGTTGATAGAGTGGGAAGGCCTTTGGGCAGCACTCGGACTTTTGCTTGGTATAAGCGGTGCGCGTGACTGGGGAATATATGCCGAGGACAGAAAGGCCTTAGAAAAACAAGGCGTGAATGTCAGGGTTAAACCCGAAGAAAATGCGGAAGCCTGAGATACGGCTGAACATGAATTAAAAGCACTCCCGAGGGAGTGCTTTTAAATTTTATTTTATTTTGTTTTATTCTGATACCATTTAACAGCATCGGCACAAGCCTCTTGACTTAGCCCTTTCACACGACAGCGGTTAATCTCTATTGTCGGGGTTTTATCCATTGAAAAACAACCGTCACCGAGCAAAGCAATATCTTTATATGTGCGAACCCCCGGATTAAGCTGATTCATCTGCACCGAAGCAGTCAACTTGGGCCATTTCAACTGAAACGCAAAGTTGTTGATTTTTTGTTCCAAATCATTCAGCACAAAAATTCTGATAGAACAACGTGTCATTCCGTCAATACCTTGGGTAACGTTATAGTTGTCATAATAAACAAGGATTGAACGCTTGGCATCCTTATCTATTATCATTTCCCCGTTAACAATCTTAAATGAAATTATTTTTCTTGAAGAATTGTCATAAACCTTTTCTTTGTTCTCCACCGAAAAATTCTTTTTCACGTTTGCGCCAGAAATACCAACTTGTTCTTCTGCTGCATCTGCAGATATTTTTTGAGCTGATTTATTTGCAGTCTGAGTATTTGTTTTTTTGGCAACAGCCTGCACCTGTTCTGTTTTTTGCGAAGGCAGCATTTGCGCATTTGCCGAACAAACCGCCCCCAACAAAAACACTGCTGCCCATAAAAACATTTTTTTCATTAAAATCACCTATTGAATTTTTTTCAATGCTTCAGTTGCCTTTGATATAGATGCTGTCACTTCATCATAAGTTTCCTGAAATCTTTGTTGCTCGGTTTTCAAATCATCTTCAGCCTGATTTTGAGCAACATCCAACGGAATATCGCCAAATTCCGAATAATATTCCGGATTCTTTGAGTTAATATAATTAAATTTACCGGCACATCCTGATGCATCAGCCGCCTTTTTACCTTCCTCGCCATCTAACATACAATCTCTCACATTATAGTTAAGGTTGTCAAACAGCAAAAAGCATTTTGAGGTTTCAACCGTTTTGGTAAAACTCTTTTGAGAGTGTGGCGCAACATTAAAGATTTTAAGTTCGGTTTTAACCACATCATTTGATGCATTTGAAGACACAGCCTGAGGTGCGCTTTGCTTATTGAATCTTTTCACCAAAATATTTTCGTTTCCGGTAGCCTTAGCCAATTCATCATCACTGGCAACAGCTTTTTCGCTAATTCGGTCTATATATTTTTGACTTACCCTGTCATGCCATGCAAAATCAAGATTTGCCTCTTTAACAGCCTTATCCAATCTGTTATAAACCGTCACAACAAAAGAACAACTTTTAACCAAATTGTCTTCATTTTTAATCGGTTCAATATTTTCAATACGGAAAATAACCGTTTTCGGTTCAGAAGTTTTTTCTGCCACCAAATTAGCCGGATTAACTTCTGCATTGGCAACACCGGCAAACAATGCCGTGCTTAAACCTAACAAGAAAATTTTATTCAATTTAATCATATCAAAGCTCCAAAATAACGTTATTTTTTGCAATTATAAAACTGCTATTATTTAATTTTTCTTAATTTTTCAGACCAAAAGCTTCATTTCCTCAATTTTTTCTCGCAAATACAACAAGTCGTTCCAACTTTTTGCCTTTTGGGCGCTGTTGCGCAACAAATATGCCGGATGATAACTGCACAAAGCCAAAATTTTATTGCCGGATGAAGTAGAATACTCCATGGCTTTTCCGCGCATGGCGGCAACAGTATCCGCATTATCAAGCAAAGAATTGGCCGCACTCGCTCCCAGCAAAAATAAAATTTTCGGAGCCACAAGTTCTATTTGCCGTTGTAAAAAAGGCAGACAAACCGCTATTTCGCCGTCGGTAGGATTTCGGTTTCCGGGCGGTCTCCATGGCAAAACATTGGAAATATAGCAATCATCCCTTTTGAGACCGATTGAACTCATCATTTTATCCAATAATTGTCCGCTTCTGCCGACAAAAGGTTCGCCAATTCTGTCTTCGTCTGCTCCGGGAGCCTCGCCTATTATCATAACATCAGCGTCCGGATTTCCGTAACCGAACACGGTTGAATTTGCCGAAAATTTTAACGAGCATCCCTCAAAACGTTCCAAAATTTCACGTAAATCATCCAAAGTTTGTGCCTTTTCACAAAGTTCTTTAGCACTTTTACGAGCAGCATTATTTTCCTGAGCCAAATCGGTTGTTGCCGGACGATATTCCGTTTGCGCCGAATTTTCCGCCATCCGCGGAGTATTTTCTGCTCCGGACGGAACAATACTGAACGGTGTATCTCCGCAAACCGCATCAACTCCGCCGAGCATATACCATTCCATAATTTTAGCGCTGTCATTCATCTTTTACCTCATCACAAACATATACCATAACATTGAATTTTGCAATATAAAGAGAATATTTACACATTGATAATTAAAATTAGTTGTTGTATAGTCAGCAACAGTAAAAAAATATCAAGGTATAAAAGGTTATGAAAAAAATTATGCTCAAATTGCTTTTTTCCCTGCCGATAGTGGCTTTAACCGTGTTGGCATGTTCAAGCGACGCAATGAATTTATTCCGCAGCAAAAAAGCTGCAATGCAGATTATTCACTTTGACGAAAACGGCTATGCCGATTATGATGGTGTCAGAATAAAAAAGGATAAAGATACAAACCGGATTACATATTACGGCACAAAATCGTCTTACGGAGCTTATCTTGCCGGAAGAGTCGCACATTTAAGAAGCGATATGACAAATGCTGTTGAATACTACAAAATAATGCTGGAAAAAAATCCTGATAATTCATCAGTTAATCGCATAATTTATTTACTTATGACCTCGGACGGAAATATCAGCGGGGCAAAATCGTATGCCCGGCATGAAATAGATTCGCAAGATTACGGAGTTATGGCACCTTTGATTGTTGCCGCTGCCGATTTGGCGCAAAACAATTATGACAATGTGCATAAAATCTTAGCCTTAAAAAATGATCAACTGTATGTTTCCCTTATTTATCCGTTCATAAATGCTTGGGCTTATGCCGGCGAAAACAATAAGCAGGCCGCATTCAACGAAATAGCAAAAATAGAAGACAAAGGACATGACTTAATCGCTCTCAAATTGTTCCACAAAGGTTTAATACATGAATATTTCGGCGAAACAGACAAAGCAATGGAATGTTTTAACACCATCATCACCGTATATCCGAAAGAAGTTAATTTCCGTCGTTTGGAAGTTATTACCGATTTTTACATCCGTAACAACCGTTATGAAGACGCCGATATTCTCGCCAAAAAATATATTGATGACAGTTTGCTTTCCGTTATTTTAGCCGATATTCAAAACCAAATCAAAACAAAAAAAAGCAGCCCTAACATACGCATAGATACTCCGCAAAAGGGTGTGGCTGACGTAATGTTCGGGTTTAACGTAATGTTTCGTCTTGCCAAGTTAGACAATTCTTTCGCCCTGATTTTTGATGCAATTTCCATATACTTAAATCCCGAATATGATGCCACAAAAATATCTATGGCCAACGTGCTTGAAGAAATCGGTTATTACGAACAAGCCAACAAATATTATCGCCAAGTCAGTGAACAATCCGGATATGCCTATTTGGCCAAAACTCACTTGATATTAAATCTGCTGAAAGAAGACAAAAAGGATGAGGCTACGGTTATATTGAAAGAATTATTGGCCAAATATCCGGAAAATCCGCAATTACTGGCCGAACTCGCCGACATAACTTATGATATGGGCGAAACAAAAGAAGCCATAAAAATTTATGAGCAGGCAATCAAACATCTGCAAGCAATGACTTCTACCAGTTGGACTCTTTACTATTCACTCGGTGCAGCTTATGATAAGGATAAACAATCCGAAAATGCGGAAAAAATGATGTTTGAAGCACTTAACTTGAGCAATCGTGATGCCTCCGTGCTTAATTATATCGGCTATTCTTGGCTTGACCGCAACAAAAATACGGATAAAGCAATCAGTATGATACTTGAGGCTTACAATAAATATCCTTTGGAAGGTCATATTGTTGACAGCATGGGGTGGGCTTTTTACAAAATCGGATATTATGATAAAGCCGTTGAATACTTAGAACAAGCCTCGGATATGAATCCGGCAAATGCAGTAATAAGCGACCATTTAGGAGATGCATACTGGATGCAGGGACGCAAAAATGAAGCCGTTTTCCAATGGAAACATTCGCTTTCGCAAAAGGAAGATGCCGATTTGCTGGATAAAAAAGTTATTCAAAACAAAATTGAAAGCGGTATGCCGGAACCGACACCGATAGAAATTAATGATGCCGATTTACTTTCTGCCTTAAATGAAATGTAACGCAAAAAATTAAGTCCGCAAAAAAATCCGAACCGGCAAAAGTTCGGATTTTATTTTTTTACCATGGAACATTATTCACGCAGCGGTCCGGATTCTCCTGACAATATTTTGCATCATTGTTATAGTCATACAACTCCTTGCGCTCTTTTCGCCAATCACCGGCAACAAAAACATTGCTGCACCCGCAAACAGAAAATAACACCAACAATAGAATCAGCTTTTTCATCTTAAGCCTCCTTAAAAAATAAATTTCAAACTGAATAATGCCCAGCAAACCATTGTCCACTTTGCGCAAAACATCCAAAACTTTTTACCTTCATAGGTTTCTTCTTTTTTCCATAAACCGCGCAACAATATAATCACATAACAAATAAAGCATGCGCTGGCAATAAAATGCAAAGCAAGCGGAGTCATTAATCTACCGTTACTGGTCATTAATATGGCAAAGTGAGAAAAAAAGTATAAAACCACATTTTTGGAACAAATTTTTCCGTATGGGCAAATTGCGCGCAAAACGCCATTATGAGTAATCGCCGTAATCAAATTGAAAATAAAAATTCCGAAAACTCCGAAAACCCAGAATATAACTTTCAGAGAATATTCGCCATTTGCAAGTTTTTTAAGCATTTTTCACCTTTTAAAAATAAGTTACGATATCAATATAAGGCTTAACCCCTAAATTTATCTTAAAATCGGCAATATATTTTGAAATATCGCTCCATTCAGTCCAACGGTCAATATATTTTTTGGCTGTTTCCGGAGATTTTGAAAGCTGCACATCTATAATGTCTTCAAGCATTTTACGTGTAACTGAGGCCATTTTTTCAAAATCTATATGAAATTTTTTATTCTCGTCAAACCAAAAAGCCGAATGTTCACGCAAATAGTTAAATTCTATCAAATCTGCCACACGATGAGCCTCTTTGTCCGCCGGATATGCAACCAAAAACAGTCTGCCGACAACCCACGTCGTATAAATTTTATGCAAGTCCTCCAAGCTGATAATTCCGTCGGCCGCATAATGAGGCATCATAGATGCAGAAATAATATCAGCCTTATGTTCCTCAATAATATGCTGATAAATTCCAAGCGCAGACTGATAACTGCTGTCCGGTCCCAAAGAATGTCCGTTCTCGTGTCCGATTACAAACAAATGATCAAACTCTTTATCATAATATTTATGCAATTCCGGAGCCACTAAACCATCCAATATTTTTTGGAGTTTGGTTTTATCTACCGAAGCACGCACCTGACGGTGATAAACATTGCGCCGTCCGCCGCCGTGAGCCAACGCCGGTTTATCTTTATTCGGCAAGTTTTGAGCCGTAGTAATTCCACCGCGGCACAAAGCATAATCACCTGTCAATGCGGCAATATCCGCATCAACCATTGTCTGCTTTAATTCTTTGCCGGAACCCACATTTTGCTCATACTCACCGGCACGCGGCATATAATCCGCAAGTTTACTCATTTCGTCTTTGAATTTAAGCAATAAATCCGTTCCCTCTTTATTGACAATACCCACACGTATTCCCAACATATCTTTGGAAACAATCTCTATTCCGGCACTGCGCAAACGTTCTGCCAGTGCTTTATTTCCGAAAATAGTCGGAGTCATTTTGTCATCATAACTTTCACGGCTGAGTGTAAACTCCAGCGGAGTATTCTGCATTTTTGCCCAATGTTTATCCGCTAAAATATCCATTTCAACATTGTTTTGCAACAAAGCCTGTGCCTGCCACCCCAAATAATCTTTCAACAACTCATCAGTCGTATAATGTGCGGCACATTCCAACTCATTTGCTATTTCCGAAAATTCATCAGCAAAAAATTCGGTATAATCTACTCCCTTAAGTTCGTCATCCTGCCGGCGAACCATGGTTCTGGCACTCAAAATTTTTTTCACTTCACCGATTTTGCCCGCATCAAGCATTTTGTTTAAAATTGAATGAAATTCTTCAACACTCATATCTGTCGGATAAAAATTGCAACCGACATAAGATTTTATCCCTTTAAAAATTTCTATCGGTTCTTTGTCTAATCCGTTGGAACCGGCAACACCGTTCAGCGAATTAAAAATTTTCAAAGCCTTTTCTGCGTGTTTGCTCTCAGCCGCCGCAGCTTCCAATGCCTGTTTCATTACCAAATTTAACGGATGGTCTTGCTGCAGTGCAACGTCATTCAGAATTTTTGCCGCTTCAACCAAATGCTCTAAAGCCTTTTTATCTCCGTCCGAAAGATTTTTATATCCGGAAAAATCTTTATCAATCAATTCAATTTTCCGCATTTTATCTATCATGTCGGCAAACTGTTCTTCGCTGTAATTTAACTCAAATCCGTTAATTTTCATAAATTTTCTCCTTTTGAAACATCATAATCAATTTCTACAGACTTAAATCTGAAAAACATCAACTGTTCATTACCCACATTGCGGCCTATTCCTGCCTTTTCTTTCAAAATTCTGATGGTATTTTCCGTCAGCAAAGGACGCTCATTTTCCAGCATTAATGAATTTTTTCCTTCATACGCCACATACAAACCGTCATCCGGATCCAAAACACCGGACACATCAGCATCTTCAGGAATAATCACTTTTTCGGCATCTGTCAAAAAATAAATTTCAAAGTATCTGATTATTTTATTTTTATCTGCCGACGTCGCATTTTCGGCAATTCCGGCAAGCGTGGCAACAACGGCATTTTCCTGATTATTTTCAAATTGAGAGAACACCGGATTATACTCTGCATCATAAGCTTTAACATATACTGCCGCCCTGTCAAACAAGCGATAATTTTCTTCATTTTTTTCCGGCAATACCGATTTTTGTTCTTCTGATTTCGGTTTCAGATTCGCCGCAAAATATTGCAGCAGTTGTTTTCCGTATTGGGTAACATATTGTTCTAAATTTATTTTTTGCTGATGCAAAGTAACTTCGTCTTTTGTATCGGATAAAAATTCGGCAACCGGTTTGCCGTTTTCATAAGCCGAAAACAGCTGTTCATCATATATATCAACCACACTAACCTGCAAATGCGCATTCTGGGCATAATACACCGCATCATTAACCAAACGATTATCCTCAATTTTGCGAACATCAGCAACAAAAACAAGCAAACACTTATCTTTTGCCACACAGCTTTCTATTTCTGAGCTGTCTGCTTCTGCATCTTCCGGAACCAATACTGTTTTTATTTCCGTTTCAGGCAAAAAATCCGCGTTCAAATGTTCATATATTTGCAAATCGGGACGATTCTCCGAAACCAAAACAATTTGCTTGATGTCGTTATATGCCGCAATTTTTTTATAAAAATTTTGTATCAGCTTATACGATTCGCCATTCATAGTTTCGGGCAGCAACAAAATTTTAGCCTGCGACCAATCAGATACAACAGAGTGATTGTAAAAAGTGGCCAATCCGTTTTCTGCACTTTTGTTGCCGCCGTAAAATACGGCAATCAACACACCTTCGGTATTTTTGCGATTATACTTAATAAAACCGTAATCCAGCGCTTTTTCGTAATTTGAATAAGAATTATCTTTCAGCTTGCGATAGTTCATCATACCCCAAGCAACAAGTAAGCCGATAAAAATCAGCCAAATAACAATTTTAACTGCTGTTTTTTTGCCGTTTCTTCGCATTGTGCTATAAAACTATTCAGCTCCTTTGCCGATAACTTTTTTACCGCCGAGATACGGTTGCAGCTTTGCCGGAATTTTAATTGTGCCGTCGGCCTGTTGATGATTTTCCATAAACGGAACCAAAGCACGCGGAGTGGCAATGCCGGTATTATTCAGTGTATGACAAAACTTAACCTTGCCGCTGGCATTTTCACGATAGCGCAAATTTGTGCGGCGAGCCTGCCAATCGGTAATGTTTGAACAAGAGTGGGTTTCACGATAGCAATTTTGCGACGGAACCCATGCTTCCAAATCATATTGACGATATTTCGGAGCGCCCATATCTCCGGTGCAAACCTCCAAAACCTGATACGGCAATTCCAAATCTTGTAAAACTTCTTCCGAAATCTGCAACAATTTTTTATGCCATTTATCACTTTCGGCAACATCATTTTTGCAAATAACAAACTGTTCCGTCTTAAAAAACTGGTGAACACGGACAAGCCCTCTGGTGTCCTTACCTGCCGCACCGGCTTCACGACGAAAACACGGCGAAAATCCGGCATACAATATCGGCAAATCAGCTTCCGTCAACAGTTCATCGGCTCTGAGCGAATTTAAAATCAATTCGGCTGTTCCGGAAAGATACAAATCATCCGCCGGCATATAATAAATTTCATCACGGGCAAACGGCAGATATCCTTGATTATACAAAGGTTTTTCTTTTGAAATTGCCGGAACCGTAATCAATGTAAAACCATTGGCGCGAAGCTTGTCCATCACCATCATGTGAATAGCCAATTCCAGCTGAGCCAAATCATTTTTAATGGCATAAGTTCTGGCACCGGAAACTTTGGCAATACGTTCCATTTCGCTCCAGTCGTTGATTTCCATCAATTCAACGTGGTCACGTATCGGAAAATCAAAATGCGGAATCTCACCTACTTTGCGGCGCACAACATTTGCCGAATCATCAGGACCGTCCGGACTTTCTTCACTCGGATAGTTAGGCATGCGCAAAATCATATCATCAAACTTTGCCTGAATTTTCGTTAATTTTTCTTGTTCAGCCTTAAATTGTTCACCTATCTCTTTGCTTTTAGCAATAATTGCCGGACGTTCTTCCGCAGATGCCGATTTAATAGAATTACTCAAGCGATTTTTTTCTTCAGCCAATGTTTGTGATGATGTTTTAAACTTATTCAGCTCTAAATATGTATTGATTAATTCATCAACTTTTTCTGCCGGAAACCCCTTACGTCCCAGACTCTGTTTAACCCAATCAGTATTTTCTACAATAAATTTAATATCCAACATTTTATTATTCCTAAAAAACTAAGTGTCAAAATTATTTGGAATTATAAAGATTTTAGCAAACTTTACAACACAATTTTTGATATTATAAACTTTATTGCCGGTCACTATACAGGAATGCTGTTTTGAATGCACAAACAAAAAAGGTCCGGAGTTCAAACAAACTCGGGACCTTGACTGTCTTTTCTTCTCTTTAGGAGACGGCGACGAATGTAGCCTTAAACTCACGGATCTCAAGCTTTCGCTTGGGGTAGCTGGCGATAAGCCGGTCGCAAGCATCTGCAAAATCCTTTGCAAAGCTCTTCTTGCGACACTGTTGCTCCAGCACCTGTCGCTTCACAGCAACTTTGTCACTGGTGCTGTCCAAAACAGACAGAATCGCGTTAACTACACCGTGATGCTTGATTTCATCACGAAACTTGGCTGCAATCTCACTGCGCTCCTCTCTTGAGAAGACTTTCTCTGAATTATTCATACATTAAATATTTAAAAACCATCGTTATTTTAACATTATTACCCACGTTTTTCAAGTAAAAAAATTTTAAATTTTCATTATTGACATTTAATTTAATTTGTGGCACTTTCTTTTTTGCATTAATAAGGATGCGCTCCTAGCTCAGCTGGATAGAGCAACAGCCTTCTAAGCTGTGGGTCGGGCGTTCGAATCGCCCGGAGCGCGCCATTTTTATTTTAAATTGATTTATGTGAAAAAAAGTTATCCGGCAGTGCATGTTGAAAATTTTTGCGAACTTCCGCATTTCGCACAATTTTACCGTCTTTTTTCATCTCGGAATAATGCCACCCGAGAACAAAACAATCCGTTCCCATCGTAATTTCTGCTTCCTTATATTCTACCGAAGATAAAATAAATTTTGCCGTAAAATCCAGCCAATATTGCAAAATATCGTTATGCTTCTTAAACAAAGCGCAGTTGCGCTTATATATTTTTTTCAAACTATCTTTCGCCGCATTTTCGGCAGCATAAGCACTTTTCTGCTTGCCCGTATCAATGAATCCGCGATGCAAACTTTCTTCATGATAAGCATCGGCAACCGCATTTTGACGTGTTGCCTCATATTCCATAACACTGCGCAGCCAAGCTGCCTGCTGCTTAGATATATTTTGCCGATTTTGCCATTCTTGTCCGTTAATACCATATTTAACGGCAACATCATCAAAATCATAAGTATGATAACTCTTACCATCCGGCATCATCACACTATGCCGACGAGGCAACCCCTTATCAGTTTTTTCATCTATTTCAATTTTCGGATAGTGTGATGATATCACATCTTTAATTATCGCCGCCGAATACGAAAATTTAGCAATACCGGTGGCAATTTTTGTTCTTAAGTATCGGCGCATATTCTGCAATATGTTATTTTTTGCATCTTCATCTTTTTGCATTGTTTTTCTGGCATCCATCACAAAATCTCCGCAACCGTTACTCCGACCGCAATTATAAAACAACCTCAACTAATTGTAAACACAAATTATTTTGTTTAAGTCACACAAAAATCATTTACAAAGCATATTTAATTTGGTATCTTCATTACCGGAGTGCGGAATAAACACACTTCAGGGCGTCAGAACCCTTTATACACATAGTCGTTACGACTTTAAAACTTGCTGGTGTTCGCTTATCTGAGCGGATGTCAGCTGAATAAGGCTATGCCAAATAGGCTGAGCCGTTTATGTGTATACGGTTTCTGAACATCCGCCCACCTTTCAGGTGGCTTTTTTGTTAACTTTTTTAATAAATAAAAGGATGTTTGAAATGAAATCAAATAATGAAAACGGACGCAGTATGATTGAGATGCTCGGAGTTTTGACAATTATCGGAGTTCTCAGTATCGGTGGAATTCGCGGTTATTCCAAAGCTATGGATAAGCACAGATTAAATACTTTGGTAAATGAATATTCTCATATTTATGCCGGCATACAGGAGCATTATGAAGGACTGTTAAATGAGGGAACTTTAACCGACATTCTGCCGGCATTGGGAGTTATTCCGGACAGCTGGGAGGTTGTCTATGCTAATAACAATTACAGATTTGTTACCTCATACGGAAACATCACACGTATTTATTCAGGTGCGCAATCAATAAGTTTTGAAACAATGCTTATTCAACCCGGCACCAGTAAAAAAGTTCAAAATGCTCAGCAATTATGCGCAAAACTTATTAATGAATTCGCCTACCCGCTGAAAGAGCACGTCAGATCGGTAAGTATGTGGCGAAATTCTAATGCCGACGAAGTCTATTATGGTGACAAATATTGCACAGAAGACGTGAGATGCCTAAAAGATATGACCATTGATGAGATGATGACGTTTTGTGATAAACCGACAGGACAAGGATCTGTTTTAAATATTATTTTTTGAATATCTTTATAACACCTGATGATTTTGCACTGCCGAAACAATGTTGGAATCCCCGAAACCGTAGTTGTTTTCCGCCCCGCCCCAAAAGTTTGTGCCGTATTGAGGAACAATTTGTTCTTGACATTCATAATACACAAATTATCATAATTGCAACTTTAGGGAGTGCAAAATGAGAAGATTATTTTTGATTTTAGGACTGATTTTGAGCATAAGCACAAATGCTCGGGCTGATATTTGCTATGATGTAGATAAAAAAATTGCCCAAAAGGCGGCTGATATTATAAGAACGCAAAAAGAAATCTATGAATATTGCTCAATTTGTCTTGATGTAAAACCAAAAATAATTAAGGTTGATAAGGTTCAGACCAATCGCACCGTTTATGTAAACGATAATGCCATAGATTTGGCTCATACTTATTACAAACAAGATAATAAATTTGTTAACCTCGGTGTTGCTTCGGGTTGTATTAAAGCGGGAGAATATGATATTCCTGCAGAGTTAGAAAATTTAGATACTCACATAAACAGTAAAAACAAAATCAAAACTATAGAACAAGAATTTATTGAATGCTCAATTACATTAGAAACTGAAGAAAAAAAATGTGATGAATCATGGAGCATGAAATGTTTTGACCATCTGATGCAAGCTAATAGAAATGCTCAAACATGCTACAAACAAGTGGCAATAAATTTATTTATACATTATTATGATTTTTCAGAAACTGATGCTGAAAAGAGAATTAATACGTTTCTAAAATTTTTATATGAGCAGTATTCTTTTATTTATAATGAAAGTAATTACTGCAAAAGAAATAATTGTGGTGTTTCACTTTATTTATACAGCGAATACGCCACAACCCAAGGACTATATCTTTATGTAAATAAAATTCTCGGAGCCGTATCTGCCAGAGATTAGTACTTGTTAAATCTGTTTTTATGACCTCTTTCAAATACTCTCTGTGATGGGTCATTTTGCAGATACTTATCCTCAACATTATTTACATTACGAATAAAATGGGAATCCCCGAAACCGTAGTTATTTTCCGCCCCGCCCCAAAAATTTGTGCTTATACAACCAAAAGTATATATCGTAACTTTTTTAAATATTTAACTTGACTTTTCCCAAAATAGTGTTATATTGAAACCACCTTAAGGAAATCTCTTTCCAATAGGAACGAAAGATTTTAATCGCCTATTGCGTATCTTATAACCGGGTGCAAGCTGTTTATAAGGATAAAGAGTAGGAGCCCTCAAACGAGGGTTCTTTTTTGTTTATTTATCAATATAATACATTGTGGAAATAATATCCTCATCATTCAGGGGATACATAATTTAATATCTTCATTTTGTTATGTGAATATTGCGCCTACATTATAGTATTTCTAAAAAGATGGTTATAAAATATAGAGAAGAAAGAAATATAATCTTTGCCAACATGGGATGATTACGCATATTACTCGTCCCGACAAAAAACAACAATGCAAAGATAATTAACGTTAATTTTGTTAATGCTAAATAAGCATCTTGGCTATATACGAACCATTTTTCATTTATCCAAATATTATATTGCTTTGGGGATGGAGATATATAAAACAACATCAAAATAAGATAAAATAATAAATATGGTAATATATACCACTTAAACATCCAAAGAAGCTTAAATGTTTCTTTTACACTTTTCTTTATTTTTTCGCGAAGCATTGTGTTATCCTAACAGTTGTATTCATAAAAATTATAACAGTTCAAACAAAAAAGGGCAAGAAAAAATCTTACCCTTTCCGCTACTTAGAACTACCGGCCTTTCGGATATTTAACATATACAGGAACAGAATCTTGGCAATCATCTAAATAATCACTCAGTTTTCCGGTTTGCCATGGAATATCAATATATCCTGCCGAACCTTTAGTTAATCCGCCATGTATTATAAATCCGGAACGACCATAGGTATTGGTATTAGCATCCGCCCCGCCCCAAAAGTTTGTGCCGTATTGAGGGTAGTTTTCGGTTATGCCCTAGTTGTTAAGCTGTTTTATCACCTCTTGCTCACGGTTATGGCGCAGATTTTGATATTGCACCGACCGATATTTGCTATTCTTATAATAGGATACAAAAAAATCGGCTATTCAAAGGATAACCGATTTTTTTTGTTTCTCTCTTTCAACAAAAATCTTTTGCTTGATTTATTTTTTCAATTCCGAAGTGCAGTGCGGACAACGAGTTGCTTCTACAGGAATTTCGCTACAACAAAACGGGCATTTTTTTGTTGTCGGAGCAGCTTTAGCAGCTTCGTCTGCTTGTGCTTTCAGCATTTTGGCTTGCAACGTGTTGATTGCCTTAATCAAAATAAATACGGCAAAAGCAACAATTATAAAACTGATAACCGTATTAATAAAAGCACCGTATTTGATTGCTACCTCTGCAACATCAGGATCTTTGGATGCTTTAACCAAAACCAGTTTCAAATCAGAAAAATCAACATTGCCTAAAACCCATCCGATTGGCGGCATAATAACATCTTCAACCATAGATGTTACAATCTTTCCGAAAGCGGCACCGATAATAATACCGACAGCCATATCCATCACATTTCCGCGCATTGCGAAAGTCTTAAATTCATTAAAAAAGTTTTTAATCATTTTATTGGTTCCTTATGTTAGAGTTAGTTTATTCATAAATAGGAAAATCATGACACAATGCCACAATTTTTTCTGCCGTATCGGCAATCGTTTTTTCGGCATTGCCGGTAGAAAGTGCATCAATCACATCACCGATACAATTACCGATAAAGGCAAATTCTTTTTCCTTAAAACCGCGGGTTGTTCCGGCCGGTGTTCCCAAACGCACGCCTGAAGTAATTTTCGGCGGTTGAGGATCAAACGGAATTGCGTTTTTGTTACAGGTAATATGAGCGCGTTCCAAGGCCGTGGTAACCACATCTCCGGTCAAACCTTTCGGACGCAAATCCACCAGAACCAAATGCGTGTCTGTTCCGCCGGAAACAAGATTTACACCTCTTTCAACCAGAGTTTTTCCCAAAACTTTAGCATTAACAATAACTTGTTTGGCATAATCTCTGAACTGCGGTGTTAAGTCTTCTCCGAAACAAACAGCTTTAGCGGCAATTACATGTTCCAGCGGACCGCCTTGTGTTCCCGGAAAAACTGCAGAATTAACTTTTTTATAAATATCCGGATTGTTAGTTAAAATCATTCCGCCGCGAGGACCGCGCAAAGTTTTGTGAGTGGTAGTCGTAACAACATCTGCAAAATCCAACGGATTCGGATGCTGTCCGCCGGCAACAAGTCCGGCAAAGTGCGCCATGTCCACCATTAAATAAGCTCCTATTCTGTCGGCTATTTGACGAAAGCGGGCAAAATTTATTTGGCGAGGATATGCAGAACCGCCGGCAATAATTAACTTTGGTTTTGTATCCAGTGCCAACGTTTCTACTTCGTCATAGTCAATCATTCCCGTATCGGCGCGCACACCGTATTGCACTGCATTGAAAAATTTGCCGGAAATAGAAACTTTAGAGCCGTGCGTCAAGTGTCCTCCCGCATCCAGACTCATTCCCATAATGGTGTCTCCAACATTCAAGAGTGCAACATAAACCGCGGTGTTTGCCTGACTTCCGGAATGCGGCTGCACGTTAACATATTGCGCATTAAAAAGTTTTTGAGCCCTTTGTTGAGCCAGAGTCTCTATTTCATCAATATATTCGCATCCGCAATAATAGCGGTGAGCCGGATATCCTTCGGCATATTTATTGGTCAGCACCGAGCCTTGCGCTTCCATAACCGCACGAGACACAATGTTTTCGGAAGCAATAAGTTCAACTTGTTCTTGCTGACGTTTAAGCTCTTTGCGAATAATGTCAAAAATCGCCTTATCTTCATCTTTTAATGTTTGTTCAAAATCCATAGTTTACTCCGTTTGTTCAATTTTATTCAGGCGAATTTGATGTCTTCCGCCTTCGTATTCGGCACGCAAAAAGGTGTCAATATAGTTTATCACATCTTCAAAAGGCATTGTTCTGCCTCCAAACACCAAAACATTGGCATTATTATGGCGCTTTGCCAATTCGGCAACTTCGGCGCTGTAAATGAGGGCTGCACGAATCCCGTGATAGCGATTGGCGGCAATAGAAATTCCCACGCCGGTTCCGCAAATCAAAATACCCAAATCGGCACTACCGCTCAAAATTTCGTTCGCCATTTTTTTTGCATAATCGGGATAATCAACCGACTGAGAATCATAGGTTCCCAAGTCAATAAGACCTAAATCGGCATAGTGCCGGCGCAACCGTTCTTTTAAGTCAAACCCTCCGTGATCTGATGCAATAGCTATTTTCATTAACTGCCTCCAAAATTCTTTCTAACTATATATAAATAACAGCTGATTCACCAGAAAAAAGAAACTTTTGCACAACAAATGCAAAAAATATTAAAAATGTTAAAAAAAACAGTTGACGGCAAGAAAAAATAAGTATATATGAATGTGTGTTGAGTGAGTTTGGTACCTCAAATTGCGAAGGTAAGGCCGGTTGGCAGAATGGCTCATGCAGAGGACTGCAAATCCTTCTATATCGGTTCAATTCCGGTACCGGCCTCCAAAGTTTATTCCGACTTAGCTCAGCGGTAGAGCAATCGGCTGTTAACCGATCGGTCATCTGTTCGAACCAGATAGTCGGAGCCAATAAAAAGCCTCGTTTTTTACGAGGCTTTTTTGATTATTTCCGACTATATTCATTTCATTGTCATTATCGGGTGTGTTCTTTTTTTGTGTCATTATCGGGATTGCGGAGCAATAACCGATAATCTTGGCAAATTAATATTTCACTGTCATTCCGAGGAGCGTAGCGACGTGGGAATCCCCGTAAAGATCTTTTTTGGCAAGAAAGTGTGTGTTGTTATGCAGTGCGTAACAATAAACTCCGTTCCTGAAACAGGAGATCTTTGTTCAAGGAGATTGCGACGGTCGTTTCACTCCCTCGCAATGACACTCCATACCTTATGGTCGTTTCACTCCCTCGCAATGACGTTTCCTACCTTACGGTCATTCCGAGGAGCGTAGCGA
>JAFUTN010000038.1 GCA_017484225.1 Alphaproteobacteria bacterium
GCAAAGGGGCGTATTCCGATAAACAAGGTCAAGAAAAGACATTTGAATCTGAAAAATATCTTGAAAACATAAAAGGTTTACAATTCAAGTTTTCTCGTGTATTATCCTCTACGGAACATCTAAAAAATGTTCTGAGGTCAGAAAACCTCTCTACACTTAATAATGCAATTAATTTGCATACCTTCGGTCAAACACGGCTGGAAGGTGGCAAAATAAAGTTGTTTCTTAATATGCCGCACTATTTCGTGTAGATAGTTTTCTGCTTCCAGTCGCTTTAATTTGAGGCGGCTTTGTTTTTTTTATTATATCAACAAAGGGAGCATTGTTATGGAAGACAGCCTTAATTTTGACGGCACGGTCACAATCCGCCACCACATTGAATATTCGGAAACCATACCGCAAACCGAATATGATATTCGTTATGCACTTTCTTTTTTGAACAAGGAAGAAAAAGAAAAGGTGCTGAAATACATTATCCGCTTGGCAAAAGGGCGTATTCCGGTAAACAAGGTCAAGAAAAAACATGTCAGTCCGAAAATGTTTAATGATAAGAATATTCAATGATTTTTTGACTTTTTTCTATCATTTCACGAGCATTTTGTGCGGAAAGCTTTTTTATACATATACCATTTTGAAAAACCGGCTTAAGTGTTTTGTCGCAATCTTTAATGATTCCGCTGATAGAGAAAATACTGTCATATTGCTCAAGATTAGCCGATTTAGCCATATCTTTAATTGTTTTTTGCTGGAATAATATTATTTCCGGCTTTTTCAAAGCAAGAATATTGTCGTATTCGGACAAATAATATTCGGCAATCAGGTGTCCGGTAGAATCATCTGTAACAATCAGAGATTTTGCACCGGCATTAGCTGTTACATATTCTCTTAAGTTTCCGAAAGTTTTATCGCCGGATAAATCTCTTGCATTATTGTAAGCCACAAAAATTGCCGGAAGCAGAAACAGCAATAATATTTTGGCAAATTTAGAAAAATGCTTCAAAGCCAAGGCAGTTGATAAATAAAACATCGGTAAAAAAGGCAATAAATATCTGTTGGTCATCATCGGGCGCGCAAAAATACATATCATCATTGTAATGAAATAAAAAGAAAGGTTTACAAACAAAAAATGCCAAATTGCCACGGAATCAAGTGCTTTTCTTTTTCTATCCGACGCGGTTTGAAAAATCAAAGACCAACAGAATGCTCCGACAGCTAATGCCCAAAAACTGTAACTTTCAAAATTCAACAAAAATCCCAAACTTGTTTTTTCAACATAATACATGCTCGGATACCAAAAATTTTTCATGCTTCCGTATTGCCGGATAAACACTATTAACCATGGTGCATACAAAAGACAAACAGCAACACCGCAGCCGAAAAGCTTGGCAATATCCGTCCAATTCTTTTTGATAATCATTGCCGCGGCCAAGGCCGTCCATATCAACAATTCCCACAGCCCGCAAAGGTAATGATTATACGGACATAATGCCGAAAACAATATCAGCCAAAACCAATCCGAAGTTTTTTTGTTATACGCCAAACACAACGAATAAACAAAAACACCGCATAATAAAAATCCGGAAAGAGCATAACCGCGGATATTTGTAGACAATACAAAGGTTGGCGGCATGGCGAAAATAAGCGCACAAAAGAGCAGGGCGACGGTGTCTCCGAAAAGACGTCTTATCGGGAACAAGCCGAGCAAAGAAGTTAAAAAAAGTATGGATAAGTTTGCGCATCTTGCCCAAAATACATTCAGTTGCTCTCCGTCTATATTCCATAATCGTTCATACAAATAAAACAAAGGGGGATTACCGTCATCCGTAATTATGGTATTCATCATCTCCTTAAAAGGGAGCTGTGTAACCAATATGGTCCAGATTTCATCATGAGAATTGACATATCCTTGCATTAACGGCAGATAACAAACCATAGCCGTTAACAAAATCAGACAGTATTTGTTCTGAAAACTTAATTTAAGAAAAGCCTTCTTAATATCCGATAAAATATCCATATCCTAAATATCTCCGTCAGAAATTTGCAACAGTATTTTGTTTCGTTCCTGAATCAATGCCTTGTAGCGAACATATATTTCATCAGAATTATTTGGTTGCTCTTTCATTAATGCGCTACATTCACTTATTTCACTATCAAGTTGTTTTAATTGAATTTCTGCTAAGCCTGTATCAATTTGATGACGAATGTCCGGCAAAGAAATATTTTGACTTTTCAGCATATTAATTTCCCATAATCCGTCAATTTCTTTTTTATAGTTGAGTTTCAGCCTGTCGGTAATATTTTCACTGTCGGCATACTCTTTTTCTCCGGCTATTTCCAGTATTTCATCCAAAACCTTTGAAAGCGGAGATTGTTTTGTATCAAAGCAGAGCAATCTTTCGGCATATTTTGCGGCCAGCTCCGGATACAAAATGATAGCCGAAACAATCAGGCGCAGCACCAAATCATTGAGCGGAGGCTTATGCACAAAATTTGTGTTTTTGCTGTTTGGAGCAAAGTTTGCTTTATTGGCAATATGGCCGGTTTTGGCACTGCTGTTTTTATACACCGAACCTTTGCCGAATTCATAATATATGCGTTTTTTCATCTCCTGCATATAATAGTTACGGGTTTGAACATCTGCAATTTTAGCAACTTCATCATAGGTTTCTTTTTCCAAAAGTGCTTTTTGTTCGGGTGTCTGAGTTTCTTTCCCCATTTTGCATTTGTGCCACAAAATATCCACCAAAGGTTTGGCATTCTGCAAGTATTTTTCAAACACATCCGGTCCCAATGTGCGTAAAAGTTCATCCGGATCCTTTTTTTCTTTTAAAAAGATATATTTTACGGAATATCCGGCGCGCAGTATGGGTAATACTCTGTCCACCGAGCGGATTGCCGCTTTTATGCCGGCACTGTCGCCGTCAAAACAAAGTGTCGGTGTGGGGCAAACTTTCCATGCTTCCAATATTTGGTCTTCGGTCAGCGCCGTTCCGAGCGGAGCCACGGCATAACCGAAACCGAAACAATCAAGCGCAATAACATCCATATATCCTTCGCATATAATCAGCCTTTGAGCTTTGCGAGCCGGTTCGTAGGCATTATTCATATTATAAAGAATACGGCGTTTATTAAAAATAGGTGTCTCCGGTGAATTTAAGTATTTCGGTTCGCTCTTATCCATAATTCTGCCGCCGAAAGCCACAACATTTCCGCGTTTATCCATAATCGGAATCATAACACGTTCATAAAAAAAGTCATAACTCGGACGCGCAGATTGCTCGTTTTTGGTGATTAATCCCAAAGAGGTTAAATCGTCTTCCGCAATACCTTTTGAGATTAATTCGGCTTTTAATCCGCTGCCGTTCGGAGCATATCCCAAACGAAATTTTTTAATGGTTTCGTCGGTTAATCCGCGGCGATTCTTAAAATACGCCAAACCGGCGGCACCTACGGACAAGCGTAATTTTTTTTCGTAATAATCGGCAGCCATCCCCATAATTTCGTATAATGACTTGCGTTTTTGTTGTTCTTCCACGCTTTCCTTAGACAGAGTAGGGACGGTTACTCCGGCTTTGTCTGCCAATTTATGCACGGCATCCATAAAAGTCAAACCGTTATGTTTCATTTCAAAGGTAATAACATCTCCATGCTCTCCGCACCCGAAACAATGGTAGAAACCTTGCTGAGTATTAACTGTGAATGAAGGTGTTTTTTCATGATGAAAAGGGCATAATCCGATATAATCACGCCCTCTTTTTTGCAGTTTAACATATTGAGCAATAATATCACTTATGGATATTCTCGCTTTTATTTCTTCCAAAACATTTTGCAGGTCTGTTTTTGCCATGCTTTTCCCGATTATGCCAAAAGTCCCTTAATTATACCGGAAGCCATACCGAAATCCATTTGTCCGGCATAATTTGTTTTCAAAACACCCATAATTTTTCCCATATCTTTGATGCCGGAAGCACCGGTTTGTGCTATTATATCTTTAATGACCTTCTCAATTTCGTCTTTGGTCATCTGTTTCGGTAAAAAGCGGTTGATAACATCAATTTCAGATTGTTCCTTATCAGCCAAATCCTGACGTTTCCCTTCCAAATATATTTTAATGGATTCGTTACGTTGTTTAATCATTGTCTGCATCATGGCAAGCAAATCGGCATCAGATGCTTTTTCCAAACCTTTTCCTCTGGCTTCAACGTCTTTTTCTTTTTGTCCGGCAATAATCAGTCTGATTGCGCCGACAGTTGCCATATCTTTGTTTTTCATTGCATTTTTCAGTTCGTTTTGCAAATCTTCTCTAAGCATTTATTTTCTCCAATCAAATTATCTGCGGTAATTTCTTTGTTTATATAAATTGTTTATTTGTTTTTGTTGTTCGGCTTCAATAGCTTTTCTGCCGGCAACGGTTTCAGCATCTTCACAAGATTCAATATCTTTGCAAAAATTTATCTTCACCTGTTTTTCATCAATGGTTGTATTGCGCAGCAACACGCGAAACATGGATGACATTCCGGCATCAAGTTGAGGCATTGTCATTTTTTTACAATGGAGTCTTCCACTGTCCCGTTTTTGTTGATCAAAGCAAATTTTATCGGAGGCAATTCAACCTTATATTTTCCTTTGTTGGTTAAAATACCGGAAATTTCCACAAAATTTTCATCTCTTTTATCTAAGTGTTCAACATTCATCATCCTGAATACCACGTCCCGTCCTTTATACAGAGATTCCAGTTGCAATTCGTCATAAAAATACTTCATCTGCGGAACAAAACGGACGGCATCATAGCGATTAAAATATCCGATAAGAAAGGTAAAACAGAAGATAAAGATGAAAATAATGCTGTTACGCATCAGAGGTGTCAAAAATACTTGCAGCTTGCGCCTTATTTTGTTAAAAGCATTGTCATCATAAGAAAACAGGCTTTTTGTATCTTTTGACATTTTTTCAAACATTTGCTGAACATTTTGGTCCGAATTGTCAACGGCAACGGCCGGACGAATAATCTGCGGTTTTACCAGATTCGCGCTTTTTTCCGATTCCGTCGGAATCAAATCCTGCGGAAACACTTCCCAGATATGTTCACAATTAAAGCATTTGAATTTTTTACCTGAATCCGGTATTTGTTCGGCATTAACCATATACACGGTTTTACATTTTGGACAACTTATTAACATATCAACCTCTTTCCAGAGCAATATATTCTAAAAATATGAAGAATAAAAGAAAAAAAAGTGTTTTAATAAAATTATTATTGATATATTCTAATCCGGAATTCTTATTGGAGGAAAAATGACTGACAATTCAACAAATGTAAACGCACCTATTATTGACTTGCAAAATGTTTCGGTCGGGTATGAAGGAAATGAGGAAGTTTTAAGCAATATTTCTCTTTCTTTGGATGCCGGTTCTTTTACTTTTATTACGGGAAAGAGCGGTGCCGGAAAAACGACTCTTTTGAATATGCTTTATCTTTATAAAAAACCGACAAAGGGAATATTAAATGTTTTCGGCAATAATATAAATTTTTCCAACCGTGATACTTTAGCCTTGCTACGGCAAAAAATAGGCGTTGTATTTCAAGATTTCCGTTTGTTGGAAAACTTGAGTGTTTACGAAAATATAGCCTTGCCGCTGAGAGTGCGCGGAATGAACGAAAAAGAAATATATCGGCGTGTTGTTGAATTGCTGAATTGGGTTGAATTACAAAAGAGCATATACAAAAATTGTGCATCTTTATCCGGCGGTGAAAAGCAACGTGTTGCTATTGCCAGAGCAGTGATTAATCGTCCGGACATTTTGTTTGCCGACGAACCTACCGGAAGCGTGGATTCTGAAATTGCGGCAAAGATTATGCGTTTGTTCGTGGAACTGAACAGAGTCGGCACAACAGTATTAATTGCCACTCACAATGAGCAACTGACATCAAGTTATAATTTTCAGCGTGTAAATTTATATAACGGAACAGCAAAACTTTATCCGGCATTGGGGAGAATTTAAGAATGAAAAGAGATTTAATTGCGGATCGTCATAACAATCTTCCGATAGATGATGAAGATTCGTCGGCATTTATGTATGTTTTAACATCAATTTTTATTTATCTGTTTGTGATTGTCATGGCTATTGTGATGGCTATCAACTCCATGGCCGGAAACTGGGAAAAAGATATTACCGGTTCACTGACCGTGCAGATTATTCCGGTGGAAGATGCCGAAAAACATATTGATACGGTTAAAACATTGGAACAGCAAAACAGGGTATTGCAGTTTATGGAAAACGTCAGCGGAGTAAAAAGAGTCAGAGTTCTGACTTCCCAAGATATAGAAAAATTGATGACACCTTGGTTAGGTAATAAGGTTAATATTTCTGCCTTGCCTATTCCTGTTTTGCTGGATGTAAGTTTGAAGGACAATGCCGACATCAATTATGATGAAGTGACCAGAGGTTTGAGACAAATCACACCTAATGCTTCCATAGATAATCACCGTTTGTGGTTGAACAGACTGCTGAAATTTGCTTCGTCTTTGAAAAATACCGCATTAACGGTTTTGTTTATGGTGGCTGTTATTTGCGCCTTTTCCATCTATTATTCAACCAAAACAAGCTTGAGTATAAACCTTAGTTCTATTGAAATTTTGCATATTATCGGAGCAACAGACGACTATATTGCCAAACAATATGCGGCAAACTATGCAAAAATAGGCTTTTTCTCCGGTATAATCGGTTTAATGGTGGCTGTTCCTTGTATTCTTTTGGTCGGAAAATACGGAATTTCTACCGGCAGCGGACTTATTAACGGTGCGGAACTGAAAACTTCTTCTTGGGTAATTATTATGATTACTCCGTTGTTTTCGCTTTTGTATTCCACATTAACATCATATTTTACAGTGCGCAAATCTCTGGAGAAAATGGTTTAATGGAAAGGGTTGTTAAACTTATTGATATGTTTTTTGTTTGTGCGGTTGTCTGGTTTTCCGGTTTCTGCCTCTTTAACAGAACCATCAATAATTATAAAATCAACCTTACTGAAAATACGGATGCTATCGTTGTTTTGACCGGAGGGAAAAATCGTATATCCGAAAGTATAAAGCTACTGAATGAAAATTTGGCGGATAAATTGTTTATATCCGGAGTGTATAAAACCATTAATATAGAAAACATAGAAGAAAGTTCTTCCGTAACAATTAATGATAAATCAAAAATCACTTTGGGCAAAAAGGCTACAAACACCATAGAAAATGCCGAAGAAACCTCAGAATGGATAAAGAAAAATCACATAAAATCAATTCGTTTGGTAACATCATACTACCATATCCCGCGCAGCATGGAAGAATTTTCGGCGCAAAATAAGGGTGTTCATATTGTTCCGCATCCGGTTTATTCGCCTAATGTGGCAAAAGATTGGTGGAAAAAATGGGGAACATTCAAACTGATAGCCGGCGAATACACCAAATTTTTAATAGTTTTTATCAAATACCATATTCCGGAAATAAAGGAGATGACTTAATATGATATATATTCGTTCTTTGTTGGCAAATTTTTTCTTTTTCTTTACACTGATGGTCGGGTGTATTGTGCAGCTTCCGGTTGCCTTACTGCCGCGTAAATGCTCAATTTTTTATTGGGATAAAATTGTTATGCCGATTGCAATTTTTTGGGTTAAACTGTTTGCCGGCATAAAGTTTGAAATCAGAGGAAAGGAAAATATTAAATCCAAAAATGTGATATACGCTTGCAAACATGAATCGGCCTTGGAAACGTATACGTTTACACAATGTGTGCCAACAACCACATATATTTTGAAAAAAGAGTTGGTGTTTATGCCGTTTTTCGGTTGGGCTCAATATTTTTACGGAATGATACCGGTTAATCGCAAAGGAGGAGCTTTAGCTATGAAGCACATGCTTTCCGAAGTGAAAAAAAGAACGGATTTAGGCCGTCCGGTTGTTATATTTCCGGAGGGAACACGCTGCAAGCCCGGAACGACTAAGGGGTATAAATCCGGAATAATGTTTTTAGCGGAAAACTTGAATTTGCCCGTGGTTCCCGTAGCTGTAAATACCGGATTTTTCTGGGCAAAAAATTCATTTTTACGCTATCCGGGAACTGTTGTTTTTGAATTTTTACCGGCAATAGATGCCAAAGGAAAAACAAAGGACGAATTTATGAGTGAATTGAGTTCGGCTATTGAAACAAAATGTGGGGAGCTTAATGAAGAAACCGTAGCAAAGTATCCTTACACAAAAAAATTTTTAGGATAAAAAATAATGAAAAAGATATTTTCCATGATTAAAAATTTGTGTGCCGGAGTAGGGGCGATTGTTTTGGTTTTGCTCTTGATATTGCTTGTTTCGGCGTATTGTACACTCAATAGCCGCAACATTGAAGATAAGTCGTTTCTGATGGTTGATTTGAACCAGAGTTTCGCCGAAAATTCGGATTCCGGTGTTTTGAACGATTTTTTTGGCGAAAAAAACATCAGTTTTTTGGAATTGCTGAAAGTCTTGGAACTTGCAGCATCAGATAACCGCATAGACGGGCTGGTTGCAGACATAAACATAACAAGTTTGGATTTGGCTCAAACTCAAGAATTGGCCGAAGCAGTTAAAAAATTTCGTTCATCCGGCAAAAAAACTTATGTTTATTCTTCCGGTTTCGGTCCGTTCGGATATGGCAACAGAGAGTATTATCTTGCCAGTTTTTTTGATGAAATTTATATGCAGCCGCACACCTATATCGGTTTGACCGGCATCAGTATAGAAGTTCCGTTTGTCCGCGGCGTGTTGGAAAAACTCGGTATTAATCCGGAATTTTATTCGCGCTATGAATATAAGACTGCAATGGCTTCATTAACTGATGAAACAATGTCTTCTTATTATCGCAGCGAATTGAACGGTATGGCCTCGGATATTGCGGGAACCATAGGTGAGGGTATATCTCAAAATCGCAAATTAAAGACGGATATCAAACAAATTATTAATACGGCACCGCTTAAGGCCGAAAACGGAATAAAAGAAGGATTGATAGACGGTATTATGTATCGTCAGGAATTGGAAGAAAAATTGAAAAAAGACGGTGTCAGCGGTTTTGTTGATGTTATTGATTATGCAACACTTTTGCAACCGAACGAAGGAGATATACCGGTAATTGCATATTTATCACTGAACGGAGTTATTGCCAAAGAAGCCGATTTCACAGAAATAGGAGAGGACAGCACCATCAGCAGTAAAAATGTGCTTGCCGATATTCAGGAAATCAGTGAGATTGAAAATTTGAAAGCTCTTGTTTTGCGTATAAACAGTCCGGGAGGCGAATATAATGCTGCCGACGAAATTTATTTTGCGTTGCAAAAGCTGAAAAAAGACAAAAATATTCCGATAATTATATCTCAAGGCGGGTATGCGGCATCCGGAGGATATTTTATTTCGCTGGCAGGTGATTACATTTTTTCGGAGCCGATGAGTATCACAGGTTCAATCGGGGTGTTGGGCGGAAAAATATCGCTGGAAAAAATGTGGCAGAAACTCGGTATTAACTGGGATGAGGTTAAAATAGGCAACAATTCCGACTTTTTAAGCAGTAATAAAAATTTCAGTCCTCAAGAGGTAAAAATATTTAACGAATCTCTGGATGACGTGTATAATGATTTTACGGCAAAGGTAACGGAAAATCGTAAAGCCGTGAAAAATATTGATGAAGTTGCCAGAGGCAGAGTTTGGACGGGCAAACAAGCAAAAGACTTGGGTTTGGTTGATGCACTCGGCGGTTTGAAAGAAGCTTTGTTATATGCTCATCAACAATCCGGCATTAATCCTGACGAACCGTTTGAATTGGCGGAATTTCCAAAACCTAAATCTGATTTGGAAAAAATCACGGAGTTGTGGAGCAAATCAAAAATCAGCACCGATAAAATTTTCGGAGCAGTCGGTGTTGATATTGAAAAAATTAATCTTTTCAAACGTTGGCAATATGATATGGTGTTGATACCGTTTGAAATAAACATGTAAGGATAAAAAAATGGCTATAGATAATCAAACAGTAAAAAAAGTGGCTTTTTTGTCTCGTTTAAGGGTTGAAGATGAAAAAATAGAAAGCGCAAAAGACGAATTTAATAAAATTCTGCAATGGATTGATGAACTGAATGAGTTGAATACGGATAACGTAGAACCGCTGATTTCGGTTAATGAACAAACGTTGCGCTTGCGTGAAGATGAAATCACCGCCGGCAATAATAAAGATGAAATTTTGCAAAATGCTCCGATGGAAGAATTTGATTATTTTGCAGTACCAAAGGTTGTGGAGTAAAAAATGAAAGATATAACAAAATTAACGGTGGCCCAAGCCTTGTCCGGATTAAAAAAGAAAGAATTTTCGGCAACAGAATTGACTGAAGCTTATATAGACAATATTGAACAAAACACAAAGGTCAACGCTTTTGTTACCAAAAGTTTTGAAATTGCAAAGCAACAAGCATCCGAGGCGGATAAACGCTATGCTTCCGGTAATTCTTTGCCGTTGGACGGTATTCCGCTCGGTATAAAAGATTTGTTTTGCACAAAAAATATTCGGACGACCGCCTGTTCTAAAATTCTCGGAGAATTTATTCCTCCTTACGAATCAACGGTGACGAATAATTTGTTGCAAGACGGTGCCGTATTTTTGGGGAAATTAAACATGGATGAGTTTGCCATGGGCGGTTCTAACGAAACAAGTTGTTTCGGGCCGGTGGTTAATCCGTGGAGTAAAGATAAGGATTTGGTTCCGGGCGGTTCTTCCGGCGGTTCTGCCGCTGCCGTGAGCGCCCACTTGTGTGCGGCTTCTACCGGAACAGATACCGGCGGTTCCATTCGTGAACCGGCAGCATTTTGCGGATGCACCGGAATTAAACCGACATACGGCAGATGTTCTCGCTATGGTATAATTGCGTTTGCCTCATCTTTGGACCAAGCCGGCCCTATTGCTCAAGATGTTCGTGATTGTGCCGTTTTATTGAAGAGTATGGCCGGTTTTGATGCAAAAGATTCAACATCTTACGATACACCGGTTCCTGATTATGAGAGTTTTTTGGAACAAGATATTAACGGAATGGTTGTCGGTATCCCTAAAGAATATCGTTTAGACGGTATGAATAAGGAGATTGTGGCTTACTGGGATAAAGCTGCGGAAATTTTGAAATCCGGAGGTGCCAAAGTCAAAGAAATAAGCTTGCCTCACACCAAATATGCGTTGGCGGCATATTATGTTTTGGCACCGGCAGAGGCTTCGTCTAATCTGGCCAGATATGACGGTATTCGTTTTGGAAACCGCAAAAACGGAAATTCGCTTGATGAGTTGTATATTAATACCAGAACCGAAGGTTTCGGTAATGAAGTTAAACGCAGAATTATGATAGGAACTTATGTTCTTTCTGCCGGATACTATGATGCATATTATCTTAAAGCCCAAAAAGTCCGCCGTTTAATTCATGATGACTTTATGAATGCCTTTAAGGAATGTGATGTTATTTTAACACCGACATCACCGATTACGGCTTTTCCGATCGGTGACGAAAAAATGTTACAAAACCCGATTAATATGTATTTGAATGATGTTTTTACCGTCTCGGTTAATTTAGCCGGATTGCCGGCACTGAGCTTGCCAATCGGACTGTCGGCCGAAGGCTTGCCGTATGGTATGCAGATTATCGGTAAACCGTTTGATGAACAAACCATCTTTAAAGCCGCATATAAATTGGAACAAGATACCGGATTTGAAAGGATTTAACAATGTCTGAATATGTTATTGAAACAGCCAAAGGCAAATGGGAAGTGATTGTCGGTTTGGAAATTCATTGTCAAATTATTTCCAAGTCAAAAATATTCAGCGGTGCCTCAACCGAATTCGGTGATAATCCGAATGAAAATGTTTCTTTTGTTGATGCCGGTATGCCGGGAATGTTGCCGACGCTTAATCGTTGGTGTGTTCATCAGGCAGTTAAAACCGGTTTGGGTTTGAATGCGAAAATCAATAAGTATTCCGAGTTTTCCCGTAAAAATTATTTTTATGCCGATTTACCAAGCGGATACCAGATTACTCAATTCAGATATCCGATAGTCGGTGAGGGGAAAATACGTATTGATTTGCCTGACGGAAGCAACAAAGATATCGGCATTGAACGTATGCATATTGAGCAAGATGCCGGAAAGTCAATTCATGATTTAAGCCCGACAAAAAGTTATATTGACCTCAATCGTGCCGGTGTCGGGTTGATGGAAATTGTTACCAAACCTGATTTCAGAGCGCCGGAAGAAGCAGGAGCTTTTTTGCGCAAACTTCGTTCTATTTTGCGCTATTTGGAAACTTGTGACGGAAATATGGATGAAGGCTCTATGCGCTGTGATGTAAACGTGTCTGTTCGTCCATACGGCTCAAATGAATTGAGAACACGTTGTGAAATGAAAAATGTTAACAGCGTCAAGTTTGTGATGCAAGCCATTGAAAATGAAGCAAAACGCCATGTTGAGGTTTATGAAAACGGCGGCGATATTATTCAGGAAACACGTCAATTTGACCCGACTACCGGACAAACTAAAGTTATGCGCAAAAAAGAGTTTGCTCATGATTATCGTTATTTTCCGGAGCCTGATTTACCTCCGCTTGTTTTGGATGATGCCTATATTGAAAGCATTAAACAAGAAATGGTGGAATTGCCTGATGCCAAAAAAACACGTTTTATTAATGAGTTAGGGCTAACAGCTTATGATGCATCGGTTATTTGTGAAAACAAAGAAGTTGCTGACTTTTTTGAAAAAGCATCTGCCGGTCATGATGCTAAAAAAGTCGCAAATTGGCTGATTGGAGACTTTTTTGCCATGTTGAACAAAAGAAAACTTTCAATCAAAGAAAGCCCTGTATCTGCCGAAAATTTAGGAAATTTAGTAGAACTTATCAGTAAAAGCGTTATTTCCGGAAAAATAGCAAAGGATGTTTTTGAAATAATGTCCGAAACAGGAGATAGTCCGGAAAAAATTGTTGAAGAAAAAGGATTGAGACAAGTAACGGATGTTTCTGCCATTGAGGCGATAGTGGATAAAATTATCGCTGAAAATCCGGATAATGTCGCTGCTTATAAAAAAGGTAAAACAAATCTTGCCGGATGGTTTGTCGGACAAACAATGAAAATGTCTCAAGGTAAAGCAAATCCGGCAATGGTAAATGAGTTGGTTAAACAAAAATTGGATAAGTAAAAATGTTTAAAGATATCAAACCGACATTTGAGCAGTTGGGTTCTGTTTTGTCTCCGTTAAAAGAGGATAAAAGCGGACGGTTTTCACGCAAAGCTCCGGAGGCTCATAGAACAAAAAAAATCAGTGATTTAACCTTAACGACGATATTGGTTATTTTACATATTTCAATTTTGCTTTCTGTTGATTTGATAATGTTTGCGGGGTCCGGAAATCTTGAAATATTTAAAAATTCCATTTTCCCGTGCGCCGAAGTTTTTTTAATCATGCTGTTTATTTTGTTGTTCTCGGCCGCTATTGTCGGAATATTCCATAAACATCAATGGATAAAAGCTGTTTTGGCATCTTTATTCTCGTTTTTATTTGTTGTTGTGATATATAACCAATTTTCTCAACTCGGAAACAATATTCAATTAGGCGTGGCCACTATTTCAAGCAGCGGAATCATTGCTTTTATTTTTGCTTCCGTTACTTTTGTGATATATGTGTCAAAAAACAGAAGAGCGAAAATTTTATACGCTTTTGCTATGGTTTTACTGTTTTTCAATGTTTACTTTGCATATATGAAAGGTAAGGAATCACACGATTTTGTTGAAACCGTGAACATTCAAAGGTATGATTCGTCATCTCCGCGACGATTTATTTATTTTTTGTTCCCGAATCTGGTGTCACCGTATTCTTTGACTATGTTTAATACTCCTGAAGCGGAAATAACGCAAAAATTGATAAACGGTTTTTATCAGGCAAATAATTTTACTCAGTATTCTCGGGCATACACCAAAGATGATAATTTTTTAAATAATCTGGTTTATGCTCTCAATCCTTATTCGCATAATTTGGTATCTAATATTTTGGATACACGATTGTTATACGGTTATTGGAAATTTTATAATTTGCACAAGGACTTAATAAATCTGAAAAACAATGAGTTGTATGATATTTTTTACAATAATCATTATCAGATTTCGGCCTATAAATCGCGTGATTTTGATATGTGCAGAAAAAAGCACATCACCAACGTGGCCAGATGTATTGAAAAAATAAACAAGCCGACAAAAGTATATGATATGTCGGTGATGTCTAAAGCCAATGTTTTGTTTGTAGAATGGTTTTACAGTTTCAAATTGTGTAAAAATATGCTGCCGGTATATTCTACACTCAATAAATTTATTAATGCCGACAAAATGCCGCTTGTCAGTGTTACTTATAATAATTTATACGTAATAAACTCATTGAAGGCTTTTGATGTTTTGTATAGTGATATAGAAAAAGACACAGGGCGTCAGGCATATTTTGTGTTTATGGATATTCCGTCGGATATGTATGTATATGATCAGTATTGCAAAATGTTACCGAAAGATGAATGGCTTGATATCAGTAATAAACCGTGGGTGACAAATGATTATACCGAAGAAAGAAAATCGGCGTATTTACAGCAAACAAAATGTCTGTATGGAAAAATGCAACAGTTTTTCAGTAACTTAAATAAAAAAGGATTGCTTGATGACAGTATCATCATAATCCAAGGTATTTCCGGAATAAACAACTTTCAAAGAAAACATTCTGAAGATTTTAAAGAAAATTTTATGAATAATCGTTTGGTAAATATGGCTGTATATGATAAAAGAATGAAAGAACATAGAGTTAATAACACTTTTTGCTCAACTACAAATATTGTTCTTGAATATCTGTTCAGCCGTAATCGCTGTAATTCCGATAATGATTTGGGTGTGCATGATAAAATCAGAGCTTCGGTAATTGAAGAAGTGGAAAATCTTACACCGGATACGGTAGAATACAGTGCCGAAGACTTTATTAAATGGTATAAAGAATGGCAAACAAACAATAATATTTTACCGTCTGATGATGAATTTATGATTGAACGTAAGCAAATCAACAATGAGATATCTGAAATAGATTCTTCTGTCGTTCCGGAGTTTTGATAAATAAAATGAACATGGGCGAAAAGATAAAGATATTTAAGAAAAATACAAAAGCGTATGTGGCATTTATATTGTTTGTTTTTGTTTTTGTGTTATCTTTATTTTCTGAATTAATTTCAAATGATAAGCCTTTGATTGTTAAATATAAAAATAATTTTTATTTCCCGATTATTTTTAACTACAATGATGATTTTTGGGGTGGGGATTTTCCGACTCCTGCCGATTATCATGACGAATATATTCAAAACAATATCAAAAACAACGGCTGGATGATTATGCCGATTATTCCGTATTCTTATAACACTGTTGATTATCGTTTATCAAAGTCGGCACCGTCTGCCCCCGATAAAAGTCACTGGCTCGGGACTGATGAAGAAGGAAGAGATATTGTCGCTCGGTTGCTGTATGGCATAAGATTGTCTGTGTGTTTTGCCTTTTTATTGACTTTGATTTCCTCGGTTTTGGGAATATTTATCGGAGCAGTGCAGGGATATTTCGGAGGAAAAACCGACTTAATATTTCAAAGATTTATTGAAGTGTGGGATTCTCTTCCGCAACTTTTTATCTTGATTATAATATCAAGTGTGTTTTTACCGACATTTTGGAGCTTATTGTTTATCTTATTGCTTTTTTCATGGACCGGCTTAACCGGAATGGTGAGGGCGGAATTTTTGCGTACCCGAAATTTTGAGTATGTAAAAGCGGCCCAAGTGATGGGGGTAGGGAATTTTAGAATCATGTTTCGCCATATATTGCCGAATGCGCTGGTTACATCCGTTACTTTTATTCCTTTTATTATGGCCGAATCAATAACGGCTCTCAGTGCTTTAGACTTTTTGGGGTTAGGGCTTCCCCAAGATTATCCGTCTTTGGGAGATTTGGTCAGACAAGGAAAAGACAACTTATATGCTCCATGGATAGGAGTCAGCATCTTTGTTGTGCTATCCGGATTGCTTTCTATGCTGATATTCATAGGAGAGGGAGTTCGTGATGTTTTTGATACAAGGAAAAACAACTGATGAATAATATTTTAGAAGTGAAAAATTTATCGGTTTATTTCCGTGATATTAACGGTAAGGACTTTCCGGCGGCTAAAAATATTAATTTCACCCTAAAACAAGGAGAGGTTTTGGGAATTGTAGGAGAGTCCGGCTCCGGCAAATCGGTCACGGCATTGTCTGTTTTGGGGTTGTTGCCATATCCGAAGGCTCATCATGACAAAATTTCATCTATTCGTTTTTTGGGAAAAGAATTGATTGGTTTAGATGATAAAAGTTTTCAAAACATCAGAGGAAATGAAATTTCTTTTATTTTTCAAGAACCTATGTCTTCACTTAATTCATTGCATAAGATAGGACGACAAATAGGCGAATGTCTGAAGCTGCATCAAAATTTGAGTAGCAAAGAAATTAAGGAGAGGGTGATTCAACTATTAAAAATTGTTAAAATATCTAATCCGGAACAAAAAGCCAATGCTTATCCGTTTGAATTGTCCGGCGGGCAGCGGCAAAGAGTTATGATTGCCATGGCTATTGCCAATAATCCAAAGATATTGATTGCTGATGAACCGACAACAGCACTTGATGTGACTGTGCAAAAAGAAATTATAGAACTTCTGCTGTCGCTGAAACAAAAATTAAATATGTCAATAATATTTATAAGTCATGATTTGCGTTTGGTTCATCATATATCTGATAAAATTGCCGTGATGTATAAGGGTGATTTGGTGGAATATAATAGTGCCGAAAATGTATTTTTGCACCCTGAAAACGATTACACTAAAAAATTAATTCATTCATCTATTAAATTGAATATAAAAGAAAATAATGAAAAAATAAAAATTTTTGAAGCTGAAAATATTACAGTGGAATTTCCGATTAAACGTAATTTTTTCGGTAAAATCACAAAATCATTAAAAGCCGTTGATAATGTGAGCTTTTCGCTTAATAAGGGTGAAACATTAGGGATAGTCGGAGAGTCCGGTTCCGGTAAAACGACATTAGCTTCAGCAATAGTAGGTCTTGTTAAATATAAAGGCAAAATAATATCTAAAAACAAAGATATACATAAGAAAAATAATCTAAAAAATAAAGACATACAGATAGTTTTTCAAGATCCGTATAATTCTCTAAATCCACGAATGAATGTGGCTGAAATTATATTAGAAGGAATGAAAGTTCATTACAAAAACTTATCTTCGGAAGAACAATATCAACAAGTATTACAAATGCTAAAAGATGTTGGACTTTCTGAAGATGTTGTTAACAAGTATCCGAACGAATTTTCCGGAGGACAACGGCAAAGAATTGCTCTGGCTCGTGCTTTAATAATAAAACCGGAAATTGTAATATTAGATGAGCCGACATCTGCACTTGATGTTACGGTGCAAGCGCAAATTATGGAATTATTAAAACAGTTACAGCTAAAATATGACTTATCATATATTTTTATTTCTCATGATATGCATGCCGTAAAATCTATTTCTCATAAAGTTATGGTAATGAAAAACGGAAAAATTGTTGAAAAAGGATCGGCAGAAAAGATATTTAATTCACCAAGTAAGTCTTACACAAAAAATCTGATAGCAGCTTCAATCATTGATTAAATGTGATAACATCTTGAATTTTCCGGAATTTAAAATACAAAACTATCCATAATATGCATTATGCGACAAAATTAATTATGACAACGAAGAATTCCCTGATTAAAATTACTTTGTATTAACATCTTCTTGAAAATATTTTGTTAATCACTCACTTGAAAATATTTTGTTAATCGCTTACTTGAAAATATTTTGTTAATCACTCACTTGAAAATATTTTGTTAATCGCTTACTTGAAAATATTTTTTATAAAAAATGTTTGCATTGACACATTTGTTATCGGATAACCGTTGTATTTACGCGATTGTCATCATTATCCTGAACATTCTTTTATATTCACGAATACTTTTTTGTTTTTTGTAAATCGGCGTATATTTTTTTATGTTTTCTTCCGGTGCGTTATTCGTCTTTCCTTGTCGTGGTGTTTTTTTCGTCATTATCGTGATTGCTACTCTTTTCTGTCATTATCGGGCGCGCTTTTTTTCTGTCATTATCGGGATTGCGAAGCAATAACCGATAATCTAGGCAAATTAATGTTTCGCTGTCATCTTGAGGGGTTGAGCGATTAGCGAAATCCCCGTAAAGATCTTTTTTAAGCAGAAAAGTGTGTATTGTTATGCAGTGCATAACAATAGACTCCGTTCCTGAAACATGAGATCTTTGTTCAAGGAGATTGCGACGGTCGTTTCACTCCCTCGCAATGACACTCCATACCTTATGGTCGTTTCACTCCCTCGCAATGACGTTTCCTACCTTATGGTCATTCCGAGGAGCGTAGCGACGTGGGAATCCCCGTAAAGATCTTTTTCAGCAAAAAAGTGTGTGTTGTTATGCGCGGATATTTTTTTACTCAAAAATCCACTCAATCGTGTTTTCATTATCATCAGAAGTTGCCTCGTCTGCTTCCGGTAAGGTGTAACGGAGTTTAATTTTTTCACACACATCTTTATTGGTAGCATACCACCCTTCATCACATTCTATCATACTTCCGTCGGTCGGGCGATTATTGCACAAACCTCCGGTCCAATAATATTTTGCACTATTGCACTGATTTTCATCAGCCTGTTTAAGAAGGTCTACCCAATTACCAATTTTCCATACTTTATTTGCATGGTCATAATATATATATGCCGACAGCTGATTATAAATATTTTGACATTCCTCATTGCTTCCTCTGCATGTTACGGTAAATGATTTACTATCTGTCATTATTCTACCGTCAATTCCCTCTACCGTCGCCGGAACAATTATATTGCCATAAGAGCCATAAAAAGCAGCCCAATTAAGAGTATTTACTGAATCTGGAATATTTATTGTCTTTAGTCTATTTCCGTAGAATGAAACTTCTCCTATTGACAATAAAGAATTATCAAAAGAGACAGATGTGATTGGTAAATGTGCAAATGCAGCTTTTCCTATATTCTCTACACCGGATACAGTAATCCCCGTAATGTTTTCCTTATATTCAAACCACGGAGCCTTTGTCCAGTGATCTTTTTCACTCCATGTATAATCCTCCATTATTCCCACACTACCGTCAATACCTCCGCTAACCTTTAAGACTCCGTTTTCTATTGTCCAATTACAGTTTGTGCCGCAAGTTCCGCTCGGATTATTTGCCACTACTACACCGGAATAGAAAATCATCCCCAACATCAATACGATTTTTTTCATCATTTTTCCCCTTCAATTTTTAATATAAAAAAGAACCGCCATAAAAGAGGCGGCGGGGAGTTAGACAATCATACAACGGTAATGACTCCTACAGTCTTTAGTGTAAAATATACACTTGAACATACACTGCAAGCTCCCCACCTACGTGGGGAAAATGCAGATACCAAAAAACAGTATCCTAGGGATACCGCTTCGGTATCTCCGTTGTAAAAGCCGTCTAAAGCCCGAACCTCTCTTTTTAAGGTTCTGAGTAAAAAAAACTATTTTTTACCTATGTGCAGGGTATCAGAAATATGTATATATGTAAATAAAAAAAATAGCGTTAAGACTGTTAATTACCAGAAGAATAAAGAGTATACAAAAAATAATAAAAGAGTGAAAATCACCTACTAAAACAGGAGATTTTCATAATCTTATTCTATGTATATTCCCTGCTCTGTCATCTTGAGGGGTTGAGCGATTAGCGAAATCCCCGTAAAGATCTTTTTAAGAAGAAAAGTGTTTGTTGTTATGCAGTGCATAACAATAGACTCTGTTCCTGAAACAAGAGATCTTTACACCCACTCGCTATCGCTCGGGGTTCAAGATGACTGTGTGGTGTTTTCTTCCGCTCGGGGTTCAAGATGACTCTATAATTTTTACTCAAAAATCCACTCAATCATATTTTCATTATCGTTGCTGGTTGCTTCGTCAGCTTCCGGCAAAGTGTAACGAACACGGTAGCAATATCCGTAAGATTCCGAATATTCGGCTCCGCAGCCTAAATCAGCATCAATACATCTGCCTTCTTTAACCAAAAATTTTTCTCCGCAGTCAGATACGCATCCGACGCCGCTTTTTATGTAATCATCACCGCAGCTTCCGCAAGCAGCTCTATTTTCGTTGGAACACTCGGGAATTCCGGTGTTTGTAAAGAAGCTAGTATCCCCAAATATTACATCCCACTCCGGTAATCCGACATATTCTATCTTATTTCCAAATCCATGAGCAATATATTTTATTTTAGGCAAATCAACACTTGTTAAAGAAGCAGAATTTAATGCATGTCTATCAATAAATTCCACACTCGGCATTTCAACTAATTTCAGCTTATTGTCATAAGCAAACGAATCATATCCCAAACTTTTTACATCTTTCATACCGGTAACCGTTTCTAAGTTATATGCCCCCTGAAAAGCATTTCTTGATATATTGGTTATATTGTCTCCGACCACAATGTTTTTTATCTGATTCATATATTGTTCCCAAGGTCTGTTACCGATAACGGTTGAATCATCACATAAATAATCAGCCATTGCCACATTTTCATAATGAACACCTGTTTCCGGATTGATTCCGGAAGTGATGGAAAGATTACCTTTTTCATCAATTTCCCAACAACATTCCGTTTCATGTCCCAATGTTCCGCAGTTGCATATTTGTGCAGTAAATGCCGGTGATGGGTAAACAGATAAAAATATAGTGAAAGAAAAAATATAAGCAGCCATATTACATTTCATTTTAATCCCCTTCCTTAAATTATTTTCTTTAATAAAAAAAACGTCTCATTTTTTGAGACGATCGGGGAGTTCGAAAATCATATGTTGGCAATGACTATTATGACCTTTAGCAAAAAAATGCTTGAACATACGCCATAATCTCCCCGAACATACGCGGGGATTTTTAGATACAAAAAAACAGCATCAAAAGTGATACTATTCTTCGGTATCACCAACATTTTAGAGCTTTCGACAGCCCCGAACCTCTCGGTTCTTGATGAAAAAATAAATTTCATCATAAATTCAGCTTACCAAAGTTTCGGTATCTTGTAAAGAATAAATATTTCTCAAATTTTAGTAAAAAAAACTCCATCCGTTTGAACGAATGGAGCCTAAAAAGTTACTTAATCAAGTATAAAAAGATAACTGCCAACACAGCGAACCACGGCCAACTTTTGAACATAAAACGCAGTCCGTCCTGAGGATATCCGTCTGCTTCATACTCATCTATTACCTGACTCTGACAACCTGTATAATACCAATACATATTCCAGGCATAAAGCGCCAAGCCTAAACAGGCATATTTGAGACCAAATATGTAATACAAACAGATAGCAGCACAGGCCACAACAATCTGCGTCAACCTATAAACGACTTTACACCGACGCTCTTTGTCAACATATTCACGCCATTCTGCTTCCCAGTTGCGAAAACTTTCGCTTTTTCCGTTTTCAATTTTGTGATTCATAGAGAAAGTAGTTTTGAAAAATAATCAAAAATGCCGCCTTCGGCTGACATCAATTCCGGATTCCACTGCACGCAAAGGATTTTCTTGTCTGCCAAACCCCAAGCCTCAGGAACTCCGTCATTTGCTTCAGCATAGATATCCAGCGGAAGTTTCACATCTTGTTCGGGGATTCCCATCACCTCCGACAAATGCTCACGTTGCCTCCGAACAGAAGCCAGAACATTCGTGTGACGAGAGTTCACCCTCACCGATTCACGCCGATTGAGAGCCTCAAACAGAGGGGTGTCCTTCTTGATATTAACCAAGTGTCCTCCGTCATCTGTTCGGTAGTGATGGAGCGGGGTAACAAACTCATTAATACTTCGGCATATTTGCAAACCACACAAACCGGCAACCAGCAATCCCCCTTTGTTTATAGCCAGAATCGGGAGATTCCGTTCCATGGCACGAGCAACACACTGCACATAAGCAAAATTGTCTGAGTGAAGCAAGTTTTTTGCCTTGTGATTATCAGTATAGAAATTGTCCGGTATCAGAAAAGAACCGTCCGGAACAATCAGTCCGCAGCAACCGTTAAGCTGCTCACCACTGAATGAATGGGGCAAAAACACCACATTCATCCCTGCCCTGATGATTTCACGCACAAGCTTCATATCGGCATAATAGTGATTGGAGCGCAATTCCGGCAATACTCCGACAATCGGAGTATTTTCATCAGGAAATTTGCAATCGGCATCACGGCAAAATTTTGCGGATAGTTTTACTTGTAAGGTGTCATCACCGATACTCTTGCTGTGAATGTATACACCATCCACAAACGAATCATACTTCAAATAATTGTTCATAAGCGTTAAATTTTGTTATAAAAATGATTTATCACACTTAAGGTAGCACATTCAATAAATTTGTCAATATTTCTTCAAAAAAAAATCCGCCGAGAGGTAAATTCCTCAGGGCGGATTAATAAGTTAGTCATAGTCCTCACGACGGGCTTTATAGTCACCGAAAAGCCACAGCACACATATTGTGTATATCAGTTGAATAAGGCACCATGTATTGCTAAGAAAATTGCGAATCTTTTTCATAGGCTTATGATTTTTAGCAATGTTTTTTTACATAGTTGTCAGCATTTTCAACGGAATCTGCGGCGATTACATTGAGTAAGTCAGCCTTGCACTCCGGCTTTCTGTATAACTTAAAAGTTAATTGTTCACCGGAAACCAGAGCCGAAAGCCTACTGAATACTCCCTTGCTTTCACCGAATTTCGTATCACATTCGGCACAATTCACCGAATAGCTGACCATCTTGTTTACATTCACCCTCACATCCGCTTCATTGATACGGCTGCTCACGTGAAACCTGAGAGAGACACAGTCACCGACAACTTGGATTCCGGCAACCGAACCATTGAACAAAAATGCTCTTTGACAGTTTGCAAGCAGTTCTCTTTCCGACTTGCTGAGCAGAGACCTAAAATCAGACAGAACGTATTTTTCCGTCAGATTCACCAGACCAGCCCTGTCAATACGGACATAGTCACCACGATAACAGTTCGCACCTTTGGCGGGACAATGATAAGCAAAGCATTTTCCGGCCAAAAACATTTTTTTCAGCTGTTTATCGCGGTAAAATTCCGCACTAATAACTAAATGTCCCCCGTTGTTTTGGCGGACAGTACCGACAATTCCGGGCACATTCTCATCAAAAGACCTTCTCATAGGCAGTAAATTTTGTTAATAATAGTGTTAATTACTCACATTTGGATTTAACTATTAACACTTTCAATATCTTTTGTCAATATTTTCTATACTTCATCTGCAGAAATTAACAATGATGTTGTTGTCAGTAAAATAATGGCTGTCGGCGTAAATGCTGCCAACCATACCGGAATATATCCGTTAACACCGAATGTGTATACAACTTGTGATGAAAAATAAACCATAAAGCCGATAACAATTCCGGAAACAACGCGCAACAACAGTTTTGAGCCTCTCAGAGTGTTTTGCAACATGAAAATTGCACCAATCATCATCATTCCAACCAACAAAAACGGAGAAATCAGCAAGTTTAAATATCTCATCCAGTGTCGTGTTGCCGAAAAACCGGAATGTTCATAAAAAGCAATAGTATCAGGTAATTGCCAAAATGAAATAGCATTCGGCTCAATAAAGCTTTCCTTTATTCTTTGCATATCTATTGTGGTTTTATATTTATATTCCGTCAGTGATTTAACCGGTTTTCCGTTCTCTAAGACTTTAACATCTTTCAGATTAAAAACATTATTTTCCAATAATGCAAAAGAGGCTTCATACCTTGTCGTGATTTTTGCTTTATCATCAAGTTCGGTAATGCTCACTTCGCGCATGGACAAAGTTTTATCATCTTCCTGGTGCATGGATTTTGCTTGAATCAGCAACACATTTCCTTCGCTGATTGCTTCACGTATCCACAATCCTTTACTTGAAAAAAGAACGGCATTCGGATTGTGTGAAGCCAAGCGATAAGACAAAACCTCATGCCATTCAAACATTTTTGCCGCCAACGGATTGAATAAGGCAATATTTGCCACCCCTAACAAAAGCGTAGCAATTATAATCGGGTATAAAAAACCGAACATAGAAACTCCGGCACTGCGAATAACCACAAATTCGTTGCTTTTACTCAATTTCCAGAACGTAATCATTGATGAAGCCATCATTACAAAAGGTAACACAATTTCCACTGTTTTTGTAACGCGGCTTATGGCGTATTGAAAAGCAAACCACAGAGATACATCTTCTCTTCCCGATATTCTGCGCAAAGATTCTATGCAGTCAAAGATGAAAATTACTCCCAAAATGGCAAAAAACACCACAAAAAAATTCAAAATAAATTGACGATTGACATATCGTCCGAGTATAGAAAAAAACTTCATTTAATTTTGTTCCCGTTTATTAAAATATTCTGCCGATAAGTAACGTTCTATGCTGTCCGGTAAAATAACAACTATATTTTTGCCTTTCATTTCGTTGCGAGAAGCAAGTTGAACCGCTGCTTCCAAAGCGGCAGCCGCGGAAATACCGACCGGTAAACCTTCCGTTTGTGCAACAATTTCCGACATTTCATAAGCTTTCAGACTCGGAACGCAAATAACTTCATTTACCAAATCTTTGCGATACAACGGTGGCACAAATCCGGCCCCGATTCCGCCTATTTGATGGCTCCCTTTGGCTCCTCCGCTCAAAACCGGACTTTCTTTAGGTTCAACGGCTACCACATACAAATCCGGATTGCATGATTTCAATGTTTCGGCCACACCGGAAATTGTGCCGGCAGTCCCCACTCCGCACACCAACGCATCAACCGCTCCTCCGGTATCTTCCATAATTTCCATACTGGTGGTTAATTTGTGAGCTTCGGTATTTGCCGGATTTTCAAATTGTTTGAATTCTATCAAATTGGACGAACGTTCTTTTAATATTTCCACTTTTCTTATGGCTCCGGCCATTCCCTCTTCCGCCGGTGTTAACATAACTTCAGCTCCGAAATGGCGAATCAGATTTATTTTTTCTTGAGCCATATTTTCCGGCATAACAATAACCAGCTTATATCCTTTGGCGGCACAAAAAGCAGCCAGACCGACTCCGGTATTTCCCGATGTTGCCTCTATAAAAACGGTATTGTCATCAATAGAAGCAAACGGAGCCTTTTCTATCATATTTAAAGCTACTCTGTCTTTAACCGAAAAAACCGGATTGTAAAATTCGCATTTTGCCAATATATCGGCACCAAACCCGTATTTTTTGCGCAATCTGTTCAGCCGCAACAACGGAGTATGCCCTATCATTTCTTCTATGGAATCAAAAATCTTTTTCATGTTTTTATCTTTCCGACTTTGTTTTGAATAAATACCCCTGCTCTACTCCATGTTTTTAGCTTCTTCATCAAGTTGCTTAACAAATTCAATCAAGCCTGTTTGGCGCACTCTCTTCATACGTTCGGCCGATATAATTTCTTTCACGGTCTCAATCGTTTGATTTAAGTCTGCGTTAATAACCACATAGTCATATTCATTCCAATGAGACATTTTTTCGCGTATAACACCCATGCGTTGATTGATAATGTTAATATCATCATTCCTGTCCACCAAACGACGACGAAGTTCCTTAATTGACGGCGGTAAGAGATAAATTGAAACAACATCATCTTTTGCTTTTTCTTTCATTTGACGCAAACCAACCCAGTCCATATCAAAAATAACATCTTGACCGACACTGATAAAACTGTCCACCTCCGAACGTAAAGTTCCGTATCTGGAGCCGTATTGCGAATCCACGTATTCATAGAAATCGTCATTTTTCATGTGTTCGTTATATTGCTCGTCGGAAATAAAAAAGTAGTCAACTCCGTTTTGCTCACCGGCACGCGGAGCGCGCGTTGTTACCGAAACGGAAAATTTTAAGTTTGCATCGGCTTTCAATAACTCTTTAATTACCGAAGTTTTTCCCGTCCCCGACGGAGCCTCAATAATAAACATTGCACCACGTCTTACTTTTCTAAAGTGATTGATAATATCCAAACCGTTGTTCATATTAACCTCTTGTAGCTTGCATTATAAATTTGTTCGGATTATAAAACGAGTAACCGGATATTACAACAAATAATATTAACTTATCAGGAATTTTGGGTATGAAAAACATTGTTTCCAACATATTAATCACCGGAGCTTCATCCGGAATCGGAGAGGCTTTGGCTGTTTATTACTCGCAAAAAGGTATCAAACATTTATTTATTTGCGGGCGCAATGCCGAACGTTTGCATGATGTAAAAAAACGCTGCGAGCAATATGGTGCCGAAGTTCATGCCAAACTTATCAGCGTAACGGACAAAGAAAAAATGAAAAAATGGATTGAGGAATGTGAAAAAACAGCTCCGCTGAATATTGTTTTTGCCAATGCCGGTGTGTCAACCGGGGCGGAAACTCCGGAAAATCTGTATAATACCTTTGAAACTAACGTAATGGGAACAATCAATACCATAACACCGGCGATTGAATTGTATAAAAAACGCAAATCCGGCCCGAAAATTATTGCCATAACCTCTTCTATTGCCGGATATCACGGATTGCCGGCTTGCCCTTCTTACAGTGCAAGCAAGGCCTGTCTTAAAGCGTATGGCGAAGCTTTGCGCTGCAGTTTGAAAGATTTTGACATTCAAATAAATACCATTTGTCCGGGGTTTGTAAAATCTCGCATAACCGATAAAAACACATGCCCTATGCCGTTTTTTATGTCGGCAGAAAAATCCGCAGCTGTTATTGCCGAAGGGATTGAAAAAAACAGCGGGTTAATTTCTTTTCCGTGGCCTATGCGATTTGCCGTGTGGGGATTGTCAATTTTGCCGAACCGTATAAGCGACTATATATATTCTCGCCTACCTCATAAGGTATAAAAAGGGACCCACGCGTAAAACGCGTGGTTCTTCTTTATCGGCTATAAGCCTTTACCACTAGCATCCCCTGAACGGGGCACTCAAAAATCTGTCAGACGCAAGTTTGTTACTACTTACCCGTAAACGGGTCGTTTAAGTCCATCGTCAGTTGTTCGGCCTCTTGGTCTAATTTTAGCTGATTTCTGATATATGCTGTGATTTTTTCGGAATTCTTTCCTACTGTATCCACATAA
>JAFUTN010000039.1 GCA_017484225.1 Alphaproteobacteria bacterium
AAAGATTCGCTGTCATTCCGAGGAGCGTAGCGACGTGGGAATCTCCCTCGCAATGACGTTTCCTACCTTACGGTCATTCCGAGGAGCGTAGCGACGTGGGAATCTCCCTCAAGATGACGGTGGATATTTTTCACTCAAAAATCCACTCAATCATATTTTCATTGTCGTTGCTGGTTGCCTCGTCTGCTTCCGGCAAAGTGTAGCGAATACGGCTGCAGTAGCCGTCTAAATCAGCACATACCGGACAGCAGGTGCGTTTTGATACATCCGGTTCGCGCACACATTCTATACCGTTCCAATAGTAATTTCCCGAATTGCAGTTTTCAGAATCGGCAGCTACAATTCTGTCAGAGTCTATACAATATGAAAGGGTGCAATTTTTATTGGCATCAAATTTAGCTAAAGCAGTTTTGCATTTTTCAACGTTACCAAGGCAAACGATTTGAGCATTGGCGCATACAGCTTTATCAGCATACTGAGTTGCAAAACATGATTTTTGAAATACACTATTTCCTAGATTAATATTATCATCAGCCCAACTATCCGGTATAATTAATTCGGTTAAATGAGCTTCTGACCCACAGAATGCTTCACCCGATATAGCAGTAATCGTATCCGGAATCGCAATACTGGTTAAACTCGTGCTTATAAAAGCGTGTCTGCCGATACTGGTAATTCCGGAGCCTATATCAATACTTGTAAGTGCTTTCCCTCTCCAAGGAATATCAGTTGATGAATTTGACCAATTATACATGTCTCCGGATCCGGTGATTGAAAGTTTTCCGTCTACAATTTCCCAATCACAATTAGCACCGCAAGTTTTACAATCTTGCTTTGTTATTTCGGTTTTTCCGGTGCTTCCGATACATTTTTCGGCATAGCATTCGGAGACATTCGCCATCAAAAGCACCACACCTGTTGTAAAAATAAATTTTTTCATATCAACAATCCTTTTCATTAATAAAAAAAGTTAATAAAAAATCCCATCTGAAAAGACGGGCGGATGTTGACAAACCGTAAATCTAATAAAACGGCTCAGCTTATTAAGCTAACAGCCATATTCAGCTGACATCCGCACAATGCAAACACCAGCACAAACAGACGTTAATAAACGTCATGATTAGATTTAAAGGGTTGTCACGCCCTAAAGTGCGTTCTTTCCACACTCTGGATTAATCCTAACAAAAGTATGCTATTTTGTAAAGTCCATAATTTATTTTTACTGCTGCAAGTAACGGAAGATTAATTTTTTTGCATTGCATATCTTGCAAATAGTTGTTTTATTCTGCAAAATATGTGTATATAATCCGCCTCATGAAAATATTGAATAAATACATATTGAAGCAGTTAATAACCGGCTTTTTGGTTATCTGCTTTTCGTTGTTGGCAATGTTGTGGCTGACGCAGTCGCTGCATTTTGTTGAAATGGTTACAAGACAAGGTCTTCCGGTTTATTTGTTTGCGGAAATGACCTCTTTTCTAATGCCGAGAATCTTTAATATCTTGTCTCCGATAGCTGTTTTTGTCACTGTTTTATTTGTGTATAATCGTTTGATTGTGGATCGTGAATTGGTAGTGATGCAGTCATCGGGTATCAGTCCGCGTCAAAATGCAATGCCGGCGGTGTATTTGGGAATTGTTCTGGTTGTGTTAAATGCTTATATCATGAATTGGGGGATTCCTTGGTCCGAAAAAAATTTCAGAGAGCTTGAATGGCAGGTTAAAAATAATTTAACTCAAACAGTTTTCCGTGAAGGAGAATTTACGGATATCAAAAACGGAGTGACCATTTTTATTGATAAACATGAAGATGACGGCTCGGTAAGCGGTATTTTTGTCAGTGATGAGAGCAAACCTGATGTTAAGGTTACGCTGACTGCCGAGAAGGCACGAATGATTCAATCTGAAAAAGGTCCTCGCATATTGTTTATAAATGGAGTAAGACAAGAACTGAATAAAAAGACTTTTCGCTTTAATACGTGGAGTTTTTCACGTTATTCCGGAGAATTTAACGGTATGGAACAGAAAACTAAGCGCCAACAGACGGCACGTGAATACAGTTTAAGTGAGCTGCTTAATGCTGATAAAGATAATACTATTGATGCAGAGCAAAAGCGCAAAAATATTGTAGAAGGGCATCGCCGTATTTTGTATCCGTTTTACAATTTATTGTTTGCTGTTTTGGGCTGTGTCGGGTTGTTGGTTTGTAATTTTAATCGTCGCGGACAGGCTAAAATTATCAGTATTCAGGTAATTTGTATGGCTTTGATTATGTCCGGAGATTTGGCTTTCACCAATTTAGCCGGAAGATCATTATTTTTGTTGCCTGTTTTGTATATTAACTGTATACTCCCGTTGCTGATTTGTTTTTACTTACTGATGTTTTATAACCCGATGTCCCGAAAGAAAAAAGATAACAGTTTTTCCGTATATATGAAGAAAAAACTCCCGATGCTGAGCTTTGCTTTTGCCTTGGTTATGCTTTGTTATCCGGCTTTTGCCGAGAGAGAAGCCGGTGAAGTTTTGAAACGGGAGAAGTCAAAACCGCAGGCAAATATGTATGTTGAACATGATATTACAAACATAGGTATGAACAAAAATTCTGAAAACCAAGACGAGCCGATAAATTTCAGTGCGAAAATGCTTGAAAGCAATGATGAAACAAATGTGATTACCGCAACCGGAGATGTTGAAATCACTTACGACGGTATGCGTCTGATTACCGACAAATTGATATATGAGCAGGATAAAGACATAATAACGGCAATCGGCAATGTCAAAATTTATAATACCGACGGTTCCGTTATTGACGGTGATAAGGTGATGTTGACCGACAAAATGAGTGCCGGAACAATGGAAAATATTAAAGTTTTGCTCAAAGATAAATCCCATGTTTTTGCAAAAACTTTCAAAAAGAAGGATAACAACACAAAATCCTTGACGGAAGCAGTATATACTCCGTGTGATTTGTGTGAGGACAAAAGCCCGACGTGGCAGATATACGCCCGCAAAGTTCAGCATAACGAAACAGATAAAAATGTGTATTACAACAATGCCGTTCTTAAAATCAAAAAACTTCCGGTGTTTTATACTCCGTTCTTTACCCATCCGGATCCTACCGTGAAACGTCGTTCCGGATTGTTGATGCCGACATTCGGAAGTTCCAATTATTTGGGAACATATTTTCAACCTCGCTATTTTTGGGCTGTCAATGACCAGACAAATGTTATTTTATCTCCGATATTCAGTAAGGATAAAGGTGTTATTTATGACGGACAATATAAACAATATTTTTATAACAGCTATACCTCAATAACCGGAAGCTATTTGAAAGATAAAGATAAAAATCGTCCGGATTACCGCGGGAATGTTTTTGCGCTCGGAGAATACGATATTAATGAATATTGGCGTATGACCTATGATTTGAAATATGTTTCCGACTATATTTATCTTAAAGAACTCAATAAACCTTATGATGATGACGCATGGCTGACATCAAACATTAAATTTGAACGTTTTGAGGGCAGAAATTATGCCTCAATAGATGCTTATGCCTATAAGTTGTTAAGTTATAATCTGCGTCAACAAAATGAAAACCGTTACAAACAGATAGACAGTCGCAAACCTTATGTTGCGCCGCTTGTTGATGTTGAGTGGTATTCGGATCCGAGCAGTATAGGTTCTCATTTCAAAAACGAATTAAATACGGCTTCAATATATCATCAAAACGGAAGTTCAACCCAACGTTTAACATCAATAAACTCATGGGAACTGCCATATACCAGTGTGTATGGAGAAAAATATCGTTTGGTTGCTTCGCTGAAGTCTGATATTTATTATGTAGACCAGTATAAATATAAAGAAAATTCAAATAAAGTCACCGGATTATCTTATACCGGCACTACCGGAAGATTTTTCCCTCAAGCCGGCGTAGAATGGCGTTTACCTTTTGTAAAGGCAACCGAAAATTCGCGACAGATTATTGAGCCGGTTGTTGTCGGTGTTTTGGCTCCGGAAGGCGGCAATAAGGTTGAAAAAATTCCGAATGAAGACAGTGAAGACGTTTATTTTGATGATACCAACGTGTTAGACTTAAATCGCTATGCCGGATATGACAGAAATGATACCGGAAGCCGTGTCAGCTACGGTTTTCGCTGGAACTCTTATGACGATTTAATCGGTAGAACATCTGCTTTTATTGCCCAATCGTATCAGAAAAATGAAAATTCAAGCTTTTTCAAAAGTCTTGATAGTCAAAATAACTCTCATTTCAGTGACTTAGTCGGCAGAATTAATGCAGAACCTAATCAATATTTTAATTTAAATTATCGCTATCGTTTGGATAAAAAAACGTTAGATGCCAGATATAGTGAAATCGGCAGCGGTTTCGGTCCGTCATTCTTAAAAGGATATATTTCCTATATCTTTTTGCAGGGCAATACTTATTACACGGATTCGTATTCCGAACGTAAGGAAATGTATATGTCCGTGAAAGCCGATTTGTCGCAATATTGGAGTATGTATGTTTATAATCTGCGTGATTTGAGTTCGCACAACAAACGTTCGCTGGAGCATGGCGGAAGCTTGATATATGAAGATGAATGCACTAAATGGGTTACGATGGTTAAAAAATATAACAGCAGCAACCCTAATTTGGATAATGACTATGAATACACGTTTACTTTTTATCTGAAAACAGTAGGCGGTTTCGGTTCGTAATAAAAAGGAGGATAAATGAAAAAGTATTGTGCAAGTGCACTGTTTTTGAGTTTTTTGATTATAGGCTCAACTCGGGCTGCAGATGTAGATATGTCTGAAATAGATGCGGAAGCAAGAGCAAATCGTCCTACCAATAATTCTCTTTTGTTCCGCCGTAATGCCGAGGATTATCGCCAGTTGAGTGATGCGGAAAAAAATGAAATAGCCGCCCGCAGGGAAGAGGCTTTGCGTATTCGTAAACAACAAGAAGAACTCATGCGTCGTCAGGCCGAAGAAGAAGCCCGACAAAGAGCGATGGAAGAAGAAGCCAGAAAGCGTGCCGAAGCATTAAAGCCGATAACATTATATGAAAACAAGCTGAAAATTTATGCTTTGGTAAACGGCGAACCGATTACCAGCAGTGATATGCAAAGCCGTATTAACGCATTTATATTGACAACCGGTATCCCGTATAATGCCAAGACAAAGGGTATGATTACCGGAAAAGTTTTGCAAGCGGCGATTGATGAAAAAATAAAGTTGCAAGAAGCTGCAAAAAATAAAATAAGAGTTTCTAAACATGAATTGGATACTGCAGTTGCTCAGTTTGAGCGTTCCAATAATATGCCGTCCGGAAGTTTACGTAAAATCTTAAATGATGCCAAAGTCAGTATGAGTGTTTGGACGAATCAAATTAAATCTGATATAGCATGGCACAAACTGGTAAGCCGTAAAGGTTTGGATGTTGTTTATATTAACGAAAACGACATAAACAAAGCTATGGCCGGCATTAAAAATGATATGAAAGTGCAAAAATATATGATTTCCGAAATTGTGATAGCCAAAAAAGATGCAAAAGATATCAATCAACTTTCGGAAATGCTGCGCCATGATCCGCGTTTTGAATTATATGCCATGCAGTTTTCTCAAAGTCCGAGTTCCGGCAACGGCGGAAGACTCGGCTGGGTTGTTAAAGGTCAGCTTCCGGCGGCTTTGGAACAAAAAGCATTTGCGCTGAAGGAAGGAGATGTTTCAAATCCTATTCTTTTCGGTCAGGATTACTATATTTTCAAAATGGAAAAAATATTTAATCCGGAGCGTGATGTAAAAAATATGCCGACACGTGCAGATGTGAAAACCATGTTGCAAAACAAAAAGTTGGAAGAATATTCCAACAAATATCTGCAAGATTTGCGTAATCGTGCATTTGTGGAAAAGAAAGTGTAAATGGCAGAACTTCCGACATTAAAGGAAACAGTTGAAAAATATCAACTTTTGGCAAAAAAATCGCTCGGGCAAAATTTTTTGCTGGATATGAATATTACCGGTAAAATTATTCGTTCTTCGCTCAATGCCCAAAAAAAAGAAAGTTTTGCCGGTGATTCTGTGTATGAAATCGGTCCGGGGCCGGGGGGATTGACACGAGCAATTTTGCAGGCAAATCCGGATGTTTTGACAGTAATAGAAATGGACGAACGCTGTATCAAAATTATGAATGATATTAAAGAAATTGTCGGGAATAAGCTGGAAATAATCACAGGAGATGCCTTGCGGTTTGATTTTTGCAAAAACGAGGACAAAAAGGTGCAAATTATCAGCAATCTTCCATACAATATATCTGTTCCGCTCTTAACCGGTTGGTTGAAAAATATGCAATATTTTTCGGCACTTACACTAATGTTTCAAAAAGAAGTTGCGGACAGAATTTCGGCACCGACCGGAAATAAAAGTTATGGGCGTATATCCGTGTTATCTCAGCTTGTATGCAATGTGGAACGCTTATTTGACTTGAATCCCAACTGTTTTGTTCCGGCGCCGAAAATTTGGTCAAGTGTGTTGTTGTTTACGCCGAAAACGGAAAAAATCAGCAAAGTTGACTTGAATAAAGTGGAAAAAATTACGGCATTGGCATTCAGTCAACGCAGAAAGATGATTCGCCAAAGCCTGAAAAGCTTACCTGATTTGGATAAATTGTGTGCCGCAGCCGGAGTTGAAATGACGGCTCGTGCCGAAAATATTGCTCCGGAACAATATTTGTTATTGGCGCAGAATGCGGCAATATAAAAAATATGCACATGGGTGAAAAAAATCTTGCAATCAGAACAAAAATAGAACAATATAGTTTTCAGCGGATAAATTTATTGTTCTGTTTGTATTTTACGAAAAAATGCTCAATAAATAAAGTAATGCAACATTTATAAGGAACTTAATATGGAAAAAGATAAAGCACTGGAAGCGGCCTTAAGCCAGATAGAAAGATCGTTCGGTAAAGGTTCTATTATGCGCTTGGGACAAGATACAAAAGTTGATATTGAAGCAGTGTCAACCGGTTCGCTCGGTATTGATATTGCTCTCGGTATCGGTGGTATGCCGAAAGGCCGAATTATTGAAATATACGGGCCGGAATGTTCCGGTAAAACGACTCTGGCATTGAGTGTTATTGCACAAAGCCAGAAAAAAGGCGGAACATGTGCATTTGTGGATGCCGAACATGCCTTAGATCCGTCTTATGCCAAAAAAATCGGTGTAGATGTAGAAAATTTGTTGGTGTCTCAACCGGATTCCGGTGAACAGGCTTTGGAAATTGCCGATACATTGGTTCGTTCCGGAGCAATAGATGTTTTGGTTGTAGACTCGGTTGCTGCTTTGGTTCCTAAGGCAGAGTTGGAAGGAGAAATGGGCGATTCGCACATGGGATTGCAAGCTCGGTTAATGAGTCAGGCCTTGCGTAAATTAACCGCAACCGTTGCTCGTTCAAATACACTGATTATTTTCATTAACCAAATCCGTATGAAAATCGGTGTTATGTTCGGTAATCCGGAAACCACTACCGGTGGTAATGCCTTAAAATTTTATGCTTCGGTGCGTATTGACATTCGTCGTGTCGGTGCAATTAAAGACAAAGAAGATGTTATCGGCTCACAAACCAGAGTTAAGATTGTTAAGAACAAGGTTGCACCTCCGTTCAAAACGGTTGATTTTGATATTATGTACGGGGAGGGTATTTCCAAAACCGGAGAACTCATTGATTTGGGTGTAAAGTCCGGTATTGTTGAAAAGGCCGGAGCATGGTTCTCTTATAACGGTGAAAAAATCGGGCAAGGACGGGAAAATGCTAAAAAGTTTTTGAAAGACAATCCGGCGATTGCTGATGAAATTGAAAACAGAATCCGTGCAGATGCCGGTCATTTAACGACAGAAATGATTGGTGATGACAATGAAGATGATGTTGTGGAAGATTAATATCTGATTTTTACAAAACTACGGAATCCGCCGAATGAGGCGGGTTCTTTTTTTTGTTTGTATGAATAACAGTAATCTTGACTTTTAGACAAAAATATGATACCAATTCTACATAACAGAGAGTAATTAACGGAATTATTAACCCTAAAACATAGAGCCTATGTATAAGGATAAAATTGAAGAGTTGAAAAAAACTCAAAATTGGAAGCAGATAGCAGACTGCTATATATTGCCTGAAGTTCTGCATCATGGCGGTTCGGCGCGAAATTATGTTATTTCGGATGAATACATGCAACTGATGAGCGAATACGGAGCAGAAATCTTTTCGGCAGACACATATATTGCCGAAGTATTGCTGGAGTTCGGAATGCAACGTATATCGCTCGGAGCCGTGAAGCACAGAATGACAAGTGTAGCACTGGCCGTTCCGCAAAAATATGTGTATTACAGCACATTTCAGGACAAGCCGGCTATGATGACCGATGCTTGTTTTGAATTTTTGCAGGATTGTCTGCCGATTTGTCTGAAAAGTCCTAAGCTTAAAAAGCATGCCCGTTTGATATTGTTCGGATTAATAACCAATCTTGACTACGAAACCGGCGCTGAGCTTAACGGCTATAAACTGGCAAACGAATTATTGCATTATCCGTTAGCGGAAGTTAAAGACGAAGCTTGGATAATCGGGCTTAAAAATGTTGATTTTACGGAATTTTGGACGGAACTTGTTCATGATAAGTGGACAAAGTATAAAATGTTTTTTGAGGCGAATTGGGAAAAGATAGATATTCGCAAGTTTCATCAAGCGGTTTTATACCGTTCTCCCGCCCAAGAGGCTTGGCCGGACTTGGCTCGTGACAGTTGGGAAAGACATATTGCTTTTTTTCATGACAACTGGAATGCCGTCAATAAGGACGAATTTTTTGCCATTATCGGCAAAGAAGGCCTTTGGGATAAAGCCAAAGTAACGATAAAAATCAAACATTATCACGAAAAAGACAAAGAGTCGGTGTAATACCGGCTTTTTGCTTTTTTAAAGGTTGATAAATCAATTAATCGTTGCGAAAAACAAATCCGGCGCTTATACTTTTTACAGCCGGAGGAATTTTGATGATAGAGTTTGAATTTAATACAATGTATGCGGGAATTGCAGCCGGAGTTGCTTCGTTTTTTTTAGCCTTGTTGATTGTTTTGATTGTGATAATGGTGAAAAATTCGCAACGCAAGGTTTTGTGCAGTGTTTTGCAAAATCAACTTGCCGAACTGGAAAAACAAAAGCAGGAATTAGATGCGGAAAATTCGCAATTATCTAACGAAAACACCCGCCTGAAGTCGGAATATTCTTCTCAACGCCGTTTTATGGAAGAAAAATTGCAATATGTTGAACAAAATAAAAATGAGCTGGCGGCCAGATTTAAAGAAATATCCGGCGAGATTATTCGCTTGCAGTCTTCGCAAATGAACGAAAATCAAAAACAAACCCTTTCAATGGTGCTCAATCCTTTTAAAGAGCAGTTGCAGTCGTTTAAAGATGAAGTGATAAAAGTAAATAATGAGAATATGAAAAACAAAAGCAGTTTTGATGAGCAGTTCAAAAATTTGCTTAATCTTAATCAATCATTGAGTCAGGATGCTCAGAATTTGACTAATGCTTTGCGCGGCAGCAAAAAAATGCAAGGTGATTGGGGTGAGGTTGAATTAAACCGAATTTTAGAGGTTGCCGGCCTGCAAAAAAATATTGATTACTACACGCAAGAGAATTTTAAGAATGAAAACAATCAAAATTTGCGTCCGGATGTTGTTGTGCGCTTACCGAACAATCGGTGTGTTATTGTAGATTCCAAAGTTTCTATGAATGATTATGTTAACTATGTTAACAGCGAAGATGAAAACCTGAAAGAAGCGTATCTGCAAAAGCATATTCAATGCATCAAAAATCATATAGATGAGCTGTCAGATAAGGAATATCAAAAATTGATGAAGGAAGAATCTTTGGATTATGTGGTTATTTTTATTCCGGTTGAAAGTGCGTTTGCGGAAGCAATAAAAAAAGACGGCGGACTATATGATTATGCCTATAAAAAACATGTGGCTTTAACAACGCCGTCATCTCTTTTACCGTTATTGCGCACAATAGAAAATATGTGGAAAATAGAAAATCAAAATAAATATGTGCAAAAAATTGCCGAGGCCGGCGGTTTGTTATACGATAAATTAGCAAATTTTGTTGAAGATATGCAAAAAATAGATAAATCATTGCAATCAGCGCGTCAGAGTTATGATAATGCCTTTTCAAAACTCAGCTCCGGCAGGGGAAATGCACTTTCTGTGGCGGCAAGATTGGTTAGTTACGGTGCCAAAGCCAATAAAGTAATCGGAATAGAATTTGAAACGGAAGAAGATATTCCGCAGTTAACGGCAAAAGATAATGAACAGGAGACGGCAATATGAAAAAGATTTTGTTCACCGGAGGAGGTTCGGGAGGTCATGTAACACTTAATTTAGCGCTTATTCCCATATTTCAGCGCGAAGGGTGGCAGGTTGTTTATATCGGCTCTAAAACCGGTATTGAGAAAGAATTGATAACGAAAATTTCCGGTGTGCGCTACCATGCAATAGAAACCGGAAAACTTCGTCGCTATTTTTCTCTGCAAAATTTTAAGGATGCTCTTCATGTCCCTTTGGGGATTTTGCAAGCAACGAAAATAATTTGGCAGGAAAAGCCCGATATCATATTTTCAAAAGGTGGTTTTGTGTCGTTTCCCGTAGTTTTCGGCGGTTTTTTGAACGGTAAAAAAATCTTTATGCATGAATCGGATGTTACTCCGGGGTTGGCAAATAAAATGTCGTTGCCGTTTGTTCATAAGTTTTTTACAACTTTTATTGAAACGGAAAAATATGTAAGTAACAAGCAAAAAGTTAAATATGTCGGACCGGTGTTGTCTGACCGCCTGAATAACGGAAACAAAGAGCGAGCGTGCGAAATGCTCCGTTTTTCGGCAGATAAACCTATTGTTATGTTTGTCGGCGGTTCTTTGGGAGCAAAAAGTATTAATGAAGCTGTGGTGAAATACAGTGATGAATTGCTGAATAAATACCAAATTATTCACTTGTGCGGCAAAGGGCAAAAATGTCAGCTTCATCATCCTCAATATCGCCAGTTTGAGTTTGTAGATAAAGATTTGAAGGATTTTATGGCGGCTGCTGATGTGGTTGTATCACGTTCCGGTTCAAATGCAATTTTTGAATTATGGAGTTTGGCAAAACCGATGGTTTTGGTTCCGCTTCCGTCAACATCAAGCCGCGGAGAGCAGAGCCTGAACGCCAAAGCATTTGAGGAGCAAGGTTTTTGTGAGGTGGTCAAAGATGAGGATGTTGCTCAAAAAGGAATGTTAATTAATGCAATTAACAAGGTTTACGAAAATAAAGAAAAATATGCCGAAAATATGAAGACGTCAGAATTAAAATTTACCGGTGCCGAGCAATTATATGAGGAAATTGTTAATGGATAAGCACTATCAAAATATTGTTATTTTGACCGGAGCAGGGATTTCTGCCGAGTCCGGACTTTCCACATTTCGCAGCGAAAACGGCTTATGGAACAATCATCCGGTTGAAGATGTGGCGACAATAGAGGCTTTTGAACGCAATCCGGAGTATGTTCATGAGTTTTATAATGAGATGAGACCGGAACTTTTTGCGGCAAAACCAAATCCTGCTCATTTGGCAATTACAAAATTGCAGCAAGAATATAAAAACAGTAATATCAATATAATAACACAAAATGTTGATGTTTTGCATGAAAAGGCCGGAAACAAAAATGTGTATCATATTCACGGACAAATTAATCAGATAGTATGCCTTAATTGCGGTCATGTTTTTGAAACATGGAGTGATGTTCACAGTGATGACGAATGTGAATATTGCCATACTAAAGGTTTGTTGAAGCCTAATATTGTTTTTTTCGGTGAAAGTTTGCTTTATATGGATACTGTTGAATATCTATTGCAGAATTGTGATTTATTTCTGTCAGTCGGCACTTCCGGAGTTGTGTATCCGGCAGCAGGCTTTGTGCAGGTTGCTTATTTAAATGGTGCCAGAACGTGCGAGTTTAATTTAGAAAAAACATCAAATAACTATATGTTTGCCGAGCATATTGAAGGACCGGCAGGAAAAACACTTCCGGCATTTGTTGATGAATTGTTGAAAAAATAAAAACAGCTCGGAACTCATACGTTCTCGGGCTGTTTTTGCAAAGAGTAAGGCTTAAGAGAAATTAAGCCTGCGAATGTTCAGTTGCCATAATGAAAGGAGGTTAGTCAGTCTAGCTGATTATTGTGTCGTGATTCCCTCTTTTGGCTCTGTCGCGGTCAATCTGGTATTGCGTTTTAGGCTTACCGGATTTTTTGAACGCTCCTTTGGGCTTTTTACCGTTCTTAGCGAACTCTTTTGTCTTTCTTGCCATAATTACTGTATATATTCTTAAATAAGTCGCCGTGAATTTATATCCGTATTTTGTGTATGTCAATATCTTTTGTTAAAAAAAAATAATATCTTAATGACAATTATCAGAAAACAGTATACATTAAGCGAAAATTTTAGGAGAAGAAATGAAAACAGTTTTAGTTACCGGCGGTTGCGGATTTTTGGGTTCTAATTTGTGCCGCCGATTAATAAGAGAAAAAAACAGAGTTATTTGTGTTGATAATACCTATACAGGCAGAATGGAAAATATTGCAGATTTAATGAATAATCAAAATTTCAGTTTTATTTTTCATGATGTTATATATCCTTTGGATATTTCTGAAAAAATTAATCAAATTTATAATATGGCGTGTCCGGCATCACCACCGGCTTATCAAGGTTCCCACTCAATAGAAACAACAAAAACTTGTGTGTTTGGTGCTGTCAAAAATTGCCGGAAAATCAAAGTTGGTATATAAGCCATTGCCGTCAGATGATCCGACAATCAGAAAACCGGATATAGCTTTAGCAAAAGAAAAACTCGGTTGGAAACCTGAAATAAGCTTAAGTGAGGGACTGTATTGATTACTTTAAGACACAAATAAATTTATTTGAAAATAAGTAAACGGTGTTTTATTACTGTCATTCCCGACCTGATCGGGAATGACTGTTCTTTCACTCAAAAATCCATTCAATCGTGTTTTCATTATCATTTGATGTTGCCTCGTCTGCTTCCGGTAAGGTATAACGTGTGCGCAAACAGCAATATCCGGAGCATGGCACATAATCTTTATAACATTTATCCACACACCCCACACCTGCTTGCATGAATTTTTCTCCGCAACTGCCGCAGTCTCCGGTTTTGCAATTAGGAATCAAAGAACCTGCAAAAACATCAAGAGCTCCATTTGGATTACCAAAAACTACGTCATCCGGTATTCCTGCATATTGCAATTTTGATGCGGCGGAAAATGCAGATCTTCCTATTTTTTGCACATTCGGCAAATCAATACTTATCAAAGAAGTGTCATGAAATGCAACATCTCCGACAGAAACTATATTTTCCGTTCCCGTTATATCTTGCAAATTACGTGCATGTTTAAAAACTCTGTCTCCTATGGTGGTTACGTTGCCTTCAATAACAGCATGAACTATATCCTTACCATACCAAGGTGCAGTTGATCCGTCAATTTTACTTATGCTTGAATAATTTCCCATCGGACCATCTCCTGAAATGGTAAAGGTTTTACTTTCCTCATCATACGTGCATTTAACACTGTCGCTGTATACTCCATTAGTTGCCGGTCCGCAGTTCCATGTCTCGGCAAAACTTTCACAAATAAACGATATCACAATCCCCAACATCAACACAATTTTTTTCATCATTTTTCTCCATTTAAGCAAAATTTTAAAAATAAAAAATCCGCCTCAAAGGACGGTCGGAGAGTTGAGAAATCATATATGTACAAATGACTCTTATGGTCTTTAGCTTGTATGCCTGAACATTCAC
>JAFUTN010000040.1 GCA_017484225.1 Alphaproteobacteria bacterium
ATTGTTACGCACTGCATAACAACACACACTTTTCTGCTTAAAAAAGATCTTTACTGGGATTCCCACGTCGCTACGCTCCTCGGAATGACCGTAAGAGTCACGTGTTGAGGGAGATTCCCACGTCGCTACGCTCCTCGGAATGACCGTAAGGTAGGAAACGTCATTGCGAGGGAGATTCCCACGTCGCTACGCTCCTCGGAATGACAGTGACATATTAATTTGCTTTAAACCGTAGTTATTTTCCGCCCCGCGCCGCAGCTATAGAAAAAATTATGAAGGGGAGAACTATTTTAAAATTCCCAATAAGTTTTCAGCATAGTCCTGAGCCTTAAAAACATCTAAATCTTCAATTTTTTCACCGACTCCGACAAAATACACCGGTAGCCCTGTCTCTTTGGCAACAGCAACCATAATTCCTCCTTTGGACGAACCGTCAAGTTTGGTGACTATCAGACCATCTGCGCCGATAATTTCTTTAAATGCCTGCACTTGAGAAATTGCATTTTGTCCCGTTGTGGCATCAATGGTAAGCAATATCTTATGAGGGGCATCCGGCATAACTTTTTTCATAACTTTCACAATTTTTTTCAGCTCATCCATCAATCCGCTTTTGTTTTGCAAGCGACCGGCCGTATCCACAAAAACAATATCGTCGTTATTTTTAATGGCCATATTCAGGCCGTCATAGCACAAACCGGCACTGTCACATCCGTTCGGACCGCTGAAAATACGGATGTTATTCCGCTCTGCCCAAACATTCAGCTGCTCAACAGCCGCAGCACGAAATGTATCTGCCGCAATAAAAGATACCTTTTTCCCTTGTGCCTTAAATTTTGCCGCCAGCTTTCCGATTGTTGTTGTTTTGCCGGCTCCGTTTACTCCGACCATCAAAATAACGGACGGAGCATCTTGCTGATTAAGTTCAAACGGTTGTTCACACGGTTGTAAAATTTGAACAATATCTTGTGCCAAAAGCTGACGAATTTCCGCATCCGTAATTTCCTTATCTTGTCGGCGAGCCGAAAATTTTTGCATTATTTCCGTTGTTGCTTTAACCCCGATATCAGAGCTTAACAAAAGTTCTTCCAACTCATCCAGAGTCGCGGCATCCAACTTTTTTTTGGTAAATATTTCACTGATACCGGCAGTTATTTTTGCCGAAGATTTTTTTAATCCCAAACCTAATTTTTCAAAAAAACTTGCCATTTTTTACTCCTTACTGAGTTGACGTAATATTGCCGCGCGACGGCGACGTTCTTCCATCGGCATTTGCGGCATTTTGGCGGCAGGCGTTCCCGAACGCTCGGAATACGGAAAAACATGTAACTTTGAAATTCCGGCTTCTTCCACCAATTTGCAGGTATTCTGAAAAGCCGTTTCGCTTTCTGTCGGAAAACCGCAAATAAAATCTGCGCCAAATGTTGCTTTCGGGCAGACATTACGAATCTTTTTACACAATTCTATCACCGTTTCCCGGCTGTGTCTGCGGCCCATGCGTTTTAACACCATATTATCACCGGATTGAACGGAAAAATGAAAATGCGTATCCATATTTTTTGATTTTTCCAGCAAAGATATAAACTTATCATCAACTGCTGCCGGATCTAACGAACCGAATTGCAGGCACGGCAATTCCGGAATCTCTCGCAATATTTTTTCAACCAAATCACTGAAAGACGGTTGATACGAACAAATATCAACACCGGTCAGGCAAATTTGCGCGAATCCTTGTCCGACAAGCTCTTTAATTTGGCGAATAATCACATCTGCCGGAACACAGCGATTTTTTCCTCTGGCATACGGAATTATACAGTATGTGCAACGGTGGTTGCATCCTTGTTGAATATGCACAAAAGCTTTTTGACGTCCCTCAAAACCGGTAATGATATATTCGTCACAATCATCATCCGCAAAAATGTCACTCACATTATGCTTTGGTGCGGCAAGGTTATTAACAAACTCTTCAATATGCTTTTTTTCGCGATTTCCCAACAGCAAATCAATTTCCGGCATTTTTGCCAATTCTGCCGAACTGACTTGGGCGGAACATCCGGTTACCACAATTTTGGCATTCGGATTTTCACGGCGCAGCTTGCGAATAGTTTGACGGCATTGCCTTTCTGCCTCACCGGTAACCGCACACGTATTAACGACAATCACGTCATCAAACTCATGTAACTTTTCTTTAATTGCCTCGGATTCATAAGCATTCATTCTGCATCCGAACGTTATTACCTGCACCATATTATTTCCTTAATTTAAATATCCAGATTATCAACAAATTTGGCGCGTTCAATAATAAATTTAAATCTCGGCTCCGGATCTTTTCCCATCAAGCGTTCAACCTGACGGCGTGTTTCAAAATCTTCGGCACGCCCTTCTTCCGTTGAGGTATTGGGAATCATCACGCGCAGCAACACACGATTATTTTTATCCATTGTCGTTTCTTTCAGCTGAGTCGGACTCATCTCACCCAAACCCTTAAAGCGGCTGATATCCGGTTTTGTGTTGCCTTTAACAACTTTTGCCAGAATTTTATCCTTTTCTTCATCATCAAGCGCGTAATAATTTTTGCCGCCGGCAACAATTTTATAAAGCGGAGGCGTAGCAATAAACAAGTGTCCGTTTTCAATCAACTTCGGCATGTGCTGATAAAAAAATGTCATTAACAATGAGGTAATATGCGCCCCGTCAACATCTGCATCCGTCATAATGATGATTTTTTCGTAGCGCAGGTTTTCTTCTTTGTAATCATCTTTCACACCGCAACCAAGCGCTTCTATCATATCTTTAATTTCCTGATTTTGAGCAATTCTCTCAACCGAAGCACTTGCTACATTCAAAATTTTTCCTCTGAGCGGTAAAATTGCCTGAGTCACACGGTCTCGTCCCTGTTTTGCCGAACCGCCTGCAGAATCGCCCTCTACAATAAAAATTTCCGTATCTTCGGCTGCCGCTTGTGAACAATCTGCCAATTTTCCCGGCAGACGCAGTTTTTTGGTCGGAGTCTTACGATTTTGAACTTTTTCTTCTTTTTTCTTTTTTCTGGCATCTGCGCGGTCAATAACATATTCTATCAAAGCTTTGGCATTTTCAACATCAGATGAAAGCCAATGGTCAAACGAATCTTTTACAGCAGTTTCCACCAACTTAGTTGCCTTGGTTGATGTAAGTTTGTCCTTGGTTTGTCCCTGAAATTGCGGTTCGGTAATGAATACCGAGAGCATTAAACAAGCATCACTGATAAAATCTTCCGAAGTAACGGCTGAAATTTTTTTATAATTTGCCATTTCGCCGTATTCTTTCAGTCCATGCAGCAAAGCAGATTTAAATCCCATTTCATGAGTTCCGCCCTCAGGTGTGATTACGGTGTTGCAATATGAGTGACAAAAACCGTTTTCATCCAAAGGCCACGTAATTGCCCATTCTACACGCCCTTCATTATTTGCCAACTCGGATTCTCCGACAAAAGCCGTGCGGTTAATTGTAGAGCGTTCACCTATTTGCATATTCAAAAAGTCAGCCAGTCCGTTCGGAAAATTCAATTCGGCTTCCAAAGGAGTGCTTTCGCCTTCGGCAATTAATTCCGGAGCACATTTCCAGTTAATTTTAATTCCTTTAAACAAAAAAGCTTTAGAGCGCGCCATACGATATATGCGATTTGCAATAAAGGTGTTGTTACCTTCAAAAATTTCGGCATCCGGCTTGAAAGTTACGGAAGTTCCGCGGCGATTCGGACAATTCCCGATAAATTCAAGAGCCGTAACCGGTCTGCCTTTTGCATATTCTTGGCGATAAAGTTTTTTCTCTCTGGCAACTTCTACCACCAATTTTTCGGACAATGCATTAACCACGGACAAACCCACACCGTGTAAACCGCCGGAAACTTTGTAAACTGCCGTATTAAATTTTCCGCCCGAATGCAGTGTTGTTAAAATAACTTCCAATGCCGAAACTCCGGGATACTTAGGGTGTTCATCAACCGGAATACCTCGGCCGTTATCGGCAACCGTTACCGAGCCGTCAGCATTCATGGTCACATCTATATGATTTGCAAAACCGGCAACCGCTTCATCCATGGAGTTATCCAAAATTTCTGCCACCAAATGATGCATGGCCTGAATATCCGTGCCGCCGATATACATTCCCGGTCTGTGACGAACCGGTTCCAAACCTTCCAAAACTTCAATGTCTTGTGCGCTATACTCCGTTTTTGCCGGAGCTGTAGATGTATCAAACAAATCACTCATTTTAAAGCCTTTCAAATTGTTCATAAAATAGCCGAAAGCCTTACAAAACACAAGCAAAAATCACAATAAATGAACAGGTATATCCATACGGGATAATAACGTTTTTATTTATCAATGGTTAAATCGGCAAATTTTGCGCCTATGGCCGGAGCTAAATCTTCGGCATTCAATTCAAGTGTAAGCCCGATTTTACCTCCGCTCAAACAAATCGTATCAAAAAGAATTGCCGTTTCATCAATAAAAGTAGGAAACAGCTTTTTCATTCCCACCGGAGAACAGCCGCCGTGAATATATCCGGTAAGCGGCAGCAATTTTTTCAGGGGCAACATTTCCAAGTCTTTAACACCGGCGGCATGAGCTGCTTTTTTCACACTCAGTTCCGAATTTGCCGGCACCACAAATACAAAATGCAAAAATCCGTGTTTACCGTCGGAGGCCTGTGTTACTAATGTCTTGAACACTTGTTCTACCGGTTTTTGCACATATTTTGCCACCGAAACGGCATCAACTCCCTGTTCCGGATTGTATTCATACACCCGATATTTTATTTTTGCGGTATCCAAAATCCGCATGGCATTTGTTTTAAGCATATTTATTTTCTCCGGCGTCAAGCATATAAAAATATGCCGTTACCGTCAAATAGTTTTGCACATCCTTGTATTTTGTGCGCAAAAAAATTATATTAACCGTATAATTAAATGGAGGTTTATGATGAAAATAGGAATTATCGGGGCCGGATATGTCGGCAGTGCAACAGCCTTTTCGCTGATTATGACATCTGTTGCCCATAAAGTTATTTTGGTGGATTTAAACGAAAAAAAGGCGCAGGCAGAAGCCATGGATATTGCTCATGCGGCTCCGTTTGCCAGTGCCGGAAAAATAAAAGCCGGCAATTATACTGATTTGCAAGGCTGCGAAATTGTGATTATTACGGCCGGAGCTAACCAAAAACCGGGAGAGACAAGGCTTGATTTGTTGAGCCGTAACGTCAAAATTTTTGAAAACATTATTCCGCAAGTTGTGGCAAATGCTCCTGACAGCATTTTGCTGATTGCCACCAATCCGGTTGATATTATGACCAAAGTTGCTTTAAAGTTGTCAGGTTTTGCCAAAACCAGAGTAATCGGCAGCGGAACGGTTTTGGATACGGCACGTTTTCGCAATTTGCTCGGTTTGTATTTAGGTGCATCAACAAAATCGGTGCATGCTGATGTTTTAGGCGAACACGGAGATTCGGAAGTTTTAATTTGGTCAAGCGCCGAAGCCGGAACACTATCACTGGAGGAATATGCCGCGCAAGCCGGAAAAGAACTTGATGAGCATATAAAGTCAGAAATAACGGACGGAGTAGTAAATGCCGCCTACAAAATTATTGACGGCAAAGGGGCGACTTATTACGGAATTGCCGGTGCCATAACTCATATATGCCGTGCAATTTCTAACAATGAATATGCTATTTTAACTGTTAGTTCCGAGCATGATGATGTCTTGGGTGTTAATCAGGTGTGTATGTCTTTGCCGACGGTTATCAACCGACAAGGAGTTTATCGGGTAATCAAACCGAAAATATCGGAAAAAGAAGAAAAACTTTTGCGTATAAGTGCGCAAAAAATATCCGATTTTTCGCAAAATCTGTAGAAAAGTGACGTTTTTTACGTCATTCCTGTAGATGCCGATAAATTTGATGACAAAAACAATAATGTGTCAGTCCTATTAAAGCAGAGTCGTCACCTGAATTACTTAACAAAGCTAAAGAAGCGGCACGATGAGTGATTTATTTGCATACGTGCCTTGTTCAAGGAGATTGCGACGGTCGTTTCAATCCCTCGCTATGACACTCCATACATTATGGTCATTTCACTCCCTCGCAATGACGTTTCCTACCTTACGGTCATTCCGAGGAGCGTAGCGACATGGGAATCTCCGTAAAGATATTTTTAAGCAAGAAAGTGTGTGTTGTTATGCAGTGCATAACAATAAACTCCGTTCCTGAAACATGAGATCTTTACACCCACTCGCTATCGCTCGGGGTTCAAGATGACGGTAGTTTTTTTTACTCAAAAATCCACTCAATCATATTTTCATTGTCATCGGATGTTGCCGCATCTGCTTCCGGCAAAGTATAACGAATACGGCTGCAGTAGCCGTCTAAATCAGCACACACCGGACAGCAGGCACGCTTAGATATATCCGGTTCACGCACACAGGATATTCCATTCCAAAAATATTGCCCGTCACATTGTTCATAAGTGGCGGCAATAACATTTCCGGAAAGGTCTATTATATCATGATCGGATGAGTATGAGTATTTTTTGAATAGGCTTTGGCATTTTGTTACATCTCCTTTGCAAATAATATTGAGGTTGCTTAATTGATCTGAATTATAACCCAGCGATTGATGCCCTACGCCTGTAATAGTATCAGGCATGCTGATAGAGTTCAAATCAGCGTATTTAAAACTTTTATATCCGATACTTTCAATAGAGTCCGGAATATCCAGTTCGGTAAGATTTATGGCTCTTATAAAAGCTTTATTACCAATATTGGTTATTGAGCTGGTCTCGGAAAACTTTATAACTCTGATATCATCATAATAATTTTCCCAAGGAGGCGGATTACCATTACCGTTACACTCAGCAGCAGCTCTTGCATCATTGCAAGCAGAACTGTAATTATACATTGTTCCACTGCCGGAAATTGTCAGGATTCCGTTATCTAATGTTGCACAACAATGTTCTCCGCATATCATTTCTTCTGTAGTGCATTCCGCCCGTGATATTCCTATTGTCCCCAATGTTACTATTGCCACACTCGTCAGTAAAACAATTTTTCTCATCATTCTTCTCCTTAAAGCAAAATTTTAAAAATAAAAAATCCGCCTCAAAGGACGGTCGGAGAGTTGAACAATCATGCATATAGAAATGATTCCTATGGTCTTTAGACAAGAAATTTGCTTGGACATACACCACAGGCTCCCCAACCATAGTTCATTTCTATAATTAGGGAATTTCCGATACATTTAAATCAGAACAAAAGGTATTCAATATACCTATCTATATGCTAAAGCCGTTCAAAGCTCCGAACCCCTTTTTCGGGTTCTTGGCGAATTTTCTTCCGCCATAAGCTAATCATAGCAAATTTATTTGCTTTTGCAATCAAAAAACAAAACTAGAAATTATAATGCAGGCTCAAGGAAAAATCTTCTTGATTTTTGCCTTTGTTTTTACCGGAAAAATAGGCGGCTTTGACGGATACATTGTTGCTTAGTCCGTAAGCTGCTTCTGCATGATATTGCAGGCGACTGCCGAATTTTGCATCGGCAAAGGTTTGGCTGACAAAAGTGTGCAAACGTATGTCCCCGAAATCCTTAAACATCCCGATTTCCGGTGCCACGCCGAGCCAATATTTTTTTTCTATTATGCCGCCGTATTCTCCACCGATTTTTGCCAAACCGTAAATCCAAAAATCGGCAAACATATTATATGTTTTGCCGGCTCCGATTGAGCCGTGTGCCACATATCCTTCTTTTTCGTTTTTCGGATTCAGCTCGCGTTTTACGGATAAATCGGTGGAATAGGAAAGGGGAGAAAAGACTCTGTCTGCCGGCACCAGTGATTTAATTTTTAACGGAGTAAATGATTGCAGCACAAAACGGTGCTTTTGGTTGTAATAGCGCCAACGGCTGTCAAATACTTCGGTTTGCGCTCCTTTGATTAATCCGAATGAACTGTCGGTTAGGGCTGTGTATGCCGGACGAACGGAAAATTCTTCATACGTTTGTTTATTATAAGAACCGTAAGCTACGGAGATTTGCATGGAATCATGCGACAAATACGGATTCTCACCGGCAAAATCTTTATTTTGTTCAATTTTCGGTAATTTACTGCGTCGGCGCAGCACTCCAAAGCTTTTTTGCCGATATTCGCGCAGTTCCAAATTTTTATCTATGTATTGATATTGAAAATATTGGTAGGCAGTTTCCAAAACTTCGGAATATTCCGTTTCACTCAAGTCAGAGTTCTCAAAATCGGCATTTTTTACTGCCTTGATAAAGGCACCGTATTGCTGGGATGACATATTATTCAAGCTGTGTTTTATTTTTGTGAGGCGAGCAGGGCGATAATTTATTTCGCCGATTAAATCCGGAATATCCCGAATTGTTTTCAGCGTATCCAAAGGAATTACCCAAGCGTGGTATTTATCGGTTATCTCAAGTTCCGGACGAACGGCTTCCAAAAGTTCCAAAATCATATACGAACAATTTTTGCGCAAAAAATAATAGCGGATTTTTGCCGAGCGCATTTCGTATAAATGGTCAACAAATTTTTGTTGCTCATCTGCGCTTAAATTGAGTTTATATTCCCAAATATCGCGGTTTTCTATATTGTTGTATGTATTGATAATTTCCCAATACGGCATAATGCTGTATACACCGTCATATCCGCCGAGCAACCCTTTGAACGCAAACATAAATCCGTATTCGGTGCCGGAGTTTGCTCCGAAATTTGAGCCGTGGGCCAACATTTGCGTGCCTTTGCGTTTGGTATCTATTCTGATAAGGGTGTGTCCGAACAATGACGCCGGATTATTCATATAAGCATTAGTAAAAAGAAGTGTTATACCGTTAGGTTTAACATCTCCCATAAAGTGTTGATATTCCAAACAATTATCTAAATTTCCGGTTACCAATTCTTTTGTATGCAAAAAATTAAAACGCGCCGGAAAACGGCATTTATCCTGATTGTTTGCTTCATTGAATTTTTTAATTTCCGCTTTAAGTTCCAGCTCCGGATTATAGCGTCCTTTTTCGGCAGCAACATAAAATTCCGGATTTTCCGCTAATCCTTTGTAGCCGGAAAAAGAGGTTTTGCGGTAGTGCAAGAGCTTGAGCCATTCATCTGAATACGCCAAATTTTCAGCTGCAGCGACTGAACAAAAAAGCGTAAAAAACACTGAAATCAAACAAGATGAAAATTTTCGCATATCATTTAGCAAAAAACCGTTCCGGAAATCATCAAGCGAAGCGGAACGGTTCTTTTTTATTCCTTATTTTGAAATTATAAAATTAAGCTTCGGCAATTTCCATCAGCTTCAAAGTAACTTCAGCGGCTTCCACATTGTCATTCGGGAAAATGTATGCAAACTGCTGTTGAACTTCGTGACCGAATTTTTCGCTGTCAACATTCAATATGCCGGCCAGAGTTTCAATGGTTTCACCTTTACCTGCGGCAGCATCCATGGCAAACTGCTCCATGTTGTCTTGCAAAAAGGCAAGAGTCATTCTGCCGGTTCCGCCGGAAACGCGGCCGTTAGGGTCACATCCGGAAGTTCCCAAAGTTACGCCGATAGTGTTGGAAAACCAGTTGTTAGTGGTTATGGCTAAAGATTGCGGAATAATACCGGATTGACCTCTCCAAGCCATAGAACCTAATCCGCAACCACCGGTGCTGTCAACGGCATTTGCGGTGTTTGCCAAGCAAAGAGCAGAGCAAACCACAACCGCACTCAAAATTTTTTTCATAATATAGTCTCCTAAAGGTCGTTAAAAACAGGTTTTAGTATAAACATTTGTCCGAGCATTGTATAGAGTAACAATCATTTTTTGCACATAATAAACAAATAGCATTATCGGGCGCATTTTTCTTCCTGTCATTATCGGGATTGCGGTGCAATAACCGATAATCTCGGCAAATTAATATTTCGCTGTCATCTTGAGGGGTTGAGCGATTAGCGAAATCCCCGTAAAGATCTTTTTTAAGCAAGAAAGTGTGTGTTTTTATGCAGTGCGTAACAATAGACTCTGTTCCTGAAACAGGAGATCTTTGTTCAAGGAGATTGCGACGGTCGTTTCACTCCCTCGCAATGACACTCCATACCTTATGGTCGTTTCACTCCCTCGCAATGACGTTTCCTACCTTACGGTCATTCCGAGGAGCGTAGCGA
>JAFUTN010000002.1 GCA_017484225.1 Alphaproteobacteria bacterium
ATTCCGAGGAGCGTAGCGACGTGGGAATCCCCGTAAAGATCTTTTTTAAGCAAGAAAGGGTTTGTTATTATGCAGTGCGTAACAATAGACTTAGTTCCAGAAACAGGAGATCTTTGTTCAAGGAGATTGCGACGGTCGTTTCACTCCCACGCAATGACACTCCATACCTTATGGTCGTTTCACTCCCTCGCAATGACGTTTCCTACCTTACGGTCATTCCGAGGAGCGTAGCGACGTGGGAATCCCTCAAGATGACGGTGGATATTTTTTACTCAAAAATCCACTCAATCATATTTTCGTTATCGTTGCTGGTTGCCTCGTCTGCTTCAGGTAGAGTATAGCGGAGTTTTATTTTTGCGCACACATCTTTATTGGTGGCATACCATCCTTCCGCACAATCAATATTTCCTTCTTCATTACGCCGATTGCATTGTTGCCCGTTCCAATAATATTTTTCGCCGTTGCACTGCAATTCGTTTGCTAAAACCACTTTGTCTGAGATGTCTTTAACTTTCCATACCAAATTTTGATGATCATAATAGCGATAATTTTTAAGCTGGCTTCTGATGTTTTCACAAGATTCTTCACCTCCTTTACAAATTATTTGCACACGGTTCATCCAATCTCCGACAACTCTTCCGTCCAAACCTTCAACCGTATCGGGAACAGTTAAAGATGTTAAACTACTGCTCAAAAAAGCGGCCCAACTGATATCCGTCACCGAATCCGGAACGACTACTGAGGATATTTGAGTTCCGTAGAACGCCGAACTACCTATCTGAGTTACAGAATCGCCGATACTCACATCTCTCACGCTTCCAACCATTTTCAAAGCGTTTACACCGATATTTTCTACACCGGAAATTTCAACCGAAGTGATTGAGCCTTTATAATTCCACCAAGGAATATTTCCGGTTGTTCCGTCGTCAGTTACGGAATAGTCATCCATGGTGCCGACTTCACCGTTAGCACCGCCGGTTATGGAGAGTTTGCCGTTTTCCAGCACCCAATTACAATTTGTGCCGCAAGTTCCGCTCGGATTTTCGGCAGCCGTTGCTGAATTTGCGCACATTAACAAAGCTAAACTCAAAAATATTAAATGTTTCATCTCAAACATCCTCTTCATTTAAAAAAAGTTAACAAAAAAGCCACCTAAATCGGTGGGCGGATGTTCAGAAACCGTGACTAAATGAACGGCTCGGCGGTTTCGCGCTCAAAAGCCTTATTGCACCGACATCCGCTCAAAAACAGAACGAATTATCGGCATATATTTTAAGTCGCCGATACTGCGACTATTTAGTCATAGGGTTCTGACGCCCTGAGGAACGTTTTTGTCGCACCTCAATTAAGAACTTATCAAAAAAGTAGTAGAATGTAAAGACGAAAAAACCGCCGGATTTTCCGGCGGCACAAAACTTATTTTATCAATCCGAACTTTTTTTTGCCTTGCGAAAGTTTAACCGCTCCGTCAATTTTATCTGATTCGGTAATCACATAATTTTCATCTGTTATCGGCTTATCATTAATTTTCAGTCCGGCTTGTTTAATCAGGCGGCGCGCCTCTCCCTTGCTGGCCACAAACCCTATCTGCAAAAAAGCATCCAAAACACCGATTCCGCTATTTAAATCAACATTAATCACCGGAAGTTCTCCGCCGGCAATTCCTTGTTCAAAAGCCTTAACGGCTGTTTCCATAGCATTTTTCGCTTCGGTTTCTCCACGGCAAATTTTTGTTGCTTCAAACGCCAAAATCTTCTTTGCCTCATTAATTTCTTTGTCTTTCAATGCCTCTAAACGACGCACTTCGTCCATCGGTAAATCGGTAAAAATACGTAAACACTTTCCGACTTCGGCATCTCCGATATTGCGAAAATATTGGTAGTAGTTATATGATGGCAGTTTTTCTTCGTTTATCCACACGGCATTGCCTTCCGACTTACCCATTTTTTTGCCTGCGGAATCCGTAATAATCGGACTGGTAAAACCGAATAATTCGGTATCATAACGTCTGCGACCGAGTTCTGTTCCCGAGGTAATGTTTCCCCATTGGTCCGCACCGGCAATTTGTGCGCGGCAACCGTATTTTTGCAGCAATACGCAAAAATCATATCCTTGCAAAAGCATATAATTAAATTCCAAAAAAGACATCGGTTGTTCACGTTCCAAGCGGCTTTTAACGCTATCCATCGTCAACATCCGGTTAACCGAATAGCAAGTGCCTATATCACGCAAAAAAGCCAAATAATTAATATCCTTAAACCAGTCCCAGTTGTCCACCATAACGGCATCTGTCGCACCGTTACCGAAATGCAAGAACTTGGAAAAAGATTTTTTTAAACCTTCAATATTGTGAGCTAAAGTATCTTCATCCAAAAACGGACGCAATTTATCTTTTCCCGACGGATCTCCGATACGAGCGGTTGCACCTCCGACCAAAGTCAAAGGTTTATGCCCGCATTTTTGAAACCAACGAAGCATCATCAACGGCACAATGTGTCCAACGTGCAAACTGTCGCCGGTAGGATCTGAACCCAAATAACCCACAGCCGGTTTACCTTTGCTTTCACATTCTGCCAAATAGGCATCAAAACCGTCAATATTTGTGCATTGGTTGTAAAAACCGCGTTCCGACATTATATTCAAAAATTCTGACTTAAACTGAGACATCTGTTTGTTCCTTCATAACTAAATTTTAACGCATGATAACATATAATTTGCGTATTGCAACAAAAGAGATTGATTTATATGACAATAAAACACTTAAAATCGCTTGGACTGTTCGGAGGAGCATCACTCAATTACGTTGAAACCGCGGTTGCCGATACTGACGGATTAGACATTCGTGAAGTTAAAAGAACACGTCAGTTTGTGTATCCGGAAAAATTGTGCATAGATATACGCAAAATCATAGCCAAAAGAGGTTTGACTCTGTCCGAAATGGAGCAAAATCCGCAAATTGCCGAGTTGGAAGCGGAAATAACCGATTTTTATGCTCGGATAATTCAAAATGAGTTGGAGAAAGAAAATATAGATATTATCGGTGTTGACGGACTTACCATATTAAACAATCCGGCAGAAAAATGTTCATATCAACTTGAAAAAGGTCATGAATTAAGCCGTCTTTTGCAACGCAAAATAATTACTCACTTTCACAAAGCAGACTTACTCTCCGGCGGTCAGGCATCACCTTTGTCTCCGGCTTTTTTCGGAGCAATCGGGCAAAATTTACCTAAACCGACACTTTTTATTAATCTTGATGCGGTGTGCAGCTTAATATTTTTGCACGAAACCGGTGAAATTATTGCTTTTGATTGCGCTCCTTGCATGGCAATGATAGAAGACTGGACTTTTCGTCATGCCAATATGCTCACTGATTACAACGGAAAACTTGCCGCAACCGGCAAAAATCATCAACAAATAACAGAAAGTCTTTTGCACCACAAAATTTTGCAAAAACAACCGCCTAAATCGCTGGATATTATGTGTTTTGCCGATAAAAAGGAACATTTGGAAGGATTATCACTGGAAGACGGTGCGGCAACCGCAACCTCTTTTATTGCCCAAGCAATCAAAAAAGCTGCCGATACTTTTTTAACGGAAAAACCGGAGTATATTTATCTATCAGGTGCCGGAACAAAAAATCCGTCGTTGGTGCGACAAATTAAGCATTTTTTTGCGCCGTTTACGGTCTGCAAACTTTCTGACTTTTATGCATTTGATGAGTCTGTGGGAGCGCAAATAACCGCATTTAATGCCGTTCGCCGATTAAACGGATTGCCGATTACTTACCCGACAACAACAGGTGCTTATGAACCGATGAGCGGAGGAGAAATTTTTGATGAAAAATAAAAAAGAAAATCTCAATTACGAACTGCGCGAAATTACACTGCAAATATCGCAAATAACAAAAGTTTACGGACAGATAAAAGCATCCGATAATCTTACTTTTACAGCACAAAAAGGTGATATTATTGCCCTTTTGGGACCAAACGGAGCCGGAAAATCCACATTAATGAACATGATTGCCGGTTACTTGGCTCCAACATCCGGAAAAATAGAGATTTTAGGTAAAAATATTGCCGAATACCCGCTTTTTGCCAAAGAAAATATCGGTTTTTTACCGGAAGGTTCCCCTCTTTATCCGGACTTAAGCGTTAAAATGTTCCTAAAATATATGGCAGAACTGCGCAATGTTGCAAAACCGGAATTAAACAATGCCATACGCATTGCAAATATAGAAAATGTTGTTAACCAAAAAATAGAAACTCTGTCTAAAGGTTATCGCCGGCGTGTCGGATTTGCGCAAAGCATTTTGGGAAATCCGCCTGTTTTGTTGCTTGACGAACCGACAGATGGTCTTGACCCCAACCAAAAAGACCATATTCGCAGCTTAATTAAACAAATGGCCGAAAATAAAACCATAATTATTTCCACACATCTGTTGGAAGAAGCCGAAACCGTATGTAATCGTATTATATTGCTTAATCAGGGAAAAATTTTGGCCGACGGAACTTTAGAAGATATATTGAAGCAAACCAAAACCAAGCAGCTTGCAGATGCTTTCCGAAAATTAACCGTTAAGGAGTAATCATCATGAAAAAAATTTGGATTGTAGCTAAAAACGAGTTGATTCGTTACTTTGTTTCTCCTTTGGCTTATGTATATTTAATCAGTTTTCTGGTTCTCAACGGCTCGTTTGCCGTTTATTTCGGTGATTTTATCAATCGCGGACAAGCCGATTTATTTTCCATGTTTGAATTTCAACCGTGGATTTTTTTGCTTTTTATCACCGGTATTTCCATGAGACTCTGGGCTGAAGAATTTCGTAACAACACCATAGTTCAAATCATAACCATGCCGGTTTCCGTTACACAACTGGTGTTGGGAAAATTTTTTGCTTCATGGATTTTTTGCGGAATAGCTCTGTTGTTGACCGCAACATTTTGGATAAGCGTAAATATTTTGGGCAATCCGGATAACGGAGTAATTATGCTGGGATACTTGGCAAGTTTTGTTTTGGCCGGTTGTATGATTGCCATTTCACAAACAATGTCGGCTTTAACCAAAAATCAGGTTATTGCTCTTGTATTAGCCGTAATTGCCAATTTGTTCTTTTTCTGGAGCGGAATTGAATATATATTATCGGTATTCCGCTTATTTTTGCCTGATGCCATTATAGACGTTATTGCCTCATTTAGCTTTATAAATCACTTTGACACGCTGAGCCGCGGACTTTTGGAATTACGGGATGTTGTTTTCTTTACTTCAATTATCTGCTTTTTCAATTTCACCACCATATTAATCATAAATTTTCGCACTGCCGGAACTTCCGGATGGCTTAAATCAAACAAAAAAGGCTATTACATAACATCATGGCTAATGTTGTTATTCGGATTTTTCGGCATTAATATTCTTGCCAACAACTTAAGCCGCAATATCCGGTTTGATGCAACACAGGAAAAAATTTTCACGCTTACCGAAAACACCGAAACAATCTTAAAAAATTTGCCGGAACCGGTGTTGGCAAAGCTGTATTTTTCTCCGATTTTGGAACAGCGAAACTCAAATTTGCGCAATATGTTTGATAACATTCGCATTTTATTACAAAAATACAAAGATGCTTCAGACGGCAAATTTGATTATAAAATCTATAATCCGGATTTTTTAAGCGAAGATGAAGACATTGCCATTGCCGACGGATTGCAGCCAATTCCGCTGATTGACCTTAATCAAAATGCCCTTTTCGGTTTAACTGTTGAAGACACTTTGCAAAACAAAAAAGTTATTCCGTTTTTTGCGCAAGAACGATTCTCTGCTCTGGAACAGGATATAACTTCTAAAATATATCAAATGTATCACAAAAAAAAGACCATAGGTGTGCTTTCAGGTTTGCCTGTTTTCGGAACCACGTCAGATGACGGTGCCGCCATTTCCGCTCAGTGGAAAATAGTGGATTTAGTGCTTGATACCTACAATATCGTTAACATCACAAAACCGGATGATTTTGCAAAAAAATTTGATGCATTGGTTATTATTTCGCCGTTTGGAGTTGATAAAGAATTTTCGCAAAAAATCAAAGAATATTCAAAAAATAACGGAAAAATTCTCTTGATTCTTGATCCGGCAAATGAATCGGAACGCCTGTATTCTTTGATGAATAATCGTCTCAACCATTCAGATTTGGGAGATTTGGAAAAATTTTGGGGCATCAAATTTTACAGCGAATATGTTGTTGCCGACCTGCTTAATTCCGTGACGGTTGATGCAACCGACAATTACAAAACAAACCCGACGTTTACTCAGGATATTATTCAATTCAAAATAAAACCGAATGACATGAATCCCAATCATCCGGTATCAAAGAACTTGAACGAAATAATGTTTGCCTCCGTCGGCATTATTATGCCTGATGCCGAAGCCTTTAAAAATAAAAAAGTAGATTTTGTTCCGCTCATAAAAGCAGGCGATATTTCTCAGCTTATGACGACAAAAGTTGTTGTTGACGGATTAAATCCGCGCGAGATTCTGCATTATTTTCAGCCGGATGATAATCAAAAATTTATTGCCGCCGAGGTTAAAGGCTTGGAAAAAAACAATCCTTTTGACATGATTGTTATCGGCGACAGTGACTTTATTTATGACCGCTTTTGGGCAACGCAAAAAAGTTTGTTGGAATCCGAATATTTAATAAACACTTTTGATAATGCTGATTTTATTTTAAATTCCTTGGATTACCTGACAGAAAATTTTGACCTGATTGCTTTAAGAGGAAAACAGCAAAAAGACCGTTCTTTTAAAGATTTAGAAAATATGCGCCGCATAAATTCGTTGCAATTTTCACAGCAAGAACAAAAAATATTTGAAAAGATTGAATGGGCAAAAAAGGGGTTGGATGAGGTTTGGAACAAGAAAAATTTTGAAGGAAGAGACACTTTTTCTGCCGACGAACTTGCCGCCATTGCAAAAGTCAGACAAAATCTGAATGAGCTGAAAAATCAACTCGGCAACATTCGCATGAATGCCTATGCCGGCATAAATCGCGTGTCAAATATTGCCACATTTTTCAATATTTTTCTCTTGCCTTTAATATTTGCAGTTGTTTTACTTATGGTGGCAATCTGCAAATTACTGCGGCAAAAAAAAGCACTGAATTTTGGTTTTGCGCCGGATAAAAAACTTCTGAAGCTTGGGGCTGTTTGTATTGCTGTTTTTGCCCTCGGTGCTTTCTCGGTTTATATGGTTAATAAGAGTTCGGTTGATGCTTATTACGGCAAAAAAGCCTTTCCGGAAATAAGTGAAAAAATTAATAACATTAACACCATAAAATTAGCAACTAACAAAAACACTCTGACTTTCAGCAAAAACTATAATTTATGGGTTTTACAAGAATTTCCGGATTTGCCTGTCTATCAAGAGCGAATTCGTTATTTATTAACCACACTGTCAGATGCAACATTTTTTGCTCGCAAAAGCAACAAAGCCGAAAATTTGCGAATGTTTCATCTTACCCCGATTGAGGACAAAAATTCACTGGCAATGGAAATAAGCCTGAGCAGTGCTGAAAACACCATTCAAGAATTTGAACTGGGAGACATTAATGTTGATTTGGGACGCGGAGCAAAAGCAGCATACATAAAGTTTCCAAACCAATTTCAAGTCTGGGAAATCAAGGCTGATTTTATAGATATGAACGCAGATTGGCGCAAATGGACATACTCTAACCTGTGGGATTTGCGCTACGGCCGCCTTTCTGCCGCCGAATATATCAAAAACGAAAACAGCCTGTTGCTTTTGGTTAAATATTTATTGAATACCGAAATAAAAAAGGTTGAACCTTTCAACGTAACAGAAAAACCGATTATTTCCTCAACCCTTTTTGCCGAAGATAATAATTCGGTAACCTTATCTTTTTATCAAACTGCGGGTAAGAGTTTTGTAACCTACAAATTTAATGATAAAAATCAAAACAAACACTTACAGCTTTTGGCAAAATATTTAACCGGAAAAGCTGTTGTGGTATCTGAAAACGATATGGAGAAAATTCTTGAGCAATTTGAGCGAAAATAAATTAAAGACTTATGCAGCCGGTGCTGGTTTGTTCGTATCGGTGTTTTTGTGTCTGCTGAAAGCCGGTGCGGCTTTTTTTACCGGTTCTCTTTCCGTAATTTCTTCATTAATTGACAGCCTTACGGATATGTTTTCTTCCGGCATATCTTTGATAGCCGTTCATTATTCAAACCTTCCGTTTAGTGACAAACATCGTTACGGCTACGGAAAAGCAGAATCATTAAGTGCCTTGTTGCAAGCCGCTTTTATCGTCGGTTCGGGAAGTTTTATTTTATATGACGGTATCAATCGTTTTATAAATCCTGTGGAAATAAGGCAAACAAATGCCGGTATTGCCGTAATGATAGCAAGTTTAGTAATCACTCTTGCTTTAATAACTTTTCAAAAATATGTGGCAAAAAAAACAAAGTCTTTGGCCATTGAAGCTGAAAGCGCACATTTTACCGTTGATGTTCTCACTAATTTTTCCATTATTTTGTCTTTACTTGCCGTAAAATATTTCGGTTGGTGGTGGATAGATATTGTAACGGCAGCCGGAATTTCCGTTTATTTGATATGGAATGCCGTTATTCTTGCCTATGAGGCCGTTTCTCAAATAACCGATAAAGAAGTTGATGAAAACATCAAAAAACACCTGACGGAAATAATCTCTTCCACTCCGGAGGTAAAAGGATTTCACGATTTAAGAACACGTGTGTCCGGAGCCAGAATGTTTATTGAATTGCATTTGGAGATAGACGGAAACAAAACTTTGTTTGCCGCTCACCAAATTTCTGATGATGTAGAACAAAAAATAAGTAATGCTTATCAAAATGCGTTCATTATTATTCATCAAGACCCGTTCGGAATAAAAGAAAATCGTCTTGATGATGAGCTTAAGGGCCATTGTGAAATATAAATTCTTTACATTCCTTTTTTATTTTGTTAAATTAGCTGCAGAGTGTAAAAAAATACGCTTTAGGGCGTGACAACCCTATGTACCATAGTCATTTTAATGACTTTAATTGCCGATAATTCGTTCACAGTATTTTGAGCGGATGTCGGTGTGATAAGGCTATTTGCGCGAAAACGCCGAGCCATTATGGTACATGGTTTGTCAACATCCGCCCACCGATTTAGGTGGCTTTTTTATTAACTTTTTTAGATGAAGAGGATGTTTGAGATGAAACATTTAATATTTGCGATAGCGTTAATTTTTTTTGCCACACAGGCAAATGCCGAAACTGCCGGAATTGTCGGGACATGGACTTGCGGTGCCGATTGCACGGCAACTCTTGACAGCGAAGGAAATATGAAAATAACCGGCAGCGGAAAAATGAGTAATTTTAACCCGCGTTGCCCACAGTCAAAGCCATGCACATCAGACAGTCCGTGGTTGGAATATCAAAGTCAGATTAAATCGGTGGATATTCAAGGGGTAACCAATGTCGGTGAAGGGGCGTTTTATACCACAGGATCCATCAAACAAATATCCTTAGGTGATTCTATTACCAGTATCGGCTTTGATGCTTTCAGTAGTTCGCAAATCAGAACAATAGAGTTACCTGCTAATTTAACCTATATCGGAGCTCAAGCATTTGAAGGAGCTCCTCTGAAAACTATTATAATTTCAGATAAAATCGCCACTATGAGTTCTGATTCTTTAGGAGCTTATCCATCAACATTGAAAAAAGCAAAAATCATTTGTCGCGGAGATAATTGTGATAGAGTAAAAGAATTATTCAAAGAATATATAGTGGAAAGTAGGGTTGACGGAAAATATGTCTACACACCTACAGATATCAGTTCAAGTGTAGTTCTTGCAGGTGAGGATAATTGCGACAGTTCCGGCTATTATTGGAGTGGAAAATTTTGTCATAATCGCCCGACAGACGGCAGTGTGATAGAGTGTGACGACGGCTGGTATGCCACCAATAAAGATGTGTGTGCAAGAATAAAACTCCGCTACACTCTGCCGGAAGCGGACGAACTAACCTCAAATGACAACGAAAATATGATTGAATGGATTTTTGAGTGAAAAAATATCCACTGTCATCTTGAGGGATTCCCACGTCGCTACGCTCCTCGGAATGACCGTAAGGTAGGAAACGTCATTGCGAGGGAGTGAAACGACCATAAGGTATGGAGTGTCATTGCGAGGGAGTGAAACGACCGTCGCAATCTCCTTG